>CANLBD010000131.1 GCA_947488215.1 Myxococcales bacterium | reverse complement strand
GACATAGCAAGGGTGGCCCTGGCCCGTCAGGAACTCGATGAGCGAGCGCCCAGGGAGAAAATCGAGGATGTAGTAGCGGTTGATGAGCGAGTAGGCCAGCACCACGGGCGTCTTGAGGACGCGCTCACCGCGCGGCGCGTAGTACAGCACCTTGACCGGACCGCGCTCACCGACAACGTCGAAGCGCGTGTGGCCGCCCGCGGGCTCCTGTCCGCGCAGCTCGACCGGCAGGGTCCGCTTCGCTGCCTCGCTCACCGCCTCGAGGACCTGCGCCATCATGGCTTGGCCGCCCGCTTCGACGCAGCCTTCGGCACCTGCGCCTCAAGTTGGTCGACGATCTGGTCAAGCCGACGCTCGAGCGCGTCGAGGCGCTTGTGCACAGCCTCAAGGTCACCTGCGCTCGGCATCCGCATCGCCTTGAGGGATCCCTCGAGCGCGCGGTCGAACTGGCTCTTGAGGACAAACGAGCCCTCGAGCGCCTTCGCCGTCTGGCCAAGAAATGTCTCGCTGCGGGCGAGCTTGTCGAACTGCTGCCCGACCCACTGCTCCCACTCACGGTACACCTGCGCCGCGGGCCCCTGGCCACCCTGCGCAAGGCCGCTCATCCACTGGGTCCAGGCATTCTTCAGCGCGTTCGGGTCCATGTCGACTCCAGAAGGGTTTGGCCTCAGGGCTTGACCGTCATCGCGGCGAAGGCGTTGGTCAGCAGCGTCGTGGCCTGCTCAGCGACGGCCATCTGGTGCTTCATGACCTCTGTGGCGCGCTGACCGGCGTCGTCCATGCGAGCCCGGAGCTGAGCGGTGAGCTGCTCGCCCACGGCCAGCTGCTGCTGGGTCGCGCTCTCGAACTGCGCCTTCCAGTAGCCCATCTCACCCTCGACCAGCTTGCGGCTCTCCTCGAAGAAGCTCGGCGTCATCGTCCCTCTCCTGACTGCGGCGGGTGGTTTATGTTGCGCCGCACGAAGAGACTCTATTCACAGCGAGAACGATTGCAAGCCGATTTTGTGCATTGCAGCATTTTTTTTCACTGCGCAGTTCAGAAGCGCCCCATGACCCACCCGCCACTCGGCGTGAGGCCAAATTGAGCGACAGGCTCCGCCTCCGGCTCGTCCTCGTCGGACGTCAGCCAGCGATACGCAAAGACGCCGGTCACCACGGCACCGACGGCGGTCACGCCGAGCGAGACGTTCGTCATCGTCTTGGCGTCTTGGAAGGGTTGGCGCTGGGCGGTGTACTCGTCGGGAGTCTGGGCTGCGCCGGCGGCGTTCGCACGAGACTGCGCCTCCAGCCCGAAGATCGCCGCAGAGACGCCACCCGCGAGCGTCACGACGCCCCCCGCTGCGGTGACCCACAGGTCGACCCGACTCGGTGATGCCTCCGCGCGCTCGCGAGGCCGCGCCCCGACCTCAACGCCCTCGACCTCGTCGACCTCACGGAGCGATGCATCGACGAGCTGCTTACCCGGCTTCAACGCCACATCCTGCTGCCAGGGCATCATGCCGCTCATCCGAAGCTCCAGCGCGTACTCGCCCTCGGGGAGCGTCAGGTCGACCGGTGTCGCCCCCCGCTCCATGCCGTCGACGTAGACGAGCGCGCCTGCGGGGAGACTGCGCACCGCGAGCACGCCCGCGCGCTCGATTCGATGGCCCACCACCGCCTCCGCCGCTGCGTGACCGAGCTGAGCGAGCGCCCTGTCACCTCGCTCGCGCAGCACTCGGTCCGCGCTCTTGCCCTCGCGGACCTCGATGACGTGAAGTTCGAGGGCCCAGTCGCCGTCCTTGCCTGCCAGCCGCCCCCAGACCAAGACGTCCGCGCCCACGAGCGCGCCCACCTGTCCAAGGCACGCAGGCTGCTCGTCTACGCAGGCGTAAGACAGCCGCGCCTCGTCGAGCGTCAGCTGGATCGGTCCCTTCTCGACATAGCCCGGGACGAGCTCAAGCGCGCCGCGGAGCGCCTCAAGAGCACGCTCACCGCCCGACGCCTGGCTCACCGGCGTCTCAAACGGGATGATGCCCACGCCTACGGTAGGCTGCGCGAGCCCCGTCGACGCCCACAGGCCCACGATGAGCCAAACCCAAACGACCGAGAGTCGTGTCCCCATAAGGTCGGACGCTACCACACCCGCGTCAGTCCGCGAAGGTGCTGCCCCAGTAGGACACGGACGAGGGGAACGGGCCGCGAGACGACCCATGCCCCTGCCCGCCTAGCGCCTTACCGTCCTTGTCGCAGTTCAAGCACACGGAGAGCTGCGCGTTGTCCGCCTTCGCGAAGACACCGCCGTCCAAGCCAACGGTGCTGAGCGCACCGTTACGCGGGACCTCGGCGCGCATTTGCGCCGGTGTGACCTCACGCGCCCCCCCCGACTGCGAATCGGAGAGGTTCAGGACGACCTCGGTCGTTGTCCCCTCGCTGCTGTCGCAGCCCGGCACCGCAGCCAACGACACGCCATACGCAATCCGGCCCGCGGGCAGCACATAGGCCAGCGCCAAGTCACTCGGCGTCCCATCTTGGTTGAAGACCGGGAGTTTCGGCACGACAGACAGTCGCCGGTTGTCCTGAGTCACGAAGGAGCGCGGCGCGCCGTTGGGCGCCCGCAGCGTCTCCCAAGCGTGCACTCCGTAGAGACGCCCCAGCGACGAGGCACACGCGACCAAGCTCGACTGTGCGGTCGTGAACAAGAGCGTCCCGTCAAAGACGACCGGCTCGCCCGTCACGACCTCGTTATCGGCGAGCGGCAGGACATACGCGGGCGATGCCTCGAAGTTCAACGCCCCACCGGCGCCAATCACTGCGGCGTCCGTTAGGCTGACCACAGCCGACCGGGGGGCACTCTGCTGAGCGCCTAGGCCGAGCGACAGCTCCGAGTTCGCAAAGACCACG
The DNA here is from genome assembly GCA_947488215.1 of Myxococcales bacterium. GTDB lineage: Bacteria > Myxococcota_A > Bradymonadia > UBA7976 > UBA1532 > CANLBD01. Next base: position 5,286 of record CANLBD010000131.1, on the reverse strand, counting down.
GACAGCGCGCCCCCCTCGCGCAGAGACAGCGCGGGTCGCCCGATCACCGCTCGACCCGACTCGAAGCCGTTGTTCAACGCGTTGTCCTCAAACGGGAAGATCGCGGTCGCCTTCCACGCTGCGCGATTCGAGCTGCGCAGGTCAATGCGCCACATCCGGCCGAAGGCGTCGCCGATGAACGCGCGCTCAGCCGGCGCGACGCCTACGCTAGGCCACACCGCGACGGAGCCCGTCATCGGCGCGTTCATCGGAACCACGCCCGTCCGCCCACTGCGGTCGTCGATGCGCTTGATGACCTCGCCCGTGCTCGCGTCCAAGACGAGCACGCAACGGCCACGGCGCATCGGCGTGAGCGTCAAGCCTGCCTCGCCATCGTCGCCGCAGCCGACGATGACAGCGCCGCGCACGACCACAGTGCCACCGTCATCGTAGCGAACGTGCGTGAGCGCCGGCTTGGAGACCGAAGGTCCAAGCAGCGGGAACGACAGTCCATTCTCCTGATGAATCAGCGTGGGGAGCTCGTCCGTCACGTCCCACACATACGGACGCTCGGGCCCAGCGCCCTTAAAGAGCTCCGCGAAGTTCAGGCGGGCGCCGTCCGCCCCGCCCTCTCGACGAGCGAGGCCGCGGGCGTAAGTCAAGTCGACCCCGTAGATGTTGGGCGCATCTCGCCCGACGCCGCCGACGAGCATCGTGCGGAAGCTCGCGTCGTTCAGGCCCTGAGGACATGTCGCGTTCCCCTGACCGAGCGCACGACACGCCGCGATGTCGCCGCTCTCCATGGGGCCATTCACCGTGCGGACCACGGGGGCGCCGTTCATGCGCGACCAGGCGGACCGAGGCACGAAGTTCACGACCTCGAAGCCATCGTCTACGCGGTACACATGCACCTGACCGTCATTCGCGCCCGCGGCCATCAGGGTCGGCCGGTCTCGATTGCTCTGGGCGTACGCCTGGTACGCAGGGCTGGTCAAGTCGAGCTGCGGCGCGACAATGGGCGCGAGGTCAGACTCGAAGATCTCACCGAGCTGGGCGGTCACGGGCAGGCCGTTCTGGACACCACGGGCGCCGAAGTAGCCGTTGACCAGCAGGCCCGAACGGCTCAGACCCGCTGCCACGTCTTCTGCAGAGCCGGTCAAACCCAGCATCGAGACGACCGTAGGCCGCGGGAGCGCCTGACCCAGCGCGCCATTTTGCTCGAAGACTGAGGCGCCTCCCCCACCCAACACGGCGAGCACGGCGCTTCGGTCTAAGCTGCGCGTCACAGAGCGGCGCGCAAGCGCACCGCGGTCGCGAGCCGCGAAGAGGGCGTCGAAGCGCGCGCGAGAGATGATGTCTCGCGCGCCCGGGGCGTCGGCCGCGCCGCCTGCGCCGCGCGCGCAGCCGTAGTCTACGCGCTCGATGCGACCGTAGCGATAGGTGTCCCCTCCCCCGGGCACCTCGGAGAACGCGTTGATGCGCCACTGAGCGACCTCGGTGCCATTGTTGTCGAGGTCACGGCCGTCGCCTTTGCGCGGTGAGAGGACGAGCGGGCGCGTGTGCCCGATGAACCCCGCCTGCGTACCGTTGACGATGTGCTCGAGCGCGCGCCGAAGTTGGTCGGCGTCGTCCGCTCGGAAGTAGCCGTCGGAGAGGCCGTCGTAGCCCATGCCGGGCGAGCCGACCTGCGCGATCCGCTTGAGCTCGGAGCGCACGCGGTCCTCTCGAGCGACCGCATTCGGGTGGTTGGAGAAGGCGCTGAACGCCACGATAAAGACAGGCACCCCGAGCGCGCGCAGCCGGGCCGCGGAGACCGCCGGCGCGGGGTACGGGTAGCCCTCTGGGAGTCGGCATACACGCGCCGGCGTGGCGCTGGCCGCCTCGTCGACGGACTGCAGCGGGACGCACGCGCCTTGGACCAAGCCGTTGTTGAACACGCACTCAGCGTCACCGACGCACGACTTGCCGCCGAAGTAGTCACTGACGCCTTGGTCCGTGACCACCACGAGCGACTTCTGGCGACACGCGAACGACGGGTCGCCGCCGCCTGCGGCCTCCCGCTCGAAGTGGTCGACCGCATCCGCGAGCGCGGCGGCCAGCGGCGCTTCCCTCGAAGGGGTCATCGAGCGCACACGACCCGCCACAAAGGCGTTGTGCATGCCGACCTCGGACACGGAGTCCCCCACGTTTGTCCGCACGCCCGTCGCCGGGTCATAGCGCCACCCGCCTGCGACCAGCCCGCCGAACGGCGCGTACTCGTTCCGAATCCCCAGATTGAGCGCGAAGTTCGCTCGGTTGAGACGGTTGCTCTCGTCCACGGTCCTGACGAAGAAGAGGCCGTCGAGTGGCCGCGGCGCATTCGGGTCCAAGTTGGGCGGAACGAAGAACGGGAGCTTCGGGGAGACCATCAGCGGGTCTGGGACGAGGTTGAGGGCCCGAGGGTACGAAAAGGCCCCATCCTCACGTGATCCCCCCTCCGGATCGCCGTCCGTCGTCATCAAGCCCCAACGCACGCTGAGACGCGTCGAGTGGATCAGGCCATCGGTCGTAAACGTATTCCCCGGCTCGTAGGGGACGAACATCTTCTCGTCTTGGAAGAGTCCGTTCTGGTCCGTGAACACCCCTGAGTCCGCGCCGCAGCGCTTCCAGACCGAGCAGCCGTTCGCGCTCCGAGTCGCGCAGCACATCGACTGGCTGTGCGGAATGACGGCATCTAGGCCGCACGCGGGCTCCGAGAAGAGTCGACTGCCGCCCGGCGCCTGGCCGCAGACTGGCTGCGCCTCGCCGACCGTGCACCAGTAACCGTCCTGCGCCTCGGAGGCAGCGCGTCCTGTCAGAACAGCCTTGATGGTCTCGAGACGACTCCGCGTGTAAGAGATCGTCGGGTCGGGCATCCCGGCGCTCAGCGCGCACTTCACGCGCCGAGGTGCGCCAGACTGCGCGTCAAAGCCGACCTGCAGGCCCATTGTTCGGCCGCTGTTCACCAGCAGCATGACGTCCGGCTTCGGCGGTCCGGCGACGCCGCCCTGCGCGGAGGTTACCCCGGGGACAACCGCGAGGGCGAGCCCCGCAGCGAGCGCGATTCGCAAAGCGTTCATCGGACACAGACCTCCTGCGGCACGCTGCGCAGCCGAATAACGGCTTTCAGGCGCTGCTCCGCGTACTGTTCTTCAACGTTGGCCGCGTTCAGATCGTCGGCTGTTGGCAGGTTCTCCCGCGCGACATAGCCTGTCGCTTGGAGCTCGATGGTGCAGTCGACGAACGTCTGGCCTTGGTTCGTGCCGCTCGTCCCTGCGGCCGCGCTCTGACGCAGCCCGTCGACCGTGACGCGATAGCTGGGGCGTAGCCCGCTCCCTCGCTCGAAGTCGCCGAGCGCCGGCGGCGGGGGGTCAGCGCCGGGCGCTGCAACAAAGACGGCGGGGACGGGCTGCGCGGGGCCGGGCCGCACCTGCCCGCCCGGCTCTTCAAACTGGACCACGCCGTCGCTGTCGAACTGAATCACGGCGCCCTCTGCCCACAGCTTGCGGGCGTTGAGGAGCGCGAGCCCGTTTCGGTTCATCAGCGTCGCCACGTGGTACAGGCCAGCCTCAGCGACAGCGCGCGCCTGCTGTGTGAGCCGGGTGTTCCCCGATGATGCGATCGCTTGTGATGTCGAACGCAGCGCAACCATGCCCAGACCGAGCATGGCGAACATGATCAAAACGGCCAAAATCAGCGCGTTTCCGCGCGCCTGACGGCGTCGTCGAGGTGTCATGGGTTCGCCTCGGTCAACAAGTTGGGAGTCTCGACCTGGGCCGTGAGCGTGGTGACCCGGGCGTAAGCCGGCGTCTGACCGTCCACCTCGGGCGTCACATTGAACCAAGTCCGGTCTGCAGCGATGCGTTGGTCTGCCTGAACATCGCGGTCGAGCGCGACCGTCATCTCGGGGTCTTCTCGAGCGGAGCGCGTCGCGAGCAAGACATTCAGGGCGCGCAAGCGATGCGGCGTCGCGTTCATTCGCGCGCCCTCGTCCGCGGCCCCCGGCCAGTTGCCAACGTCGTCCGTCGGGTCCGGATCCGCGGGGAGTTCAGCGGCCGCTCCCGGGGCCCGAACATCGTAACGCCCCCAGACCTGCATGTTCACGACGTTCTCCGCGATCGTGAGCCTTGAGCCCACGAGCGTCCGCTCCAGCGCGGGGTCCGTCGCGTCGAGCACCTCGCGTACCAGGTCCGTCTTGGTCGCGTCCGGTTCGCCCGGCGGGTCCGAGTCGACACGATACCGAACGAGTTGAACGGCGTTGACGGCGCAGTCCTCGCAAAACTGCAGCGCCTGGCAGCGAAAGCCCGCCACCGTGATGGTCGGGACACCGCCGTTGTAGGCCACCCCCGTGATCACCGCGAGGTCGAAAGCACGCTCGCGGTTCTCGATGCGGAGCACGTGACCCGGTCGGTACACCGTCGTGAACTGCGCCTCGCTCCCGAGCATCGCCTGCGCCGAGCGAGAGCCTTGCCGCAGCGCGGGGGCGACCGAGATGGTCACGCCGTCGTTGGTCGAGGCCGTCAGCAGCGTGCCGCCCGAAGCATCCGTGAGGATCCGGACACGGTCCGGCGCGAGGTCGTTTCGGTGACTGCGGAGGATGACGGGCGCGAGCGCCGCGTCGTTGTTGACCAGGTCGATCGCCCGAAGTTCTGGCTCAGCGGACGCCGCGCAGAAGCCCGGATCGCGAACGCCCGCGCTGACGGCCGCGCCGTTGATGACGGCCAAGCGCCCCGCGTTGCGCAGGTCGTTCTTGAGGTAGTCGACGGCGAACCGCATCGACTCCTGCATCTGCACGATCTGCTCCTGCTGGTAGTACTGCCGCGAGTTCGCTGTGAACACGAAGTAGATCGCGAGCAGGACGACCGCCGAGATCAGCCCGGCGACGAGCAACTCCACCAGGGTGAAGCCGCGGGATTTCGGACGCAGGCGCTCAGTCGACATGGGCACGCACCGTCCCCGGCAGAGTCATCGAAGCGAAGCGCTGAGTACGGTCGGCCACGGGACGTCCGTCGAAGGCGTTGGCGCCCGCCTCGCTGCACACCTCGGCCAGCCCCTCGTTGCTGCGGACGTCGCGTGTCCACAGGACACGAACGCGCGCGTTCATCACGCCCTCGTAGAGCCCAGTGAGGGGCTCGAGCCAGTAATGAACGCAGTAGCGCTGGCGCGAGAGGGCGCTGCCCGGGAGCCCCGCGGCCGCCAGCGTCAGGCCGTTGTGGTCCACCGGCGCGGGGGTGAGCGTGTGCCACTCCCCCGGCGCTGCGTTGAGGAGCGGCGCAGGTGGGGCGCCCG
>CANLBD010000130.1 GCA_947488215.1 Myxococcales bacterium | reverse complement strand
GGGTCGCTGAGGCCGCGGTTCAGGAGGACGTCGACTTGGTCGGGCTGTCGGTGCTGAGTGGTGCCCACAACACGCTGTTCCCTGCGGTGCGACAGGCGCTCAACTCAAGAGGCGCGAGTGACATCGTGCTCTTTGGGGGCGGCATCATTCCTGAGGACGACATCCCAGGTCTGCTGGCGGGCGGCGCCGCGCGCATCTTTACGCCGGGCTCTCGGCTCGACGAGATCATCGAGTGGGTCCGCGCGCAGGCGGCGGCGCGAGGCTGAGTGTTCGACCGACTCCCAGCGCGCGTTCGCGTCTACGAGGTCGGCCCACGCGACGGCTTGCAGAACGAGGCGGTGTTTGTCCCGACTGAGGACAAGGTGCGTCTGGTCGAGTACTTGCACGCTGCGGGGCTGCGTGACATCGAGATCACGAGCTTCGTCAACCCACGCTGGATCCCGCCGCTCGCCGATGCGGAGCATGTCGCCGCAGCTTTGCGAGACGCGCCCCTTGCGGACTGTCGGCTCACGGCCCTCGTGCCGAACGAGCGCGGTTTGGAGCGCGCCCTCGAGAATGGCGTGCGCGAGGTCGCGGTCTTCATGTCCGCGAGCGAGACCCACAACCAGCGAAACATCAACAAGTCCATCGCCGACACCTGGCCCGCGTTCGCCCCCGTCTTCGCGCGCTGCATCGCCGAGGGCGTCCGAATCCGCGGTTACGTCAGCGCGGTGTGGGGCTGCCCATACGAAGGCGAGGTCGCGGCTTCGCAGGTCACCGATATCGCCCAGCGCTTGCTCGACTTGGGCGTCTACGAAGTCTCGCTCGGCGACACCATCGGGGTGGGGACTCCGCGGCAGACCGCGCGGCTCCTCGAAGCTCTGCTTGAGCGCATCCCCGCGAATGCCCTCGCCATGCACATGCACGACACCCGCGGCACTGCGCTCGCGAACTGCTTAGTGGGCCTCGAACTGGGGATCACGACCTTCGATGCAAGCATCGGCGGCATGGGCGGCTGCCCCTACGCGGCGGGGGCCAGCGGCAACCTCGCGACCGAGGACCTCGTGTTCATGTTGCACGGCATGGGCGTCGAGACGGGGATTGATCTCGGTCACCTCGCACGCGCCGGGGCGTTTGCTCAGGCGTGCTTGGGCCGTGAGCTCCCAGGCAGAGCGCTCAAGGCCTTGTGCGCGGCGGGGTGAACTTCACGCGCGGCAATCTGTTTTCCTAGCAATCAAGTCGATGGAGGCGAGGGTGAGCGCGAACGACGCGGTGCTGATCGAGGACCACGGCGCGAAGTGGGTCGTGCGGTTGAACATGCCAGAGCGGCGCAATGCGCTGGGGCGCGACGTTGTCGCCGGGATCACGCGCGCGGCCGAGCAGGCAGGCCGCTCCAAGGTGCTGCGCGCGGTCGTTCTGTGCGGCGCTGGCGACAAGGCGTTCTGCGCGGGCGCGGACCTCAAGGAGCGGCAGAGCCTGACACCCGATGAGGTCCGGGTCTTCGTCGGTCAAATGAACTTCGCCTTTCGCTCGATTGAGCGCTCGCCCAAGGTCTGGATCGCGGCGCTGCACGGCGCATGCCTCGGCGGCGGCCTTGAGCTCTCTCTGTGCGCGGACCTGCGTGTCGCTCAGCGCGACGCGATTCTGGGCCTGCCGGAGGTGCGTCTGGGCATTCTGCCGGGCGCGGGTGGCACGCAGCGCCTGCCGCGCCTGATCGGGGTCGCTCGGGCGAAAGAGCTCATCCTGACCGGGTCACGCATCACCGCGGACCACGCGCTGGCTCTCGGCGTCGTGAACCGTGTCGCCGACGACCACGAGGCCGCGGCGCATGCGCTCGCGGACGAGGTCGGGCTCGCCGCGCCCATCAGCGTCATGCAGGCGAAGCGTGCGGTCGACGAGGGCTATGACCTGCACCTCGAGGCTGGGCTCGCCTGGGAGCGGGCGTGCTACGAGGTGACCATCCCGACCAAGGACCGTCTCGAGGGCCTCGCGGCCTTCGCCGAGAAGCGTCCACCGCGCTTCCAGGGAGAGTGAGCGAATGAGCACACACGATAGCCAGCAGCTCGAGGCAGAGCGCGCCCGCATCATCAAGGGCGGCGCGCCCAAGTACCACGAGCAGAACACCGCGCAAGGCAAGCTCTTCTGTCGAGAGCGCATCGAGCGTTTGGTCGACCCCGGCAGCTTTGTCGAGGACGGCTTCTTCGCCAACCAGCGCGCAGACGACCTGCCCGCAGACGGCGTAGTGACCGGCTTGGCGCGCATCGACGGGCGCCCCGTCGCCATCATGGCGAATGACTCGACGATCAAGGCGGGCTCGTGGGGCAAGCTCACGGTCGAGAAGATCCTGCGGATCCAAGAGACCGCCGCCAAGCGGCGCTGCCCGATGCTCTACCTCGTCGACTCCGCAGGGGCGCGCATCACCGACCAGGTCGAGATGTTCCCGGGGCGGCGGGGCGCAGGCCGCATCTTCTACAACCAGGTCCGGATGTCGGGCGAGGTCCCGCAGGTGTGCCTGCTGTTCGGGCCCTCGGCGGCCGGCGGCGCGTACATTCCCGCGTTCTGCGACGTGCTCGTGATGGTCGACAAGAACGCGAGCATGTACCTCGGCAGCCCGCGCATGGCCGAGATGGTGATCGGTGAGAAGGTCTCCCTCGAGGACATGGGCGGCGCGCGCATGCACTGCGAAGTGTCCGGTTGCGGCGACGCGCTCGCGAAGGACGAGGCCGAGGCGCTCGCGTGGTGCCGGGCGTACCTGAGCTACCTGCCGACAAACTGCACCCAGCCGCCCCCACGGGCCACCCCCAAGCCGCCGCGCGCCGGTCTTGAGCTCGACGCGATCGTGCCAGCGCAGCAGAACAAGCTCTTCGACATGCAGCACGCCATCGACGCCCTCATCGACGAGGGCTCGTGGCTCGAGGTCAAGAAGCGGTTCGCGAAAGAGCTCATCACGGGCTTCGCGCGCATCGATGGCCACCCGATCGGCATCCTCGCGAATCAGCCGAAGCAAAAGGGCGGCGTGCTCTTTGTCGACAGCGCCGACAAGGCCGCCAAGTTCATCCGCCTGTGTGACGCCTTCAACATCCCGCTGCTGTACCTCGCGGACGTCCCCGGCTTCATGATCGGCTCCAAGGTCGAGCGCGAGGGCATCATTCGCCACGGCGCCAAGATGATCAGCGCGGTGAGCGACGCCACGGTACCGCGCATCAGCGTCGTCGTTCGCAAGGCCTACGGCGCGGGTCTGTACGCGATGTGCGGCCCCGGCTTCGAGCCCGACTGCTGCCTCGCACTCCCTCAGGCCATGATCGCGGTCATGGGCCCCGAGGCGGCCGTGAACGCCGTTTACTTCAATAAAATCCAAGCGTTGCCCGAGGCCGAACGGCCCGCGTACGTGCAGCGACTCCGCGACGAATACGCAGAGGACGTCGACCTCTTCAAGCTCGCGAGTGAGCTCGTCGTCGACGACATCGTCGCGGGCAACGCGCTCCGCGGGGAGCTGGTCCGCCGCTTCGACCTCTATCGCGAGGGCTACGAGCTCCCCACGCGCCGCAAGAGCGGCGTCGTGCCTGTCTGAACGCGCCTCACAGCGCAGGAGAGTGACCGTGAACCTGACCCTCAGCGAGAACCACGCGATGCTCCGGCAGACCGTGCGGGCGTTCGTCTCAAGCCACGTCGCCCCGCAAGCGACCGAGTGGGACCACGCGCGCGCCTTGCCCGAAGCGACCCTACGCGCCCTCGGCGAACTCGGACTGCTGGGCGTGCTCGTAGACGATTCGCGGGGCGGCGCGGGCATGGACACGCTCGCCTGCGCGATCGCAGTCGAAGAGCTCGCGGCGGGGGATGGGTCACTCGCCTTGCTCGCGGCCACGCACAATGTGCACTGCGCCGCGACGATTCAGGCGCTCGGTGGAGATCGAGCGCCGCCCGGGATTCTCGAGGCGCTGGCCGAGGGCCGCGCGCTGGGGACTTGGGCTTTGTACGAGCAGGGGAGTGGTCAGGCGCCCCTTGCAGGCACGCTCACAGCAGAACGCACTTCGTCGGGGTGGCGCCTGAACGGCACGAAGGCGAACGTCGTTCACGGCCACCGTGCGGATGTCATCGTGGTCTTCGCAACCACGGGCAACGGCGGCGCGACGGCGTTTGTGTTGCGTAGCGAACAGCGCGGCTTGAGCGCGCGGGCTCACGCCGACGCCCTGGGCATGCGCGCCGCGCCCCGCGCGACCCTGACCTTCGAAGACGTGGACGTGAGCGACGACTCGCGGCTCGGTCCGGTCGATGGCGCGCTGGCGCTCGGCACCGTGCTGGACCGGTCGCGGGTCGTGCGCGCAGCGCTCACCGTCGGCCTCGCCCGAGCGGCACTCGACGCCGCGAGTCGCTACGCGCTGGAGCGCAAGCAGTTCGGCAAGCCCATCGGCGACTTTCAAGGCGTGCAGTGGCACATCGCCGACAGCGCCACTGAGCTGGACGCCGCGCGCCTCCTCACCTGGCGCGCAGCGGCCGCCCTTGATCGCGGCGCGCCAGCGACCACCGACGCCGCGATGGCGAAGGCCTACGCGGCCGACGCGGCGATGCGGATTTGCGATCGCGCGATTCAGGTCCACGGCGGCTATGGCTACACGCGCGAGTACTTGGTTGAGCGCTTCTGGCGGGACGCGAAGCACTGCCAGCTCTCCGAGGGCACCTCTGAGGCGCAACGCTTGACCTTGGGCCGCCGCGTCGTCGAGGCGCACGCGCAGTGACTGACACGCAGGCGCGCGTCGACGCGGTCTTGCGGGGCGAGGTGCGCGCGGCGTCCCGCCTGATGCGAGACCTCGACGACGGGCGTCCCGAAGGCGACGCCGCGCTGGCGTTGCTCTACCCCCACACGGGACGCGCCCACATCGTGGGGATCACGGGCAATCCCGGTGCTGGCAAGAGTACCCTGACGGACCGCCTCGTGACCGAGTGGCGGCGTCAAGGCCACAACGTCGGGGTCGTGGCGATCGACCCCTCCAGCCCGTTTACGGGCGGTGCGATCTTGGGTGACCGGGTCCGTATGCAGGGGCACAGCGGCGACAGCGGCGTCTTCATCCGGAGCCTCGCGACGCGGGGCGTCATGGGCGGTCTGTCCCGCTCGACCCGCGACGTCGTCAACGTGCTCGACGCGATGGGCTACGCCCGCATCCTCATCGAGACCGTCGGCGTCGGTCAGGACGAGGTCGACATCGCGAACACCGCGCACACGAGCGTCGTCGTCATGGTCCCGGGGCTCGGTGACTCCGTTCAGGCCCTCAAGGCGGGCCTGCTTGAGATCGCGGACATCTTCGTCGTGAACAAGGCCGACCGCCCCGAAGCCGCGCGCATGGTCCGCGAGCTCGAGATGCTCCTCGACCTCGAGGGCGGCACGCGGGACGGTCGCGCAGTGCCGATCATTCAGACCGTGGCGACCGAGGGCCGGGGCGCCGACGCTCTCGCAGCTGCGATTGACGCCCACCGCGCTGCGCTCCAAGCGGGGGACGGCTGGCGACTTCGGCTGCAACGACGTCGCAGGGGAGAGCTCGTCGACCGCATCGACCAAGGGATTCGTGCGGCCGTCCAAGCGCGTCTCCAGGCGCATGGGGGGCTGGAGAGCGTCATCACGTCGCTCACGGACGGCACGCTCGACCCCGTCCGCGCGGCTCGTGCGATCTTGGGCGAGCCGCCTCAGCCCTGAGCCAGCGCGGACTTGGCCCGACGCCAGCGCTCGTCGAGCTCTGCGGGCGACAGCGCGCTCAGCGCGACACCTTCGCCCCGAGCATCGCCCTCGACACGACGCAGCCGACCCTCGAATCGGTCGGCCGCGCCCCGCAGCGCGCTCTCCGCGTCGACGCCGAGGTGCCGCGCCGCGTTGACGACCGTGAATAAGTAGTCGCCCAGCTCCGCCTCGATGTCCGCGCGGTCGCCTCCGCGCAAGGCTTCATCCAGCTCGGCACGCTCTTCGTCGAGCTTGGCGACGACTTCGCTGGCGCTCGTCCAGTCGAATCCGACGTTCGACGCCCGCTCTCCCATCTTTTGGGCCCTCTGTAAGGCGGGGAGAGCCCTCGGTATGCCGTCCAAGGCGCTCTCTCGGGCCTTCTCGGTCGCCTTGATGTCCGCCCAACGCTGCACGACATCGTCCGCGCCCTGAACCTGCGCGTCGGCGAATACGTGGGGATGACGCCGCACGAGCTTGGTCCGAATGCTGTCGGCGACGTCACCGGCATCGAACGCGCCGGTCTCTGAGCGGAGCTTGGACTGAAACACGATCTGCAGCAGCAGGTCCCCGAGCTCTTCGCGGTGGTCGTCTACGTTGTCGGCGTCTATCGCATCGAGCACCTCGTACGCCTCCTCGATGAGGTATTTGCGTAAGGTCGCCAGCGTTTGCTCACGATCCCAAGGGCAGCCTCCGGGGTCTCGGAGCTGGTCCATCACGTCGAGGAGGGCGACGAACGCCTGACCTGACCGCGCGTTGCGTGCGCCTCCCTGACTCGCATCTGACATCTTTTTTTGCTCCTCGCGGCGCCTGCCCGGATGATGCGCTGATGCTCGCACGATAACGCGCGAACGTCCCAAGTGAGAACGGCGATGGCAGCGAGCGTGCGCAGGATGGGCGGTCGGTCCTCATTGTGGGTCTTGGTGGTCGCGATGACGCCCACGGCCGCGCTCTCGCTCCCCGGTCAGCGGCTTGAGACCGCCATCGGCCCCCGCGCAGGTGTCGTGCATGAAGCGGCCATCGCTCAGCCTCGCGGGACGACGCGCGCCGGTCTGCGGTGGGTGCACGCGAATGACCCGATTGTTGCGGTTGGGCCGGACGGCCAGGTGGCGGCGCGGCTCCTTGGGAGCCTCGGCGTCCTCGAATCCTACGGTGCCGTGATGTTGACCGACCGGCTCATGCTGGGCGCGGTGGTGCCCGTCTCGGTCTACGCCGTGGGGGACGAGGTGCGCGCGTCGGGGGTCCCGCGCAGCACATTGAGCCCGGCCCTCGGCGACCTCAGGTTCGTCCTGAGCGCCGCCGTTGTGCCCCGCACTGGAGATGGCTTCGGGCTCGCGCTCACACTGCCCGTGACGGCCCCGACCGGGCCGACCGAGAGCTCACTCGGTGAGGGCGCCGCCACGTTCGGCGCGCGCTTAGGGGCCGAGTACGGCTCGGGCGTAATGCGCCTGGCCGCGCACCTGAGCTACAAAGGGCGCGCCGAGCAGCGTCTCCTGGACGCAGTCGTCGACGACACGGCGCAGTTCGGCGCGAGCATCGACTGGGCCTGGCTCTCAGACCTCTCGACTGAGGCCGCGATCGACGGTGACACGTCCGTGCGGTCGCCCCTCGGGTCCCAGGGCAACCAGCGCATCGAGACGTTGTTTCGCGTGGCTCATGGAGAGCAGACCGGGCCGCGGGTGGGCGCGACGTTTGGTTCTGCGCTCTTCGACGGCGTCGGGACTGCGCGCTGGCGGGCCATGGTGGACGTCTCTTGGACCTGGGCGCCGAGCCCGGATGGTCCGCGCACGGCAGACATCAGGCAACGCTCGCCGAGGCCGAGGTCCCGCGTTGCCCCCCCGCCGGTCGCCTCCACCACCGACGCGCCCGCGCTTCGTTCGTTGCCCGCCGTGTTCGCTGTGCCCGAACAACCACCGCAGCCCGTCGCCACCACACCCGCGCGGACACCTGCCGCAGCGGCACAGTCAGACCAACGCCCGACGCGCGTCGGTGACGCCTGGATCGCAGACTCGATGGTCTTGACCGGACGTCCCCTGAGCGTGTCCATGGGGGCGCGCCCGCGGCTCACGCCGACCACACGCGCGCTGCTCGCCGATGTGGCCGCCCTGCTCGCGGTTCACCCCGAGGTGGGGCGCCTGCGCATCGAGGGCCATTCGGACTCGTCCTCTGACGAGGCCATGAGCGAGCGTGCCTCGCTTGAGTGGGCGACGCAGGCGGCGGCGCTGCTGACCGAACTCGGCGTCGAGCCTCATCGAATCCAACCCGTCGGCGTGGGGGATGCACAGCCCGTCGAGTCCAACCGCACCGACGAAGGACGGGCGGCAAACCGGCGGCTTGAGCTGCATATCGAGCTCAGCGTCGAACGCTAGGTCAAGCGTCGTCCCAGCGCCGCAGCCGAGCCTCCGCCGCTGCTTGGGATTGCGCTCGGTCGGTCTCACGTCTCGCCTGGTCGAGCCGAGCGACCGCCTTCCAGAGGGCGTG
>CANLBD010000129.1 GCA_947488215.1 Myxococcales bacterium | reverse complement strand
CGTCGCCACAAGCGGTGAGCAGGCTGGCCGCAGCCAAGGAAGCAATCAGGATCTCGCGAATGTTCCCCATGAACTCTCTCCAACTCCGTCGAACGGGTTCGAGCGCCGACCATCGGCGTCAGGGGGCTTGTATCAAAGGCCCCGAGAGTCGCGCAAAGGGAATGGCGCGCTTTTATTCCTCGTCGCGCCCCTGAGCGACGTGCCGAAATATCGTGCGTGGATCGACCCCGAGGTCGCGCGCGGCCTTCGTGCGATTGCCGCCGTTGAGCGCGAGCACTTCGTCGATGTAGCGGCGCTGCCAAGCCTCGCGGGCCTCGGCCAAGGGGAGGACACGCCCCACGAGCTGAGCGTCTCCGAGGTCGAGGTCGTCGGGCGTGAGCTCGACGCCGTCTGTCAGGAGCACACCCTTCTTGATGCGATTCTCAAGCTCGCGGATGTTCCCGGGCCACAGGTGCTTGCGCAGCGCGATCACCGCGTCGCGCGTGAAGCCGCGAACAGGGCGGTCGAGGTCGCGCGCGCACTTGTCGAGGAGAAAGCGCGCGATCAAGACGACGTCCTCGTCGCGGCGCCGGAGCGGGGGGAGCTCAAGGCTCATCACGTTCAGGCGGTAGTAGAGGTCCTCGCGGAAGCGGCCGGCCTTGATAGCCTGCTCCAGGTCGACGTGAGTCGCGGCGACGACCCGAAGGTCGACCGCAATTGGCTTGGTGTCGCCGACGGGCGTGATGACTCTCTCTTGGAGCGCGCGCAGGAGCTTGACCTGCAGCGTGGCGGGCATCTCACCGATCTCGTCGAGAAAGAGCGTGCCCCCGTGCGCCGCCTGAAAGCACCCGATCTTGTCTGCGACCGCGCCGGTGAACGCGCCGCGCCGGTGGCCGAAGAGCTCGCTCTCCATCAGGCTCTCGGGCAGCGCGCCGCAGTTGAGCGCCACGAAGGGGCCCGCGTGTCGGGGCGAGCGGCGATGGAGCTCTCGAGCGAGGAGCTCTTTACCCGTGCCCGTCTCCCCGAGTAGCAGCACGCTGATGTCCGTCGTCGCGACGCGGTCGAGCTTGCGAAAGACCTCGCGCATCGCATCGCACGCGCCGATCAGGTCGCCGAACTTCTGCTCGGCGATGACCTCGCGCAGCGCGGTGTTGTCCTGCTTCAGCGCGTCGACTTGCTGCGCGGCGTGCAAGAGAAGCGCCGCCTGTGAGGCGAAGACCGACAGTGTCTCCAGCGCTTGGTCGTCGAAGAGGCTCACGACGTTGTCGTTGCCGACGTAGATGAGCCCGAGCAGCTCGCCTCGGAACTGCAGCGGGACGCACATGACGCTGCAGAGCTTGAGCCGCATGACGGACACGCTCGCGTTGAACTGGGCGTCGTGCAGGGCATCGCTGACGATCACGGGCTGCCGAGTCGAGATGACCCGCTGCAGGATGCTGTCGCTGAGCTGGCCCGCGACCTCGCCGAGGGCGCTCTGGATCGTCTCCCGCTGGACATTCCGCGCGCTGGCGACGCGGGGGCCGTCCGACCGGGCGAGGACGATGAAGCCCTTGTCGGCGCCCGTGAGCTCGACGACCTCGTCGAGGAGCGCCTCAAGCAGGGCGCCGACGTCGACGCCGTGCGCGAGCTTCGTTGAGAACGCGGCGAGACGGCGATAGGCCGCCAAGGCCTCGTTGGCTTGCGATGTGTCGCGCTTGGTCGTGGGCCGCCCCGCGGTCGATGTGTCGGGCCAGAGCTGAAAGCGAAGCGTCGCGGGGCCGAGGCGAACTTCGTCACCGTGCTCCAGCGTGTGGCGCTTGACCGAGCGGCCATTCACGAGCACAGGGGCGTCACGCGGCTCAAGGGGCACCAAGACGTAAGCGTCGCCTTCGAGTCGGACGTGCGCGTGACCCTCGGCAACCCCCGCTTGCCGGATGACGATATCGGCGTCCGGATCGGCGCCGATGGAGGTCAGCTTGCGGACCAGCGGGAAAGACTGACCGGCGAAGACGAGTGCGGCCATCTGTGAACTCACCACGGCGTCGTGAAGGAGAGGGCGGCCCCGGCTGCGTCCGGTGTCAGCGTGGGGCCGAGGCGCTGCTTCCTGATCTCGGACTCCTCGCGGAACGTCGCGAGCCCATGGGCCGCCCCCGCGATGAACAAGCCAAGCGCGGCGGCGCCAGTGACGACCTGCGCGGTGCGAAGGCGCTGGGCACGCGACACGTCACGGCCGTCGAATCGGCCCGAGGGATTTCGCAGACGCTCGACGCTCGCCCAGAGCGCGACGCTCGCGGAGGTCGTCGCCAATTCGGCCCCCAAGAACAGGTAGCCGGCGAGGTCGTCGTCGTTTTGGAACTGACCGACGCCGAACGGAACGATCGCCAGGACGCGCGAGTTTCGACGCAACTCGACCCGCTCAATGACGATGTTCGCTTGTCGACGCAGCTCCGCCTCGCGCTCGAGCTGGCGCTTGACCGCCTCGCGCTGGAGCTCCAGCTCTTTCGACAGCCGCGCACGAATCTCTTCGTAGAACCGGATTGCCGGCGGCGGAACAGTCAGAGGATCGAGCAGGTGGTCTGGCGACTGTCGGACGAGCTGCTCAAAGTAGCGACGCGCATCGTCTTCACGACGCAGATAGAAACAGGCCAGCCCGAGCAGCTCGAGCGCGCGCACCGCGTCCTCGCGTCGCGCGAGCAAGGCCTTGGGCTCGACGAGCGGCTTGAGGTGCGCGACGACCTGCTCGAAGTCGCCATAGACAAACCAGTTCTCTCCGTCACGGAGCTCAGAGGCCGCGTCTGCGGCGCGCGCAACGCCCGTGCTTGCACCCGTGGTGACGAGGAGCCCGAGGGCCACGGAGAGGCAGGCGCTCGGGTGCGTCATAGACGGCTCAGAACCGCAAAGTCTCGGTCGTCGTCGTGCCCGCGGCGAGGCGGACGGTCAAGGACTCAAGGCTACCCCCCAGCTCCCCGATGGTCAAGGCGAGCTCAAGGCGGAGCGCGGGCATCGGCACGCTCAGGTCGACATTGGTCTGACCGAGGAGCTCGCCGGTCGACGCGTTGCGGACCGGCAGGTTGCGCCCCGATACGACGCGCAGGCGCGCGGGGAGCGGGGCGCATCGGAACAAGATCGGGGGCGCTACATCGGGCGCAGCGCTCAGATCGATGCGGCGTACATCCGTCGCGCAAGCGGGGTGCTTGAACTCGATGTCGTGCACCGTGGCGGGCATGCGGAGTCCGCCTGTGCCCCGGACCTCGTACAAGTAACCGCGGCGCTCGCCGTCTACGAGGACCTCGGCGTTCCACAGGTCAGCGCGAAAGGGGACGAGCACCTCCCGAGCGGGCCGCGCCGAGGGTGGGGGGCGTGGGGTCGACGCAGGGGGCCGGGGCCGCGGAGGCGTTGACGCCGGCGTCCTCGCTGCCAAGGGCGAGGTGGACGAGGTCGAAGCGCTCGACCCGAGGGCTGGGCTTCGCGCAGCGGGCGGCTCCGTGGGCGCAGTCGCTTCGGTCGCTCCGATGGTCGCGGGCGCCAAGTCGGCCGCTGCGGGCGGCGCGTCATCGTCGGCGGTGGACGATGGGCTCGACAGGGCACCGATGGCCCAGACCGAGCCCGCGGCGACTGCGGCTGTCGCAGCGCCCCACACGACGCCTCGGAGAAGACGCTGCTGCTGGTCGCGGCGCTCGAGGCGTCCCAGGAGAGCCTGAGCCTCTGTGTGGCGCTCATCGATCGCCAGAACACGGTCAAGCAAGTCGGCTGCGCGCGCGTGCTTCTTGCTCTCGATGGCGGCGCGTGCGGCGACGACCAGGGGCGGTATCAGACGCACGCCCAGCGCGGCCTCGTAGGCGACGCGGTCAGCAGACCAGCGCGAGAGCTCAGCGGCACCCTCCGCCAGGCCGACCTCGGCGAGCAGGCTCCGCAGACGTGCTGCGACTTCGGACGCTCGCTGCGGCCGTTTCGCCGGATCGCGCTCGAGGCACTGCTCGATGAGGCGAGCGAGGCCACGCCCCGCGGCGGGGGTCCGCTGCAGCACGGGCTCGAAGCGGCACTCAAGAATGCGCCGAAAGAGCGCAGCGGGGCTTGAGGCCGTGAAGGGCAGCGCGCCACAGGCAAGCCAGTAGAGCACCGTGGCGGCGCTGAAAACGTCAGCGCGGCCATCGGAGTCGGCGCCATCGATGATCTCCGGCGCCATGTGCGCGGGCGAGCCGAGCATCGTGCCCGTCTGCGTCAACGTGTCCATGTCGATGAGCTGCGCGATCCCGAAGTCGACCAAGACTGGCTGCCCGTCGGGCCGAAGCATGATGTTCTCGGGCTTGACGTCTCTGTGAACGATCCCGAGGGAGTGCGCGTGGTCGAGCGCGTCGAAGACAGGCGCCATCAGCAGCGCAGCCACCTCAGGATGCTTGAGCGGGCCACCTTCGAGCGCGGCGCGCAGGTTCGGGCCGTCGATGAACTCGGTCACCAAGTAGGACCGCTCGGATTCGGGCGGCGCGTAGTCGTACACGGCGACGATGTTCGGGTGGTCGAGGCGCGCAACCGCGCGCGCCTCGCGGGCGAAACGTTCTCGAGCCTCGGCGCGAGCGGCCAGGTGAGGGTGCAGGACCTTGACAGCGACGGTACGGCCGAGCGCGGGGTCTAACCCACGGTAGACGACCGACATGCCCCCGCGCCCGAGCTCGCGCTCGATTCGGTAGCGGCCCAACTGGGTCATGGTCTCGACGCCGGTCATTGACAACGCACCTGCCTGAGCGCCGACTCTACATCAGTGGACCCGCGAATCGGCATGAGCACAAACCCGCCTGCGCGGATTCGATTGACAGGGGGGACGTTCGCGCCGTGGAGCCCACACCAGGGGGGCTTGGAGCGTTTTGGCGCTTGGTTGCAGGCGACGTTGCGCGCGCGCGGTGCGCTCGACGGCGAGGGCGTGAGCGTCGGCGTGCGGGCTCGGTTCGGAGGGCAGCTTGTGCGCTGTGCGGACGGCTGCACGCGCGCTTGGGCGGACGCGATGAGCCGACACCCGCTGCGCGACGTGTGGCGCGTTCACCAGGAGCGGCGCGCTCTCCGTCAGGCGGAGTTCGTCATCGCGCTGTCGCCCAAGGGCGCAGACGAGCTCGCGCGTCTCTACGGCCGGGAGGACGCGGTCGTGCTCGTCAACCCCCTGCTTACGGCGCTGCCGCCGCGCGCTCCACAGGCAGCGTCGCGCCTGCTCTGCGTTGGGCATGGCTTTGAGCGGCGAGGGCTGGATTTTGTCCTGGCCGCGATGCACGACCTGCCAGACCTTGAGCTCGATGTGCTCGGCCGTGACCGTGAGATTGCGCGGTGGCGCGCGGCCGTCGAGGCGATGGGGCTGGCGGGGCGTGTTCGGTTTCTCGGCGCTGTTGACGCTGGGGCGCACCTCGCGAGCGCAGCGGCGCTCGTTCATGCGGCGCGCTATGAGCCTTGGGGGAATATTGTCGCCGAGGCCGCAGCGATGGGCGTGCCCGCCATTGTGAGCGATGTCACGGGCGCTGCCTGCATGTTGCACCCCGACCATCGTTGGGCGCTCGCAGAGGGGCCCGGAGGGCTCGCGGCCCGCGTTCGCGCAGCGCTTGAAAGACCGCGGTCCGCGCTGTGGTTGCCGCCGAGCGAGTCGGAGTACGTCGACTCATTGCTCGCGCTCGCGGCGCGGGTCCAGCGATGACTCAGCGAACGGCCTTGCTCGCGATGGCGGGTGTGGGCGACCTCGTCTTCACGCTGCCCGCGGTCGATGCTTTGGCACGCGCTGGACACCGCGTCACGCTGGTCACGCGGCCTCCCTTGGCGGGGCTTGCTCGGCGAGCCGTCGGCGCGAATGACGTCTTCGTATGGGACAAGAGAGGCGTGGATGCCTCGCCCTTGGGGACCCTGAGAGCGGCGCGGCGCCTCGTCGAGGCGAGCGCAGTCCACATCGTCCTCGCCCCACATCCCTCCGTGCGGTCTGGCCTCTTTGCATGGCTCACCGGGGCTCCCTGCCGGATTGGCTGGGGACCTCTGGGTTATACGACCCGCGTTGACCGGGGGCCTCGGTTCATCGAGGACGTTTGGGCCTTGGCCGAGCGCGCAGGTGCGCGCTCTGAGGACTTCGCGCCGCCTCGCTTGCCTCGCGATGGCTGGCCCGACAGCGCAGCAGGCAAGCTCGCCGCGGGCACGATCGCGATTCTACCGGGGGCGAACTACGAGACAAAGCGACCGCCCCTCGCGCTACTCGAGGGCTTGCTTGAGCGACTCGGCGCGATGGGCGTGCCGACTGTGCTCATCGGCGGTGTCGGTGAGGCACCGCACGTCGGGGCTCTGCCCCAGCGGGCTTCATTCGGCGAACCTCTCGAGGTCGTCGCGGGGCTGCTCGCTCAGTGTCGCGCTGTCGTGGGCGGTGACACGGGCCTTGTCCATCTCGCGCGGGCGCTCGGCGTGCCTGCCGTTGTGGTGTGGGGACCCACGAGCGAGGCGCGCCTGCCCGATGATCGAGGGCGCATCGACCTTGAGCGCGTCGATGTCCCGTGTCGACCGTGCTCACCTCACGGCCCACGCAGATGTCCGCGGGTCCACCACGCCTGCATGCGGCGTCACGAAGCCGACGCCGTCGTCGAGAGTTTACAAGTATTGGGGGCCGTGTGAGATTGACTCTAACGCCCGAGCGGAGCAGGCATGGCTGAAGCGGAGAAGAAGGGCATCCTTGTCATCGAAGACGAGGCTCCCGTGAAGATCATGGTGAGCCGTCTCCTTGAGAAGAACGGCTTCGTTGTGCGCACCGCGGAGGATGGCCTCGACGGGTTGCGCGTGCTTGAAGAGTTTCGCCCCGACCTGATCATCGCCGACGTGATGATGCCCAACCTCGACGGCCTCACGTTCACGAAAGCCCTGAAGAATCGCCGCGAGACAAAGAACATTCCGCTCATTTTTCTCACGGCGAAGACCGACCCGCTCTCGATGATTGAGGGCATTAACGTCGGCGCGAAGTTCTATGTGACGAAGCCGTTTCAGATCGACGACCTGCTCGCCAAGGTCAAAAAGGTCCTCAACGAGCGGGGTCACCGCCTGGACTGAACGCTGACTTGGGCTCCGCTTTCGGCGTGAAGGCGGGGCGCAAAAAGACGAACTCGACGCGTCTGTTGCGGACGCGCCCGTCGCGGGTCTCGTTGTCGGCCACCGGTTGGTCGGCGCCGCGGCCGACAGACGCGACGCGTCCGGGGTCCACGCCCGCAGCGACGAGCGCGTCGGCCGCGGAGCGCGCGCGGTCGTTGGTGAGCAGCATTGCGGCCGCGGCGTCCTTTCGCGGATCCGTGTGGCCCTCGACGCGCACTCTGAGGTCAGGGTGCCGTTGAGCCAAGCTCGCTACCAAGCGAACCGATGCGAGGCGCTCTGGGTTGAGCGTCGTCTCGCCGTCGCGAAAGAGCGCGCGCAGCGTCACGACCAAGCCGCGGCCTTCGAGCGTCGCCTCGGCCTCGGGCAGCGCGACCGCCTCACGGAGCACCTCGGCGAGCGCGCGGTTCGTCGCGGCCAGGTGATTGTCCTCAGCCCAGCGGGGTTCGGCGAGCGTGAGCAGGGCCCTTGCCTCGGCGCGCGCGCGCTCGGGTAGAGGGCTGAGGACGCGCCCCGACGCGCTGCCTGAGCGGGACTCCGCAGCGTCCGCCTCTGCCCACGCGAGGGCAGCCTCGAACGTCGTCCGCGCCTGAAGTTCATCGGTTTGAACGAGCCGTGCAGCGTCGAACTCCGCCGCGCGCACGAGGTCGGTCAGGGCGGTCGTCAGGAGGTCGGCCGCCGGATGCTGCGTGGCCCTGAGCGCCGTTGCGCGGGCACTCAACGCGTGCAGTCTCGCCTTGAGCTCTTCGGCTCGGGCTGCGTCCCGCTTGCGCGTGCGGGCTGCGCTGATCTCTTCTTCGACTAGGCGCTGCTGGTTTTGAAGCTCTGCGAGGCGAGCGCGAAACCCTCTGCGATCGACGTAGACCTCGGCAGCGGCCCAAGTGGCGCGCGCGAGGCGCGCCGCGTGGCGCGCTTCGGCGACTTGACCCGCGCGCGCGGCGGTCACGGCGACCGCGTGGTGCGCGTCGGCCTCAGCGCTCAGTTTCGGATAGCGCCGCGCGACCTCGACTGCAGTCGGTGCGGCCCGCGCTCGCTCGTACGCGCCTAAGTCGACCAGCCTCGGTCCGCCTGAGCAGGCCGCGCCGAAAATCAGCAACGATGCCCATGCTGGCCCGCAAAAACGCGAGAGCCTGCGCCAAGTCACGGGCTTGG
>CANLBD010000128.1 GCA_947488215.1 Myxococcales bacterium | reverse complement strand
CTTGCGCGGGGGGCGCGAGACGCGGGGGCGGGGGCGGCGCCTCGGCCCGCGCCTGTGGCTCCCGCGGCGCGCGTCCAGGGGCGGGCTTCGCGGGGGCCTCGCGGGCGCCGGCGAGTGCGTCCTCGAGCAGCTCGCGGCGGACCTCGAGCCGCGCGGACACCTTGTCAAGGTAGAGCGCGCGCGTGAGCGGGTCGGACAGGCGGGCGAGCGCGGGCGCGATGGCCCGCAGCGCGGCGGCGCGGCCAAGGGCGTCGTCGGGGTGCTTGGCCGCGCTCGCCTCGATGTGCAGGTCGAGCAACGGCGGCGCTGCGCTGAGCAGCGCCTCGAACGCGGCCTTGCCCTGGGTCTTGAGGAACGTGTCGGGGTCGTCTCCGGCGGGTAGGACGACGGCGCGCGGCTGCACGCCCTCGTCGAGAAAGGGCAGCAGACTGGCGAACGCGGCCTTCTGGCCCGCGGCGTCGCCGTCCATGACGCAGACGACGTTCTCGCTCAAGCGTTTGACGAGGCGGACCTGCTTGGGCGTGAGCGCGGTCCCCATCGCGGCGACCGAGCCGACAAACCCGGCCTGCCAAGCCATGATGACGTCGATGTTGCCCTCGCACAGGACCACGCGGCCCTCGCGGCGGGCGCGCTCCTTGGCCTGGAAGATGCCGTATAGGTTGTCGCCCTTCGTGTAGACGGGCGTCTCGGGCGAGTTGATGTACTTGGCGGTCTTGGCGGTCGAGTCGAGGATGCGGCCGCCGAAGCCGACGACCTCGCCGCGGATGTCGAGTACAGGAAAGATCAGGCGCTCGCGAAAGCGCAGGTGCCCACCGCCGAGGGGGCGGCCCGGCGCCAGGCCGTCGTCCGGCGGCACGACGAGCCCGAGCGTGACCAGGTCGGCGAGGTCGATGCCCTTAGACTCCGCGAACTTCGCGAACGCGATCTTGTCGCCGCTCGCCCAGCCCAGGCGAAAGGCCTCGACGGCCTTGAGGGCGATGTTGCGGCTGCGGAGGTAGGTCTGCGCCTCGCGCGCTTGCGGGCTCCGCAGGGCGTCTGAAAAAAAGGCGGCGATCTGGTCCTGCGCCTGCAGCAGCCGCTCGGCCTCGGTCTTGACCTTTTCGCGGGCGGCGCGCTCGGCGGGGCTCTCGGGGCGCGTCTCGGGGACCTCGACACCACAGGACGCCGCGAGCTGCCGCACCGCCTCGGGGTAGCTCAGCGCCTCGAGCTCCATGACCCACTTGATGGCGTCGCCGTGCACGCCGCAGCCGAAGCAGTGGTAGGTGCGCCGCACGGGCGAGACCGTGAACGAGGGGGTGCGCTCGTCGTGAAACGGGCAGCACCCCTTGAACAGGGTACCGGCGCGGCGCAGCTCGACCCGTCGTCCGACGAGGGCGACGAGGTCCGTGCGGTCGAGCACCTCGGTGCGGACTTCGTCGGTGATCAAGGTCGCCCTGAGTTAGACGTAGTATTCCTGCCGCGCGATGCGGTGGCCCTTGAAGAAGGTCTTGAACTTCTCGACGAGCTCTTTGCTCGTGCGGTGCACCGGCATCTGGATGAACGGCCGGAGCAGGCGGCGCTCCATGCCGATGTAGAAGACCTCGGTGCCGCGCTGCGACTCGCTCGCGCCGCGCCACACGGCCCGGAACATGGCGCGCTCGATGTCGTCCGGCTCGGTCGGCAGCAGGCCGGTGAAGCGCTTGAGCCAGCCAATGTCGCGGTCACGGAAGGTGGCGCGCAGGCTCGTTCGGGTGCGGTCGTAGCCGTTCTCCTCGACGAGGACCTCGGTGAGGCCGTCGAGTGAAGAGGGGTGCTTGAACTCGATGTCCACCTCGAGGTCGAGGTTCACGTCGTCGACCTTGATGTTCTTGAGGTCCTGAATCCGCGAGACGTTGTCGCTGATCCACTGGACCGACTTGAAGAACAGGACCCACGCGTCCTCGATGTCCATCGGGGGCGGGTGGTCGGCCTCCTCCTCGTCGTAGAAGTAGTGGAAGTCGAGCGACGGCCCGCGGTGGAACTGGCACTTCTTCTGGTCGTGCCACGAGAAGCCGTAGAGCGCGCCGGCGGAGCGGCTCTGCATGCCGACGGCCTCTTTGACCTCGCGGTCCTCGAACAGGTCGAGGTCGTCCGTGAAGACGTAGAAGTTCCGGTCCTCGTCACGCAGCTCGATGAGGCCCGAGAGCGGGCCCTTGATCTTGAAGAGGATCGAGTTCTCGTCCCAGGCGGCGGCGATGTCGTCCCCCTGGTAGTAGATCTCGCCGTCCTCCTCGGAGTACTTGAGCTTCTCTTCTTTCAGGAACTCGCGGATCTTCGCGGCCCACTGGTTGAAGTTGTGCTCCTTGGGGTCGACGACGAAAAATTCCATGTGCTGACTCTTCGGGCAAAAGGGGCGCAAGACGTTAGCAGGCCGGTCGGACCCACGCAAATCGAGCCCGCGTGAGGCCGGATGCGCGCGGGTCCGCGGCGTCGGTCAGGTGACCGTGACGTAGCCGTTCTGCAGCAGGTAGAGCAGGTCCTGAAAGGTCTCGAGGTCCGACGCCGCGCTGGCGTCGAGCACGAGCCCGACCTCACCGAGGTTCAAGACGAGCTGGAGCGTGTCGAGGGCCTCTGCGGAGAGCGCGGCGAGGCGCGGCTGGAGCGGGCGCTTGAGCGCGAGGCGCTGGTCCCGCGTCGGCAGGTGCGCGTCGTACTTGCGCAGCTCGTCCCACTGCCGCACGCCCTCGATGACCGCCTCGCGAGTACCGAGGGACAGCGTGGTGTCCACGTCGGCGAGCGGCAGGCGCGTGTCGAAGCGAAAGTCACCCGAGGTCCACGTGAGCACGCGGAAGAGCGCCTTCTGCGCGTCGATCGCGAGCAGCTCGGTCGCACGCGTCGGGCGCAGCGCGACGTGGTAGAGCGCGCCCTCGCGCAGCGAGAGCCGCGCTTCGCCGTGCTCAGGGGACTCGACGACGAGCACGCCGGAGCGGCGGTTGGCGTGAAAGAGCTCGATCAGGTCCGCGGGCGTGACGTCGTCGTCGGGGAAGCGGCCGCTCATGCCTTGCGCCTCGCGGGTGGGCTCGGGCGGCGGGGCGGCGGGCGGCGGGGGCGAGGCGCCCGCGAGCGTGGCGCGCGATGAAGGCGGCGCCGCCGCTTGGGTTGCCGTGGCCTGTGCGGGGAGCCGAAGGGCGGGCTGGGCGTGCTCGGTACGGAGCGCGGCGTCGGCCGTGGGCGGGGCGCTGCGGGCGGCGGGGTTCTCGCGCGTGGGCTGCAGGCCGGGCTGCTCACGGTCGAGCTCGACGAGCTCCATGATCGAAGTGCCGATCAGGACCTTATCGCCCGTCTTGAGGCGCGCGACCGTGATGCGCTCACCATTCACGAAGGTGCCGTTCGTGCTCTTGAGGTCCTGCAGCACGATCTGTCCGTGGAGCGTGACGATCTTCGCGTGCCGGCGCGACACCATGTCCTCGTCGAGGACCATGTCGAACTCGCTGCCGCGACCGACCACGATCTCGCGGTTCGGGCGCAGGGGGAACTCGCCGCCCTTGAAGCGGCCAGCGATGAATCGAAGCGCGAATCCACTCGCCCCTGGAACGGCCACGCGCGCCCTCCTCGAAAACTGGGTTTGGGTAGCACGGCGCTTGGCCCATCGGCAAGTTCGCTTGCGCGCCCGGGGCCCTCTGGTGTACCCCTGCGTCACATTGCGCGGGGCGTCCTCGCAGGCGGTCCGCACCGGAGGCGTCCATGAAACTCGCATTTATCGGCAACATCGGCCCGACCGAGTTGCTGATCGTCCTCGCCATCGTCGTGATCGTTTTTGGTGGCAAGAAGATCCCCGAGCTCGGTGAGTCGATCGGCAAGGGGATCCGCAACTTCAAGAAGTCGATGAACACGGACGCGGACGAGACGAAGCAGGTCGCTCAGGACAACGGCACTTCGAACGACGCTCAGACGAGCAACAAGAGCGCCGAAGGCAATAAGGTCCTGTGAGTCAGGCGCCGCGCAGCGCTTGAGCGCGCGCGCGGACCCGCGCAGGCACACCCGGCTCACGAGCGAGCGCCTCGACCTCGTTCGATTCGAGCAGGGCGACGAGCCCTTCGGCGATCGCACCGGGCGTGTAGGGATTGTAGACGAGGGCGATCCGCACCGCAGCGCGATGACCCCATCGGGCGTGGTTGAACACGGCGACGAGGCTCCGCGCCGCGACGGGCCGCCGGCTGACGATGCGCACGACGTCTGATTCTGTGACGTGGGGGTTATTGAGCAGGTTCTCGACGACGCCCGGGTCCGGGTCGTAGAGGAGCTTCAGCAGGCGGTCGCGCGCTGTGGCCCGGGCGGCGCTGCGGCGCTCTCCCAGGGTGAGCTCTCGATCGCCGTCGCGTGCGTCGACGCGCAGCTCGGCGTCCGTCGCGGACTTCGTCGCGGGGGCGGACCGGAGCAGGGCACAGACCGCCTCGTCCTCCGCGTCGCGTGCAGCCTCGTACAGCGCGCGTCGGGTGTCGTCCACGCGCCCCCGCTGCCGCTCCAGGTGGCGCAGCAGCGCCTCGTAAGCCAGGCGGGCGTCTGGTCCGCGCGCCGGCAGGGCGTCGAGGACCGCGCGGACATGCGCGCGCAGGACTTCGGGGCTCAGGGTCGTGAAGGCCTCGCGCCACAGGGCGGCGCGCATCGCGAGCTCGGGCACCGCGCCCAGTCGGCGCAGGAAGCGGCGTGCGTCGTCGCTCGGCTCAGTGCTCACGGCGTGCGGAGCGGCTCGTTGAACTTCACCTCGACGCGGGGCGTGACGTCGACGGTGTCCACCAGCGGGCCAGGGAAAACGACGCTGAACGCACGGCGCTCGCCGTCCGCGAGCGGTGGTCGCCCCGACAAGGACAGGCGCGGGGCGAGGTGGGCGTGGTCGGGCGTGGCGGCGATCTGCGTGGCCGCGTCGAGCGTGAGCGCATCGCAGCACGCGACCACCCGCTGCAGTTTCGGGACGCCGGACTTGAGCAGCGAGGCCGTCAGCGCGATGGCGGACTGCGTCAGGCCCGTCCGGTTGACGAGCGCGCCGTGCACGACCGCGCCGGCCTTGCGCGGGAGCCACTCGAGCCGCAGGTCTTCGATCTGCAATGCGCCGCGCGCAAACAGCGGCGTCTCGACGACGGCGGCGGGCGCCGCGACGGGGGGCGGAGGGGGCGGCGCGAGCTGGGACCGGAACACGAAGTATCCCGCGACGCCGAGCGTGACGATCAACAAGAACCCCGGCGCTGCACGGCGAAACGGGTTGAGCGAGCGGGCGTCCGGCACGTCGACCGGCGCGGGCGCGAAGACCTCGGCGGCGCTGCTCACGCGCTCGATGACCGCGGGCGCAGGGGTGCCGATATCGTCGAGGTTCAGGATGACCTTGGGTTGCTCGACCACGACGCGGTCGGCGCGGCCGTCCGTGCGGACCACGACGTCGGGCGCGCCCGCTTGCGGCGGGGGCGCGGGTCGCTTCTGGGCGCGACCGAGCGGGGCGCTGCCCGCGGGTACGGGCGCGGGCGCAGCGGGCGCGACCGGGGCGGCGACCGCGTCGACCGGGAGCGGGCTGCTCGACTTGCGCGAGACGAGCAAGTAGCCCGAGTAAGCGGGCGCCTCGGCGGTCGGTGCTTCGACCACGGGCGGCGGCGCGGCCTCGCCAACCTCGCCTGAGCGGGCGACCTGCATGACGAAGCCGCAAGCGGCGCACTTCGCCCTGAGCCCCTCGTCCGGCACGGCCTCGACGGGGAAGTCATACTGAGCGCTGCACTGGGGGCAAACGATCTGCAACGCGTCGCAGGCTCGCATCGCGCGCGCCGCTGAGCAAGGTTTGTGCGCTCGATCCGCCTTGACATCGCGACGGCGCCGGGCCAAGGCTTGCGCCGCCGTGCAGCCCACCCCTCGCATCGTCAAGCGGTACGCCAACCGCAAGCTCTACGACACGAGCACCTCGAGTTACATCACGCTCGAGGAGATCGCGGGCCTGATTCGGGACGGCGAGGCGCTCCGCATCGTCGACAACGTGAGCAAGGAGGACTTGACCTCCGTCACGCTCGCGCAGGTGCTCGTCGAGGAGGAGAAGCGACAGAAGCGCGACGAGCCGAGGGGCGCCGGCCCGCTGCGGGGCATGCTCGAGCAGGGGAGTGAGCTCCTCAATCGCACGCTCGGGGAGCCGGTTCAGCAGTGGCGCTCCACCGTCGAGGATTCGGTGGCGCGGCTGCTGCGCACAGGCGAGGACCGCGCGCAGGAGAAGCGGCAGCACCTGCAGGCGTGGATCGACCAGAACACGCAGGCGCTCGAGGAGCTCCAAGCGCGGCTCGACGAGCGCTTCAAGCACGCGGTCGGCGCGGTCGGCCCACTCGCGCAAATCCAGCGCGAGCTCACCACCCTGCGGACGCGGCTCGACCGTATCGAGGCTCACTTGGGCATCGTCGAGCACGACGACGAGGCGTCCCGCGACGACGGCTGAGCCGCTCGGCGGGGTCTGCGACCTTAGAAGTCGAGGCCGAGCGCGAGGTTGTAGCTCTGGAGCCCCTGCGAGAGCGCGACCTCGGGGGTCAGCGAGACCCGCGCGCCGACGAGCCGGGCACCGAGGACGAAGCGGTGGACCACGTCGTCCGCGCGGCTCAGCACGAAGGCGCTGTTCACGTCGTTCACGTCCGTCGCCTCGTCGATGCCGGGCGTGGCGTCGACCACATTCGAGCGGGCGCGAATGAAGAGCGGCTCGTAGGCCATGTAGGGCGTCAGGTGCACCACGCCGCCGAGGCCGAAGCCCCGACTCAAGATGACGTCGAGCGCCATGGTGGTCAGGTCGAGGTCGACCGTGCCGAACGCGCGGTTCGCGGCGAAGCGCACGCCGAGGTCGAGGGGCAGCTCAGTCACCGACTCATTGGCGGCCCACTTGACCTCGCCGCCGAAGGCCCAGACCTCGGTGTCGAGCAGGTACGACACGCGCGCGCCCGCCTCGAGGCTATAGGGCAGGCCTTTGCGCATGGCGATGTGAAAGGTGTGCAGCGCCGTGGGTGGCTCGGGCTCGAGACCTTGGCCGGGGTTCGCCTCGGCGAGCTGGCTGGCCTCGAGCGTCGCCTCGGTGGAGCGCTGCCAGTGGGGTGCCTGCTGGTCGATGTTTGTCGCCGAGTACTGCACCAGCGAGAGCGAGAAGCCGTTGAGCCCCAGGGTGTCGGCGGCCGAGAGCAGGGGCGGCGCCAGCGCGACGCCCATGTCGCGTGCGTAGTCCTCAAAGCCCGCTTGGTCGATGATAAGAGTACCGGGGTTCACGCCCGTGCCGCGCGTGAAGCGGCCGAAGCCCCTGAGCGCCGGGTCGTTGTCGAGCGCGTGCGCCCCGACCGGTGCGATGAGCGCGATCGTAAAGACGAGCCGCGCGGCGTCGCGCATGGCCATGGATGCCTCCGCAAGCGGGAACCGCCGCAGACTAGGCAGCGGGCGGAGCAGCGTCAAGAAGAGCGGCCGAAACGAAAAGACCCGCCGAGGTCGTCGGCGGGTCTTTCGAGAGTGTGGAGCTGAGGGGGATCGAACCCCTGACCTCTAGAGTGCGATTCTAGCGCTCTCCCAGCTGAGCTACAGCCCCAAACCGGCGCGGACATTAGCGAGGGTCGGCTCGGCGGTCAAGCAAAAACTTGCGGCCCGGATCCGGCGTGCGGATCGAACTTGCTTTTCCGTCGCGCCGCCCCTAACGTGCCGCGCCTCTAGAAACCCCGTTGCGTGGCGGCCGCATGAGATGCGCGGCACGTGCGCGAGGAGAAGAACGATGAAGACTGGCATTCACCCCGACTACCGCACCGCCACCATCACCTGCGCCTGTGGCGCGGCGTACGAGAACCGCTCGGTGAACGGCTCGTACAGCGTGGAAATCTGCTCCGCTTGCCACCCGTTCTTCACGGGCAAGTCGAAGCTCATGGACATCGCCGGCCGCGTCGAGCGCTTCAACAAGAAGTACGGCCGCTGAGCGCACCGCGCCGGTTGGGCTGACCATGTTCGACCGGCTCGAAGAGGTCGCCCGCCGATTCGACGAGCTCTCGGCCCGCATGGCCGACCAGAGCGTGTTCGAGCAGGCGGGGCTGTACCAGAAGATCGCGCGCGAGGTCGCGCAGCTTGAGCCTGTCGTGGCTGCATGGCGCGCGCTTGAAGCGTGTCGTTCGGAGCGCGAGGGCGTGCGCGCGCTCTTCGAGGGCGAGCGAGACGCCGAGCTGCGCTCTATGGCGCGCGCCGAGCTCGACGTGCTTGAGGCCCGCGCCGAAGGGCTCGAGCGG
>CANLBD010000127.1 GCA_947488215.1 Myxococcales bacterium | reverse complement strand
CGAGCGCCGAGGCGCCTGCTGCCCCGCGCAAGTCCACGGTCAAGGCCGCTGCGCCCGAAGTCGAGGCGGAGAGCGTGTCGGACCTCGCGGCACCCGCCGCACGGAGCGCCCAGACGAAGCCCACCGCCCAGCCCACCGCGGACGCCCCGGAGAAGAGTTTGGCGCAGCGCTGTGGCGAGAGCCTGTCGCGGGGTTGGCCCGGTCTCCGCGGGCGCTTCAAGCGGGACCCCGCGACCATGGCCGACCTCACCCAGCGCGCCGAGCCGAGCCTCGGCTCACGCAGCGAGCCGACCGTCGCGCGCGCGGCCAAGCGCGCGCCCAAGGCGACGCCGGTCACGGAGAACGCTGAGCCCGCGCGTCGCGACAGCGGCTTCGAGTTCGGCGGCGTCGTCAACGCTGCGAGCCCCAGCGACGGCTTCCGAATGGGGAGCGTGCCTGCGGCCGAGAGCCCCGAGGTCGTCGTGGGCCGGCCGACCCCGCTCGTGCGGGTCCCGACCTCGATGCGGGACGCAACGCGCCCTGAGCGCAAGCCCTCGAACACCATCGACGCCTTCGCCTCGACGATCGCCGCCACCACGGGCGAGAGCGACGCCGACGAGGACCACGTCGAGTTCGACGACCCGCTCGACCAAGAGGCCGTGAGCGGCGCGCGCGACACGTGGATGGGAGACGCCGTGCAGGTCGCGTCGGCCCGCGGCGCCGGCGCACCCGTCCGTGGCCCCTCGCCCCTGGTGCCCATCGTGATGCCGCGCCGCAGCGGGCCGCGCGTCGAGCAACTCGAGATGCCGCTCGCCGGCTCAGCGTGGAGCGGGGAGTTCGCGCTCCCCCCGCTCAACCTGCTCGACTACAACGACCCCGAGACCGTCGACATCTCGGCGGACCACCTGCAGCTCCAAGCGGACCGCCTCGTGCGCGCCCTCGAGACCTACAAGATCCAGGGTCGCGTGACCGAGATTCACCCCGGTCCGGTGGTCACGGTCTTCGAGTTCAAGCCCGCAGACGGCGTGCGCGTCAGCAAGATCGCGTCCCTCGCGGATGACCTCGCGATGGCGCTCGAGGCCGTGAAGGTCCGTATCGTGGCGCCGATCCCCGGCAAGGGCGTCGTCGGCTTCGAGGTGCCGAACGAGCGCCGAGAGACCGTGTGGCTCAAGGAGATCATCGGAGACGAGCGCTTCCGCTCGAAGAAGAACATCCTGCCGCTCGCCCTCGGCAAGGGCATCGACGGCACGCCCGAGGTCGCCGACCTCGCCAAGATGCCTCACCTGCTCGTCGCGGGCACGACGGGCTCGGGCAAGTCGGTCGGCGTCAACGGCATGATCACGAGCCTGCTCTACCACGCCAGCCCCGAGGACGTGCGCTTCCTCATGGTGGACCCCAAGATGCTCGAGCTCAGCATCTACGAGGGCATCCCGCACCTGCTCCTGCCGGTGGTCACCGACCCGAAGAAGGCCGCGGCCGCGCTGCGCTGGGCGTGCGATGAGATGGACCGCCGCTACGAGCTGATGATGAACGCGGGCGTCCGCGACATTCGCGGCTACAACGCCAAGATCGCGGGGCTCGCGCCTGTCGAGGCGGCGCCGACGATGGACGACCCGCCGTTCGACGCGGACGGCGGCCTCGAGGACGCCGAGCCGGTGGCCATCGGCAAGGGCTGGGCGGGCGTGCTCGAGGAGCGGCCGACGAAGCTCCCGTACATCGTCGTTGTCATCGACGAGTTCGCTGACCTGATGATGGTCGCGGGCAAAGAGGTCGAGTTCTGTGTCGGCCGCATCGCGCAGAAGGCCCGGGCAGCGGGCATTCACTTGATCTTGGCGACTCAGCGGCCGTCTACGGACGTCATCACGGGCGTCATCAAGGCGAACTTTCCGACACGCATCGCGTTCCAGGTCTCGAGCGGCATCGACAGCCGCACGATCCTGCAGCAGAACGGCGCTGAGCAGCTCCTGGGCAAGGGCGACATGCTCTTCGTGCCGCCCGGGACGGGTCACCTGCGGCGCGTCCATGGCGCGTTCGTCAGCGAGGACGAGATCCACAAGGTCGTCGAGTTCATCCGCACGCAGGGCGAGCCGCAGTACATGGACGAGTCGGTCCTGCGCTCGCCCGACGACGCCTCGGACGACGCGGACGGCGACGACGGCGACATGGACCCGCTGTACGAAGAGTGCGTGCGGCTCATCTCCAAGGACGGCCGCGCGAGCACGAGCCACCTGCAGCGCCGGCTCTCGCTCGGCTACAACCGCGCGGCGCGCATCATCGACCAGATGGAGCGCGACGGCCTGCTCGGGCCCGGGGACGGCGCGAAGCCGCGCAACATCAACAAGCGCCTGATGGCAGAGCTCATCGCCCGGTGGGACGGCACGTCGGCGATGCTCGACTGAGCGCGCGCGGGGCGCCCACAGGCGGAGAAAACAAAAAAGCCCAGAAGGAAGACCTTCTGGGCTTTTCTTTGCGGAGTCGACGGGACTTGAACCCGCGGCCTCTGGCTTGACAGGCCAGCGTTCTAACCGACTGAACTACGACTCCAACGACGGCGCGGTAGATAGCAGGGCCCCGGGTGGATGGCAAGAAAATCGAGAACGATTTCTGGACGGTCACGTCGCTTTTCTCGGCGCTCACGCAGGCCGACCAGCCCGTAGCGGCGCTCCACGCGGTGAACCAAGCGCTGTGGGCTTGCGAGGATGCGGTGCGGTCGCGCGCGCTCCCCGACGCCGAGGTGGTCGCGCTCAAGCGGCGCATCGACGCGCTCAACCTGGAGCGGCACGCTTGGGTGGCGACGATCGACCGCGCGGCGGACGCGCAGTTTCCGGTCCACCTGCCCGCGGACGACCCTCGCGCGTGCGTGGGCTCCGAGTCGATCGGCCAGATGCTCGACCGCGTGAGCGTGGTCACGCTCAAGCGCGCAGCGATGCTGGTCGCGGGAGACGCCGCGCGGGGCCGCGCCATGGACGACCGCTTGGCTCTTCTGGCGCGCTGCGTCGATGAGCGCCTTACGGCCCTGCGGCGTGGCCGGGCGACACGCCAGGCCTTCGACGAGGGGAAGACCTACTCCGCGTGAAGCCGCGGGTCGGCTCAGGGCGTTCGCTCGAGGCGCATGAGCACCGGCAGGTGGTCGGAGTAGCCGGCGCCGGTCGAGGGCGTCCATGACCTCGGCGCGCCATCGGGGCCGAGCAGCCTGCGGTCGGCGAGCGAGCCCACGCTGCCGCGCACGAGCCGCCAGCCCGACTCGCCCGTCAGGAGTGGGCGCGTGATGAGCAGGTGGTCCAGCCGTGACCATGTGCCGCTGAACTGGTAGCTGCTGTTGTTCGGCCGGTTCCAGGCGTTGTCGTTGCGCGTATTGCGCTCGAGAACGCCCGCGTCACCCCAGGCGTTGTAGAGCAGCGCGTCCGCTGTGAGGTCGAGGCGGGCCTGCAGGACGTCCGCGAGCGGCGGCTCAAAATCCCAGGTGTTGAAGTCGCCGAGCGCGATCAGCCCGGTCTGCGGGTGGTCCGCGGCGTGCGCTTCAACCAGCGCGCGCAGGTGCGCGGCCGCGCGGAGGCGGTGCGCTTCGTCGGTGCAGGGGAAGCTCCCGCGACCCTTCGCCTTCCAATGGCTCCCAAGCAGCACGAGGTCTGGTTCGGCGTCACCGTCCAGCTCGAGCTCCACTTGGAGCACCGGCCGCGCCTCCGGCCAGCTCCCGTCAAGCGTAAAGGGCTGGCCCGTCTCGACGTGCGTACACTCATAGCGTGTATTGATCGGGCGCCCGAGCTGCGCCGCTACGGGATAGCGGCTCAACAGGCTGACATCGATGCCTCGCGGATCACGGCTCGGGGCGATGGCGAGGTGCGCATACTCGGGCCCGCCTGCGCCTCGAATGGCGTCGCGGAGCTGTTCGAGGACGTCGAGGTTCTCCACCTCGTTCACCACGACAACGTCCGCGTTCAGCAGCGTGAACGCCTGTGCCAAGTCCGTCAGGCGGCGAGCGAGCCGCGCGGCGTCCCACGTCGAGGTGCCCGGCGTGAACTCGCCCTCGTCCGCATCAGGGTCATCCACCAGGTCAAAGAGGTTCTCGACGTTGTACGTCGCGACGGTCAACGCGCTCGGTGGCGTGAAGCGGGGCGTCGGGGTCGTCGAAGGGGCGTCTACATCAGCCGCAGGGGGGCCGAGATCGTACGCCGCGAAGACGGTCGGCGCCACCGCGGCGGGCTCGCCGCAGGCCACCGCGAAGAGGGCCGGGAGCCACGACAGCGGGGCGGCTCGCCGGAGTGTGGTCGACACGCGCTGAGCCCCCGGAGAAGAAGAGTGTAGGCGGGACAGGGATTGAACCTGCGACCCGCGGCATGTAAGGCCGCTGCTCTGCCAGCTGAGCTACCCGCCCAAAGTACGAAGAGTGTGGACCGAAGGGCGCCGGGCCGCAAGGCCTCGCTCACCGTCACGGCTGAGTCAGGCCGGCGGCGCGGTCTCGCCGCCCAGCGGTGGGTGCGCCGCGGCGTCCATTTCGCGGGCCATTCGGCCCTTCCACAGCTGCCCATCGTGCGCGAGCGCCAAGGCGAGGACCTCGTCCGCGTGGTCGACGAGCACGATCTCGACGCCCTTACGGACCTGCGGCGGGATATCGCGAATGTCTTTCTTGTTCTCGCGCGGGATGATGACGGTGCGAATGCCGCCCCGACGCGCCGCGAGGACCTTCTCCTTGAGCCCGCCGATGGGCAGCACGCGGCCGCGCAGCGTAATCTCGCCGGTCATCGCGACGTCGTGGCGCACCTTGAGCTTGCACAGCGCGCTCACCAACGCGGTCGCCATCGTCACGCCGGCCGAGGGGCCGTCTTTCGGGGTGGCGCCCTCGGGGAAGTGAACGTGAATGTCGACCTCTTGGTAGAACTGGGGGTCTAGGCCAAGGTCGTTCGCGCGGCTTCGCACGTAGCTCATGGCCGCGCGCGCGCTCTCTTGCATCACGTCGCCGAGCTTGCCGGTGATCGTGAGCTTCCCCTTGCCCGGGACCACGGACACCTCGGTCTGCAGCAGCTCGCCGCCGTAGGGCGTCCACGCCAAGCCGTTCACGAGGCCGATCTCGTCGTTCAGCTCGGTCACGCCGAACGTGTACTTCGGGGGGCCGAGGAACTTCTGAACCTGCGCGTTCGCGACCTTGAAGGCGAAGTCCTCGATTGCCGTGCCCTTGTTGCGGGCGGCGAGGGCCTCCTTCGCGACCTTGCGGCACACGGCGGCGACCTCGCGCTCCAGACTGCGGACGCCGCTCTCCTTGGTGTAGCGGTTGATCAGCAGCTCCAGCGCAGCGTCTGAGATTTCGACCTTGGCCTTCTCAAGGCCGTTGCGCTCGAGCTGCTTGGGCACCAGGTGGCGCTTGGCGATGTTGAGCTTCTCGAACTCGGTGTACCCGGAGAGCTGGATGATCTCGAGCCGGTCCTGCAGCGGCAGGGGGATCTGGTGCATGTTGTTCGCGGTGGTGATGAACATCACCTGCGACAGGTCGTAGTCCAAATCCAGGTAGTGGTCGTTGAACGTCGCGTTCTGCTCGGGGTCGAGCACCTCGAGCAGCGCGGACGATGGGTCGCCGCGGAAGTCGGTGCTCATCTTGTCGATCTCGTCGAGCAAGACGACCGGGTTGCTTGAGCCCGCCTTCTTGAGCGCTTGAATGATCTTGCCGGGCATCGCCCCGATGTACGTGCGGCGATGCCCGCGGATCTCCGCTTCGTCCCGCACGCCGCCGAGCGCGATGCGCACGAACTTGCGGCCGGTGCACCGCGCGATGGAGCGCGCGAGCGAGGTCTTGCCGACGCCTGGCGGCCCGACCATGCACAAAATGGGACCCGAGAGCTTCTCGACGAGGCCGTGCACGGCCAAGTACTCGAGGATGCGCTCCTTGGGCTTGGCGAGCGCGTGGTGGTCCTCTTCCAGGATCGCCTCGGCCGCCTCGATGTCGCGCTTGTCGGGCGTCACGTCCGCCCACGGCAGCGTTAGGATCCAGTCGATGTAGTTGCGCACGACGGTCGCCTCGGCGCTCATCGGGCTCATCATCTTGAGCTTCTTCAGCTCCTTGCGGACCTTGATGCTCGCCTCGCGCGGCAGCTTCTTGGCCTTGATCTTCTCTTCGAGCTCTTGGAGCTCGTTCTTGAACTCGTCGCGCTCGCCCATCTCCTTCTGAATGGCCTGCATCTGCTCATTCAGATAGAACTCTTTCTGGTTCTTCTCGATCTGCTTCTTGACCTTGGAGCGGACCTTCTTCTCCATCTGGAGAATCTCGATCTCTGCCTGCATGAGCTCGATGAGCTTCTGGAGGCGCGCCTCCGGGCTCTCCGTCTCCAAGAACTGCTGCTTATCCGTCAGCTTCAGGTTCAGGTGCGCGACGATGGAGTCGGCCAGCTTGCTAGCGTCCTCGATGCTCGACACGGCGGTCTGCATCTCGGGCTGAATTCGCTTGTTCAGCTTCACGTAAGAATCAAAGACCTCGTGCACTTGGCGCACCAAGTCCGCGAGCTCAGCGCTGGGCTCGAACGTCTCGGTCAGCTCCTCGACCTCGACGCGGAACAGGTCCTGCGTCTCGACGAACTTGCGGATTCGGCCGCGGCGCTTGCCCTCGATCAGCACCTTAACGGTGCCGTCCGGCAGTCGCAGGAGCTGTATGATCGACCCGATCGTACCGAGCGAGAAGATATCCTCGGGCCGCGGATCGTTCGTCTTCGCGGCCTTCTGCGCCGAGAGGAGGAGCTCTTTGCCCGTCGCCATGGCCTCTTCGAGGCTGGCGATGGAGCGCTCCCGCCCGACGAAGAGGGGGACCACCATGTGGGGGAAAACGATGATGTCGCGCAGGGGCAGGAGCGGGAGCACGCGCGGGGCGCGGCGGCCGTCTCCGGAATCGTTCTTGAAGAACATGCTCTACTCCGTCGGACCGCTCAGGCGGTCTCGACCTGCTTGTGCATGAGGAGCGTCGGCTTCTCCTTGCGAAGAATGACGTCCTCGTTAACGACGACCTCTTTGATGTTCTGGTCGCTCGGCACCTCGTACATCAGGTCGAGCATCGCGCCTTCAAGGATGGCGCGAAGCCCGCGAGCGCCGGCCTTGTGCTTCAAGGCTTGGCGCGCGATGCACGAGAGCGCGTCGGGCGTGAACTTCAGAGAGACTCCATCCATCTCGAAAAGTCGCTTGTACTGTTTGATAAGCGCGTTTTTGGGACGGACAAGGATGTCGACGAGGGCTTCTTCGCTGAGCTCCTGGAGCGTCGAGATGACGGGCAGGCGCCCGATGAACTCGGGAATGAGACCGTACTGGACGAGGTCCTCGGGCTGCGCGATGGCGAGCAGCTCGGAGACGTTGCGCTTCTCGCGGCTCTGAATGTCCGAGAAGAAGCCGACGCCCGACTTGCCCATGCGCTTCTCGACGATCTCGTCGAGGCCGACGAAGGCGCCGCCGCAGATGAACAGGATGTTGTGCGTGTTGACCTGCACGAACTCCTGCTGCGGGTGCTTGCGACCGCCCTTGGGGGGGACGCTGGCCGTGGTCCCCTCGATGATCTTGAGCAGCGCCTGCTGGACACCCTCGCCGCTCACGTCGCGCGTGATGCTCGGGTTGTCCGACTTGCGGCTGATCTTGTCGATCTCATCGATGTAGATGATGCCCCGCTGCGCCTTCTCGACGTCGTGGTCGGCGGCCTGCAGCAGGTTGACGATGATGTTCTCGACGTCCTCGCCGACGTAGCCCGCCTCGGTCAGGTTCGTGGCGTCCGCGATGCAGAAGGGGACGTTGAGGATCCGCGCGAGCGTCTGCGCGAGCAGGGTCTTGCCGCTGCCGGTCGGCCCGATGAGCAGGATGTTGCTCTTCTGGAGCTCGACCTCGTCCCGCCCCACCCGCGCCTCGATGCGCTTGTAGTGGTTGTGCACGGCGACGGCGAGCGTCTTCTTGGCGCGCTCCTGCCCGATGACAAACTCATCGAGGACGCGCTTGATCTCGCTGGGCTTCGGCACGGGCAGGCGCGTCGGCGTGCCCTCGCCCTTGTCGACCTCTTCGGCGATGATGTCGTTGCAGAGCGCGATGCACTCGTCGCAGATGTAGACGCTCGGCCCGGCGATGAGCTTCTTCACCTCGCGCTGCGACTTGCCGCAGAACGAACAGCTCAAGTTGGCTTTGTTCTCGTCGCGCTTCCGGTCCGCCAAGCGTCCACCTTCCTCATCTCGTCAGTCGACGATCGGCCCCTTGCGGTGCATGACCTCGTCGACGAGACCATACTCCTTGGCCTCGTACGCGCTCATGAAACGGTCGCGGTCCGTGTCGTTTTGGATGCGCTCGAGCGGCTGGGCCGTGTTGTGCGCCAGGAT
>CANLBD010000126.1 GCA_947488215.1 Myxococcales bacterium | reverse complement strand
GTGCGCGGCCAGGGCGCTTGAGCGGCTCGAACCCGCGGCGCGGACGGACGCGCCCCGGCCTGCGGCGCTTGAGCTCGAGGCGCTGCTCGTCGCGCACGGTTTCTCGCGGCCGATCCGGAGCCCCGCGCTCGACCGCGCCGCGAGCGCGCTCGCCGAGGCCGTCGCGGGGCGGCCGGGTGAGGCGGCGCCCGAGGCGGCTGCGGACGTCCTCGACCACCTGCTCGCCGTGCAAGGCGTGTCAGACGCGCAGGTCTCTCCGCTGTCGGTGCGGCACGTGCGCTTCGGCGACTTCGCGGCGCACCTGCCAGCGCTCGTTGGGCGCCTCGACCGCACGAAGCCGCCGACGCACTACGGCCTCGCGTCGTTCGTTCGCAACGGCGCGATGACCACGGCCGCGCTGCTCGTGCACCGCGGGCTCGAGCTGGACGCGCCGCTCCAGCGGGTCGGCGAGCTGAACGGCATCATCCCCGTGCGCGGCGCGCTCGCGCGCGGCTACTTTCGGCCGCGGGTCCTTGTAGCGCCCCCCAACGGCGGGCGGGTCAGGGAGCGACCCGCGTGGACGAATGATCGTCGGGTGGAGGTCACGGTCCAGCTCGGCGACGGCGCAGGCGTCTACGGGGTCGAGGTCGTCGCGGACAGCCAGTACGGCCCGGTCGTCCTCAACAACCACTTGGTATACGTCGGCGTCCCGCCGCCCGATTGGGCGACGCTGAGACTTGAGCCGCCCACGCCCGACGACGCGCCCGAGGCGCTCCTGCTCCGCGGGATGCAGGCGCAGCGCCTCGCAGTGGGCGCGCCGAGCCTGCGTGTGTGGCCGGATTTGGCGCGCGTCGCGCACGACTGGGCCGCGGAGCTCGAGGCGCAGCGCGCGCTGGTTCACGCGACCGCCGAGGCGGGCACGCTGACGACGCGGCTCAAGGAGCGCGGGCTCCGGTTTACCCAGGCGGGCGAGAACTTGGCGAGCGCGTCGACCCCGCGGCAGGCGCTCGCCGCGATGCTCGCGAGCCCGGGGCATAAACGAAATCTGCTCGATCCGCGCTGGACGCATGTCGGCGTCGGTCGGGTGGGGCGTTATTATGTCTTGGCGTTCGTCCGTCTGCCGCCGTAGCGTCCCGTTGTGCCCAGCACCGAGAGCCCCAACGCAGAGCGTGCGCTCGTCCGATTCCGAGTGCGCGAGATTCAGTCGGACCCGCAGGCGACGCTCAGCGCTCAGGGCGACACGCCGCCCTCGACTGCACGCGCTTGGCTGGAGCGCGGCGTAGCGCTCAACGCCGTGAACCGCCTCGAGGACGCGCTTGAGGCCTGCCAGGCGGCCATCGACCGGGCGAGGCTTGAAGACGACCTCGCGGTCGAGGCGGTCGGGCTGTCCGAGACCGTCAAGGCGCTCGCGAAGCTGGGCGACCTGCCGCGCGCGCTCGGGGTCGCGCGCGTGGCTCTTCAGCGCGCCGTGACGCTCAAGGACCGTCACCTTGAGTTCGCGCTGACCATGAATGTCGGCATGTTGCACGGCTATCAGGACCAGCCTGAGCCGTACGCCCAGTTTACGGAGATGGCTCTGCGGATCGCCCGCGAGCTGGCCGACGAGCACTTGCTGACTCACGCTTCCGTGAACTTGGCCGGTGCGTACGCGCGCCTGCACCGCTTCGATGAGGCGGAGGCGCTCTACTCCGAGGCGCAGGCCAAGGCGGCCGCGCTCGAGATGCGAGATACAGAGGCGCTCATCCTCGCGGGCTTGGGCGGGCTCGCCGGGGAACGCGGTGACCTCGAGACGTGCGAGGTGCTGACTCGTCAGTCGAACGATGTGCTCGAGTCACTCGGCAATCAGCACCAGATCGCTCGGCAGCACTTGCTGGTCGGTGGTCACTGCGTTCGCCATGGCGATCTTGAGCGCGCGCTTCGGCAGCTCGCCGAAGCGGTCCGGCTCGGGCGCATTCACGCCTTCACGGGGGTCCTCGCGGACGCGGCGGAGCTCCAGTCCCGCGCCTTTGAGCGGCTCGGTCGATTTCAAGAAGCCCTTGAGACGGCGCGCCTCGCGTTCGAGTCGCGGCAGGCTCAGCAGACGGCGAAGGCCGAGGAGCACCTGCGGGTGCTTCGGCAGACGCACCAGCTCGAGGCGACGCAGCGCGAGGCGGAGCACGCGCGCTCGAAGGCAGGCGAACTCGCGGAGACGAACGCCGCGCTTCAGCAGACGCTCGACCGCTTGGCGCGGCAAGAGTCCGACCTGCGCGCGCTGCTCGACGCGCTGCCCGGCCCAGTGTGGGTCGAGGGCCCTCGGGGCCCGCGCTGGCTCAACAAGGCCGCCCGTGCGCTGCGGGAGCGGCTTGAGCCGGGCGCTGACCGCTCGGCGCCCGAGGCCTGGGCGACGAACAGCCCTTTCGTGGCGTTCAAGGGGTCGGACGGCCGCGACCTGGAGTTCGAGATCAAGCGCGTCGAGGTCGAGTTCGAGGGCGAGCGCTCGACCTTTTATGCGCTCAACGACCTGACCGAGCGGCTGCGCCTCGAGGCGCAGGTCCAGCATCTCGACCGCATCACCGCGCTCGGGGCGATGGCGGCGGGCGTGGCGCATGAGCTCAACAACCCGCTCGCGTACATGATGGCGAACCTGACGTATGTCACGGACGAGCTCGCGCGCGGCATCTTGCCGCCCGATGACGACCGCCTGCGCGCGCTGCAGGACACGCAAGAGGGCGCCGAGCGGATGCGGGGGATTGTCCAGGGCATGAAGACGCTGGCGGCCCCGACGCTGCACGTCGAGACCGCGATACCTTTGGCGTATGCGCTGATTGAGGCGGTCGAGATCGTGCGGCCGAGCTCAGGCACCCCCATCGTCCTCGACGCGGACATCGCGCCCGATGTGGGCGTCGTCGGTGACCACGCGAGCTGGGTTCAGGTGTTTGTGAACTTGCTCAAGAACGCGGTCGCGGCGTGCGACGGCGTCGTCGGTCGCGCCCCCCGTGTGGAGATTCGGGTCGAGTCGACGAGCGCGCACCGGCTGGCGTTGCGGATCTCCGACAACGGGCGCGGCATCCCGGTGCGCCACCTCGGCCGGATTTTCGAGCCGTTCTTCACGACGCGCGAGGTCGGTCAGGGAACGGGGCTCGGCCTCTCGGTTTGCCTGAGCACCGTGCGGGGCCTCGGCGGACAGCTCACCGTGGAGAGCGTCGAGGGCCAAGGGACCTCGGTTCGTGTCGACCTCGTTCGGAGCCGGCTCACGGCCGAGCTCTAGCGTCGCTCAGGGCGCGACGAAGAGGCACCGCGTCAGCGGCAGGCCGATGTCGGCGAGCACGTAGAGGTAATAGGTCTCGCCCGAGACGAGCGCGGCGGGCGCGCCCTCTGCGGGGAAGCGCTGCGTGGTGCCCACGGGTGCCTCGCCGTAGCGAACGCCCGACGCCACGGCCGAGCCGTTTGACGGGACGTCCAGACGCCAGATCGTGCCCTCGGGCAGGTCCAGGTTCGGCGGCACGCCGGGGTTCTCGCTGCCTGCGGCCAGGATGTAGACATAGCGTGCTGCGCCGTTGCCCCACTTCACGATGCCCTGCGCGTCGACGCCTTGGCTGCCAGCGCAGGCCTCGGGCTCGAAGACGCGCTGGGCGTAGATCGGCCCGCCAAAGGGGGGGATCTGGGCGGCGTCCTCGGGCGTGAGGCCGCGACGCATCCACTCGGCGAGCAGGAACCGCTGCATGCGCTCGGGGTCGGTCGTGGGCAGCCCGGTGTCGACGCGGGCGAAGCCGTGGTTCTGCTCGGCGGGGTAGGCGCCCAAGACGCTGGAGTCGGCGAGGCCGGCGAGGAGGGCGAGGCCGCCGTTCGACAGGTGGTCGAGCCACAGCGGGCTCTCGTCGATGGACCACACCGAGGCGCCCGCCTTGCTCGCGCGCTGCGAGTGGCAGCAGGTGCAGCCGCACGCGCCCGCCTGCTCGGTGACCCACGCCATCTCGGCCATGTACGCAGGGTCGTTCAGGCGCGGGTCGTTGGCCGGCGCCACGGCGCGGGGCGGCACGGGGTAGTACGGCCGTTGGCTCAGTACGACGTCACAGCTCGCGTAGTCCTCGAAGCGGCGGCCCGGCTCGGTGCAGGCGCTGATCGCGTTGAAGGTGCAGACCTCGCCATTCGCGGAGGTACCCGGCGCCTCGCCCTCGAGGGGGGGGGAGCACGACTCATAGGGCTGAATAAACACGCCCGCCTGCGGTGGGCCCGAGGGCGGCGTGGGGCCAGGCGGCGTGTCCGCGCAGGCGCCGCTCGGCGTGAACACGCCCCGCGCGAAGGTCTCGCAGCCGGTCCGGGCGAGCGCGCAGTTGCCCGCCGCGCCTGCCATCACCAAGCGATAGGCGCGCTCGGCGGGTTCAGCGACCTCGCACCGCCCGATCTCGTTGTCGAAGGCGCAGGCCTCGCCCGCGGCGAACTCCCCGGCGGTCCCCGGCAGCACGGCGGCGCAGTCGCTCGTCGCCGTCTCCAGCGTCCAGGCAGCGCCCAGGTAGTCCTTGCACTCGGGCGTCTGGCCGAACGGGTTGGTGTAGACGCAGCGGCCCACACCGGCCGCGGGGGGGGCTGCACCGCCCACGGGAGGTGCGGCGCCTCCTGCAGGGGGGGCCGCGTCCGGTAGGGTCGTGGCGGGCACGCCCCCGGTCGGTGGCGCCGCGTCCGGTGAGGCCGCGCCCCCTGTCGGAGAGGCGGTGTTTGCGTTATCGTCGCCGCCGCAAGCGGCCAGCGAGAGAGCGACCAGAGGCGCCCAAGCGAGGGTGATTTGGCGAGTGTTCATGGGTGGCTTGTATCGACTTTGTTTCAGGTTTGTCAAACCTCTTGCCCGAAGGACCGCTCATGCGCGCCCCGC
Source organism: Myxococcales bacterium (assembly GCA_947488215.1). Classification (GTDB taxonomy): domain Bacteria; phylum Myxococcota_A; class Bradymonadia; order UBA7976; family UBA1532; genus CANLBD01. The sequence continues at coordinate 3,548 of CANLBD010000126.1, read as the reverse complement.
TCGCGTCTCTGCCGCCCCGCGCCGCCGATCTGGCTGACCGCATTCTGGAGCGCAACCCGATGCACCGTGGGTTTCTGGAGCGCGCCGTCGCGCAGCTCAGCCCGGACGAGGCGTCGCGCCTCGAGCGGTACTTGGCGTTCGCCGACGCGCAGGGCCTCACGCCGGACCACTTGGCGGAGTGCTACCTCACCGTAGTCGGGGACGCGCTGCGTGAGCAGGTCTTCTTTCGGCGGCACGGTCGATACCGTTACAGCCGCTTCGCCGAGGTCGCCGCGCGCGTCTACGACGACCCCGAGTTCATGCACCGCTACATGTACGGCCTGGCCATGACGGTCTTCTTGTGGCCGAACCACTTGGCCATGGCGCGGTTCTTCGAGCGCACGATGCCCCGCGCGCGGGGCGGCGCGTACCTCGAGATCGGGCCGGGGCACGGCTACTACCTGATGACCGCCGTCGCCTCGGGCGCCTACGACAGCGTGCGGGGCATCGACGTGTCGGCGGCGAGCGTCGCGCAGACGCGCGCGGTCATCGAGCACTTCTGCCCAACGCACGCCGGCCACTACCAAGTCGAGCAGCGTGACTTCTTCGACGCTACAGACTTGCCGCCCGAGAGCGCCGACGCCATCGTGATGGGCGAGGTCCTCGAGCACGTCGAGCAGCCCGACGTCTTCTTGCGGCGCATCGCCGAGGTCGCGCGCCCCGACGCGTTCATCTTCGTGACGACCTGTGTCAACGCGCCCGCGATTGACCACATCTTCTTGTGGCGGTCACCCGACGAGGTCGACGCCCTGGTCCGCGCGTGCGGCCTCGAGATCGTGGAGGCCCTGCGCCTGCCCTATGAGGGCAAGTCGCTCGAGGCCTGCGCCGAGGAGCGGCTGACCGTGAACCTGGCCTATGTGCTGCGCAAGGCGTCAGCGGCGCCTGCGCCGGAGCGCGCGCGCGGTTAGGGCGAGCGCCGCGAGGCCGCCGAGTAGCCCGTTCGGGCCGCCTTGGGTGGCCGCGCAGCCGCACCCCGACTCGGCGCGCGACCGCCCCGCCGTCGGTGTGCGGACGCCGATGGTCGCGTCGTCCTCAGTCGTGCCGCGCCCCCCGAAGTCGGCGACGAAGACGCCGGTGTCCGCGGACGGCGGACCGGCGTCTGCGCTGGGCCCAGGCGCCTCGCCCCGCTCGGGGTAGCCACACTGCGCGCTGCCCTGAACCACGCCGCACACCTCGCCGGGCGGGCAGGTGATGTCGGCGCACGGGTCGGAGATGCACGCGCCGGCTTCACAGCGCTCGCCCTGCGCGCACTCGACCTGGGCGCAGGGATCGGGCAAGCAGCCGCCGTCCACGCAGACCGCGCCGTCGGGGCACTCGACGCCGCCGCAGCGGTCCGGCACGCAGGCGTCGTCCACGCAGACCTCGAAGAGCGCGCACGCGCGCCGCGCGCAGCTCGGCACGCAGGCCTCGCCGCGGCAGAAGTGCCCCGGGGCGCAGGTGACCTCGCCGCAGACAGCGCGGTAGGGGGACTCGGGGTCGGCGCAGCCCTCGGGGCCGCAGTCGGGCACGCACAGGCCGTCCACGCAGCGCAGCTCCCCGGGGCACTCGTTCGACTCGCAGGGCTCGACGCACACGCCGCGCACGCACCGGGCCTCCCCCGGGCAGGTCACGCCTTCGTCCACGCGGCCGTCACAGTCTGTGTCGAGCCCGTCGCAGGCCTCGGTCACCTCGGACCCGCACACCCCACAGCCATTGCGCAGCGCCTCGTCGATGGTGCCGTCGCAGTCATTGTCGAGGGCGTCGCACACCTCGTCGCCCGCCTGCGCTTCCGGCGCGCACATCGTGGCTTCGGCCGCGCAGCGCTGCCGACCCGCCGCGCACACGCCGACCTCGCCCGTCGCGCAGAGCACGCCCAGATCGGGCGACTCGTCCACGACCCCATCGCAGTCGTCGTCCACGCTGTTGCAGAGCTCCAAGCGCGGCCCCTCGGCGCGCAGGCAGACCAGCGCGCCGCCCGCGCAGTCGAGCGCGCCCACGGCGCAGAGGCCCGCCTCGCCGGTCTCGCAGGCGTCTCCGAGCACCACGTCCTCGTCCACGCGGCCGTCGCAGTCGGCGTCTACCCCATCGCACGCCGCGTCTGTCGGTGCCGGCGCGCCGCCCTCGCACTCAAGCCGGGCGCTCACGCAGCGCAGCCGGCCCGCCGCGCACGCGCCGGGGAGCGCGCCCGCGCAGGGACCGCCCGCGTCGCTGGGGTCGTCGTCCACGGCGCCGTCGCAGTCGTCGTCCAGACCGTTGCAGACCTCGGGCGTTGGGTCGCCGCCCGCGCACTCGAGTGCGCCCGCGACGCACGCGCGACGGCCCAGGGCGCACGCGCCGAGCAGCCCCGTGTCGCAGCGCTCGTCCGGGGCGACGGCGTCCTCGTCCACGGCGCCGTCGCAGTCGTCGTCGAGCGCGTCGCAGGTGGTATCGTCTGCGGCGGGGGCCGGCGGGTCGCAGAGCAGCTCCCCGTCGACGCACAGCGCCACCCCGACCGCGCAGACCCCGAGCTGGCCGGTGTCGCAGCGCGCGTCTGGGGAGACAGCGTCCTCGTCGGCGGCGCCGTCGCAGTCGTCGTCGACCCCGTCGCACGTCGCGTCCGCGGCCCCGGGGGGCGGCGCCTCGCACACGAGCCGCCCGTCCACGCAGGCCTGCACACCCGCGGCGCACGCGCCTCGCTCGCCCGAAGCGCAGGCGTCGCCGACGCCCCGCGGCTGCTCATCCACCGCGGCGTCGCAGTCGTCGTCACGGCCGTTGCACAGCTCTGGCGCGTCCTCTCGGCAGTCGCGGCACACATCCCCGCGCCCGTCGCCGTCCGCGTCGCGCTGGTCGGGGTTCGGGAGCGTCGGGCAGTTGTCGCAGGCGTCGCCGCGGCCGTCGGCGTCGCGGTCACGCTGGTCCGCGTTGGCGACCGCGCAGTTGTCGCAGGCGTCGCCCGCGCCGTCCGCGTCCGCGTCGGCCTGTGCGGGGTCAGCCACGGCCGCGCACACGTCGCAGGCGTCCCCGAGGCCGTCTGCGTCGCGGTCCGCTTGGTCGGGGTTCGGCGTGAGCGGGCAGTTGTCCTCGCCGGCGCAGCGGCCGTCGTCGTCCTCGTCGCTGCACGGGCGGCCGAGGCCCCACTTGATGTCCACGCAAAAGGGCGCGCTCTGCTCGCCCGGCGCGAGCGGCCCGACGTCTGCGCGCAGGGCCATCGTGAAGTCCCCGCCCCGGTCCGAGAGCAGGTCTCCGTTCACGTCGAGCGGGCGCAGGTCGCGGTCGCGCATGGCGTTGTGCAGGCTGGGGCAGGCGCGCTGCACGTTCGCCAAGCGCGCCTCGCTCTCGCTGAAGCCGCCGATTTCCCACTGGGTCACGCGGGCGTCGCCGCGGTCGGCGGACAGCCCGACATAGGTCGTGGGCTGCACCGGGTCGTCCCCTTGGTCGAACTGGTAGAGCGGGGGCGGCACGGCGACGCCGCGCGCGGCGCGATCGTCGTCCGAGGTGCCGCTGAAGATCAGGTCCCCATCGACGTAGGGATAAAACGCCAGCGTGTCGAC
>CANLBD010000125.1 GCA_947488215.1 Myxococcales bacterium | reverse complement strand
GCTCTGCGTCGCGCGGTCAGCGCGTGGTCGTCGCGAAGCGCACCACGCGGAACGGCGTGGTGCCGTTGGTCGCGGGGTCCATGTCGAACAGGTCACCGAACTGGGCCTCGACCACCCACAGGTTGCCGAAGTTGTCGACGCCGACCGCGGTCGGGTAGTTGACCTCGCCCGGGGCCACGACGGCCTCGCCCGTCCAGGCGCCGTCGCCCTCGACCAGCCGGTAGACGCCGCCGTTGCGGACCGCGTACAGGTGACCGCGCCAGGCGGCGAGGCCGTCGATGCTGCCGGGTGCGCCATCGACCATCTCGACGCTCGCCTCACCCGCCGCGCCCTCGGCCGTGATGGCCACGCGCACGATGTCGCCGGAGTCCGTGCGACCCAGGAGCAGGTGCGCGCCGTCCGCCGACAGGGCCAGGCCGTTCAGGCTGAAGCCCGCGCTGTCGGGGAGCGGGGTGTAGCCGCTCGCCCACGGCTCGAGGGCGTCGCCGCCGGCCGGGAGCTTGAAGACCGAGCCCTGGAAGCTCTCGGTCACGTACACGTTGCCCTGCGCGTCGGGCACCAGGTCGTTGCAGAAGCCGCCGCCCGGGAGCGTGTAGCGGGCCTGCTCGGCGCCCGTGGCGGGGTCGAGCTTGACGACCGCGGCCGCGTTCGGGTTCATGAAGTCGCTGACGCACGCCCAGAGCGAGCCGCCCGCGAGCTTCATGCCCACGACCAGGCCGCCGATGGTCGAGGGCTCGACGACCGTCTCGGTCACGCCGCCCGCGGCCAAGCGCGTGATGGCGCCGGTGCCGAAGGAGCCGACGTAGGCGGGCAGGTACGACTGCACCGCCACGCCCTCGGGGAAGTAGCCCGCGACGTCGATGTTGAGCGCGTCCGGCACGCGGTTGACGGCGTAGCCGTTCGGGCGCGGCGCGCGCGTGGTGCACAGGTCCACCGACCGCTCGCCAAAGTAGAGGGCGTCGCCGTCGAGGCGCAGCAGGTCGAGCTCACCGCCGGCGCAGTCGGCCTCGGCCTTGGCCACGCCGATGCAGCCCGTCACCAGCACCGACTGCGGCACACCGACCGTCCACGGCTCGGCGCCGCAGCCCGACATCGAGAACGTGTCCGCCAGCCCCTGGGCGTGGGCGACCCAGTCGTTCCGCGTGATGCGGAAGGTCGCCTCGGCCGCGCCCGCGTGGTCCGCGCTCGCGCCCGTGATCTCATAGGGGCCGTCGATGCTGAAGCTGAACAGGGGGAAGCCGCACGTCGGGTCGCCGTAGATCGTGCCGTAGAGTGACCAGGTGTCCGCCGACAGCTTGAACTGGCGGTCCAGGTAGTTCATGCCGCCGTTGCCGTCCGGGTAGGCCTCGCAGCCGGGGCTCGCCCAGGTGCCCACGAGGTCCTCGCCCGTGAGGGGGGCAGGCGGTGGCTCCGCGCCGCCGACGGGCGCGCCGCCGACGGGCTCACCACCGACGGGCGCGCCGCCGACGGGCTCACCACCGACGGGCGCGCCGCCGACGGGCGTACCACCGACGGGCGCGCCGCCGACGGGCGCGCCGCCGACGGGCGCGCCGCCGACGGGCGTACCACCGACGGGCTCACCGCCGACGGGCTCACCGCCGACCGGCGCGGCGTCCGGTGCAGCGCCGCCGCCGACGGGCGTGCTGTTGTCGTTCCCGCCGTCGTCGCACGCGGCGAGCGCAGCGGCGGCTGCTGCCAAGATCCAAAGGCGCTTCATCATCTCTCTCCTCCGTCTGTCTGGCGAAGTGCGCGCGGGGCTTGCCCGGCGCGGTGGGGTCGTGAATCGTGGGGTCGATGGACATTACCAAGCTGCCGCTGCTGGCGACGCTCGAGGTCTTGCTGCGCGAGCGCAGCGTGCGCGAGACCGCGCGGCTCCTCGGGGTCTCGCCCTCGACGGTGAGCCGGCACCTGGCGCAGCTCCGCGAGCTCGTGGGCGATCCGCTCTTCGTGCGCTCGGGCAACCTGATGCTACCGACGGACCGCGCGCGCGACCTGTCTGTGCAGCTCACCCCTCGCCTGCGCGAGCTGGGCCGGCTGCTGTCGACCACGCCCGTCTTCGAGCCTGCGTCGGCGAGCGTGCAGTTCGTGGTCGCCGTCTCGGACGCGGTCATGTCGACCTTTGTGCCCCCGCTCCTTGAGTCCGTCGCTGCGGCGGCGCCGGGGGTCACGCTGCACTTCGTGCCGACGTCCGGGCCGCCCGAAGGCCTCAGCCAGGCGCTCACGACGGGCGCGGTCGACCTGTACTTGGGTCCGCCGATTGGGGCGTCCGAGGGTGTGATGCGCAAGAAGCTCTTCGACGCGGGGTTCGCGTGCATCGCCCGGCGGGGCAACCCGCGCTGGGCCGACGACGCGCCGCTCGACCTGGACACTTTCTGCGGGCTTCGGCATGTCTTGGTGTCGAGCCGTTTCCCACCCAAGTCGTGGGTGGACGAGGCGCTCGAGCAGCTTGGTCGAGCGCGCCGTGTCGCGCTGACGACGCCGTATTTTCTCGGCGCTGCGCACATCGTTGCGTCGACCGACCTGGTCGCGACGCTGCCGGACCGGCCCGCGTGGTCGGTGGCGGTTGCGCTGGGGCTGCGCGTGGCGCCCGTCCCGCTCGCGCTGCCGAGCATCCCGTTCGTCATGCAGTGGCACGAGCGCCACCGCGGCTCGCCCGAGCACGTCTGGCTGCGGCAGATCGTCGATGCAGCGGTCAACCAAAGTGGCGCTGAACCGTCTGCTTGACTTGGGCGAGATAGCCCGCGCGGTCCTCGGCGCTCGCGGACGGCACGGCGCCGAAGAAGACGTGGTCGGCGACCTCGAGGCCGGAGAAGCGCCAGATGCCCTCGTCCGACGTGAGGCGGAGCGCGTCGTGCATGCCCATGTCTCGGTAGACGAAGTCGGGGTGACCGTGGCTGCTGAAGACCAGCACCTTGCGGCCCGCGAGCAGCCCCTCGCGGCCATTGGGGCCGTAGGCGTACGCGAAGCCGTAGGTGAACACGCGGTCGATGTAGCCCTTCAGGATGGCGGGCATGCCCGTCCACCACACGGGGTGCACCACGGTCACGGCATCCGCCCAAGTCAGGTGCGCCTGCTCGACGCGAATGTCCTCCGGCGTTTGCCCCGCGCGGATCGCGACCGTGTCCGCGGACGACAGCACCGGGTTGAAGCCGATGGCGTTCAGATCGCGCACGACGACCTCGTGACCCGCGGCGCTCAGGGTGTTCTGCACGATGCCCGCGATGGCGTGCGTAAAGCTCTCGGCGTTGTGGTGCGCGATGATGACGAGGTGCTTCATGGTCGGTGACTCCGAGTGAGTGCGCGTATTGATGCAGGCTCACCGCGCCGCAGAATGTTCCAAATGCCGCAATGAGTGTTGCGTCTGGCGGAACACTGAGCGCGCCGTCAGGGCACGCGCACGCAGCGGTGGTCGAAGGCCTCGGCGGGTCCGGCGCAGGCGGCGAGTGTTTCACCGCCGACGACATCGCCGGGGCGCGCGGTCGCGAGGCCGCGCAGGGCCGCGAGCACCCGCTGCATCCGCCCCGCCGCATCTCGGGCCGCGGCCCGGGGCACGGGCGTCATCTGCACGTCGGGCAGCCCCAAGCGGGCGAGGCCTCGCGTTCGCAGGGTGAGCGTGCCCTCGCTCGCGGCGTCCGCGAGCTCGATCACAGGGCGCACGCGGGCGTCGAGCCAGCCGGGCTCGCGCAGCCCCGCCACGAACGCCGGCGCCTCGAACGTCTCGAGCGTGGACAGGTCGACGACGACGCCGCCGAGGGCATCGGCGAGCGCAGCAGCGGCCAGCGCGGCTGCGCGCAGCGGGCGCGCCTCGGGGGTTGTCGGGCCGACGTAGCGCACGAAGACCACCTGCTGCGCGGCCTCGAGCCGGGCGCGGAGCGGCCCCGCCTCGTCGAGCACGGCGGGCAAGTTCAGGGGCAGCTCGGGGTCAACCGGCGCGGCGGTCACGGTGAGCGCGGGCGGCGAGCCGAGCCACGTGACGTCCACCGCGCGCTCGCCCGAGGGGGCGCTGAAGCCCGCCTCGACGACGGCGCGTGCGCGGTCCGAGGCCCGCTCGACCGCGCGGGCGCTGCTTTCGAGGGCCGCGGGGGCAAAGACCGCGAGCGTCACGACAGCGTCCGTCTCGCCCGGTCCGGCCAAGGCGGCCTGAAGCAGCGCGGGGGCGCTGGGGACGCGCGCGTCGGCGTTGGGCGCGCTGGGCGCTGGGGGGGCGGCGGCGCCGCAGGCCGCGAGCGACGCAACGGCACACAGGAGAACGACAGGGAGGCGGGCGCGCATGCCGCACTGTGGACTCGGCGGTGGCGCAGCGGCAAGCCCCGCTCTCGTTGACAACCGCGCGGCCTCGGTTTAATGAATGAACGTTCATTCAGCGGGAGACCGACCCATCGCGACCCCCCCTCCGAACGACAAGCGGCGGCGCATCTTGGACGCCGCCGTACAGGTCTTCGCGCAGCATGGCTTCTTCCATGCCCGCGTGACGGACATCGCGCGCGAGGCGGGCGTAGCGGACGGGACGATCTACCTGTACTTCAAGAACAAGGACGACCTGCTCATCAGCCTGTTCGAAGACAGGATGGAGGGCATCATCGCGGCCTTTCGCGCCGAGCTCTCGCGACTTGAAGGCGCGGCTGAGCGGCTCGACAAGTTCGTCGAGATGCACCTGGGCATGGTCGAGCGCGAGCCGCAGCTCGCCGAGGTCCTGACCGTTGAGCTGCGGCAGTCGTCCAAGTTCATGCGCGAGTACAAGGCGCCCCGGTTTCAGGAGTACCTGGACATCCTCGCCGAGATCTTCGAGCTCGGCCGGCGCACAGGCGAATTTCGCCCCGATCTGGAACCCCGCATCCTCAAGCGCATCGTCTTTGGGGCGCTCGACGAGGTCAGCCTCGTCTGGTCGTCCACACGTCGTGACAAATACGCCCTGGCGGACGCCGCCCGGGAGATTCGCAACCTCTGCGTGCGCGGCCTGATGGCGTCTGCCGCGCACGAAACCGCCCAGCAAGGAGACCGCCCGTGAAGATTCTGGTCACCGCGAAGCGGGTCACCGACCCGTACTCCAAGATCGTCCTGAAGCCGGACCGCAGCGGCATTCAGACGGACAACGTCGAGTTCAAGATGAACCCGTTCTGCGAGATCGCCGTCGAAGAGGCCCTGCGCCTGGTCGACGCCGCGGGCGGCGGCGAGATCATCGTCGTGGCCGTCGGTGACGAGGAGGCCACGAAGGAGGTCCGCACCGCGCTCGCGATGGGGGCCGACCGCGGCTACCTGATCGAGGCGGACGAGTCGAAGCTCGACTCCGACATCGTGGCGCGGCTGCTCGTCGCGCTCGTTGCCAAGGAGAGCCCCGACCTGGTGATGCTCGGCAAGCAGGCGATCGACGGCGACAACAACCAGGTCGCGCAGCTCACCGCGGAGTACCTCGGCTGGCCGCAGGCGACCTTCGCCTACAAGGTCGAGCTCACGGACGGCGGCAAGGGCGCCAAGGTCCAGCGTGAGGTCGACGGCGGCGTCGAGACGGTTCAGGTCAGCCTGCCCGCGGTCGTGACGACCGACCTGCGCCTGAACGAGCCGCGCTACGCGAGCCTGCCCGGCATCATGAAGGCCAAGAAGAAGCCCCTCGAGACGCTCACGCCCGCCGATCTGGGCGTGGACACCGCGCTCAAGGTCGAGACGGTCGGCTTCGAGCCGCCGCCGAGCCGCGCCGCGGGCGTCAAGGTCAAGACCGTCGACGAGCTCATCGAGAAGCTCGCCACCGAAGCCAAGGCCATCTGAGCGGCCCTCAGACACCGAAAGAGAGCACGAAAATGGCAGACATTCTCGTTCTGGCCGAGCAGCAGCTCGGCAAGCTGGCGAAGGCCTCGCTGCACGCCATCGGCGCTGCGAAGATCCTCGCGGAGAAGACCGGCGGGACGTTCGAGATCGCGGTCGCGGGGCAGGGCGTTGCGGGCGTCGCGGCGCAGCTCGCGGGCTTCGGCGCGGCGGGGGTCGTCGCGCTCGAGCACGACGCGCTCGCGCAGTACACGGCGCAGGCGTACGCGCAGGCCTTCGGGAACTACGCGAAGGCCTCGGGCGCCCGCTTTGTGGTGACCGCGGCAACCTCGATTGGCAAGGACTGCGCGCCGCGCATCGCCGCTCGCCTGGGCGCCGGCATGGCGGCGGACATCATCTCCATCGAAGGCGCAGCGGGTGCCCTCGTCTATCGCCGGCCCATGTGGGCGGGCAACGTCATCGCCCACGTCAAGGTCAACACGCCGACCGTGGTCGTGAGCGTGCGGCCCACGGACTTCCCGGCGGCCGAGGCCACGGGCACCGCCTCGCTCGTGCAGAGCCAGGCCGCCAGCGTGGACGCCGGCAGCCTGCGGATGCAGTACGTCGGCCTAGAGAAGGTTGAGTCGAGCCGCCCGTCGCTGACGGACGCGAGCGTGGTCGTCTCGGGCGGCCGCGGCCTCAAGGAGCCGGCGAACTTCGCGCTCGTCGAGAAGCTGGCCGACACCCTCGGCGGCGCGGTCGGCGCGTCCCGCGCGGTCGTGGACTCGGGCTGGGTGCCGAACGACTGGCAGGTCGGGCAGACGGGCAAGGTCGTCGCCCCGAAGCTCTACATCGCGGTCGGCATCAGCGGAGCCATTCAGCACCTCGCCGGTATGAAGGGCTCGCGCACGATCGTGGCCATCAACAAGGACGCGGACGCGCCGATCTTTCAGGTCGCGGACTACGGCCTCGTGGCCGACCTGTTCGGCGTGGTGCCCGAGCTGACGGACAAGCTCGCCGCCCGCAAGGGCTGAGCCCTGCACCGCAGCGAATACGACTCCCCGATCGGCCGCCTGCACTTGGCGACCGTCGGGGAGCGCCTCGCGGTCCTCGACTTTGAGGACTTCGCCGCGCGCTTCGAGCGCACGTGCGCCGACAAGCTCGGCGCCGTGCCGTCTATCGATCACGCCCCACCCGAGTGGCTTCGGTCGGCGCTTGACCTCTACTTCGACGGGCACGACGTGCGGGTCGACGCGACCGCGCTCGACGAGCGGGGCACGGACTTCGAGCGCGCGGTCTGGGCGGCGTTGCGCGAGATCCCGCGCGGCGAGACGCGCGCTTATGCCGATGTGGCGGCGATGGTCGGGCGCCCTGGCGGCGCTCGGGCCGTGGGCCGCGCGAACGCCCGCAACCCGATCGCGCTGCTCACGCCGTGCCACCGCGTCATCGGCCGTTCTGGCGCGCTCGTGGGCTATGGCGGCGGGGCGTGGCGCAAGTCGTGGCTCCTCGCGCACGAACGCGGGCAAAAGATCATTTGAGCGCCCGCTTTGCGTGCGTTGACACCCGAGCGGGGTCCTACATACCGTGCACGCCATGACGCCCCCAGCGCGACCGACGACCTCTGCCCCGGCGCCCGCGCGCGCCGTCGCCTCGCGGGTGATGGGCGACACTGCCCTGCTGCTCCACCCGCGCGCGGACGAGGTCAAGCTCTGCAACGAGACGGGCACGCTCGTCTGGCAGCTGGTCTGCGAGGGGCGTCACGGCGTGGACGCCATCGCGGCCGTCGTGGCGGCGCGGTTCGAGGTCGAGCGGGACACGGCCCACGCGGACGTTGTCGAGTTCCTCGGCGAGCTCGAGCGCGAGGGCTTCGTTGAGTGGCGGGACTTGCCGGCCGCGCCCTGAGTTGCGATACACTATGCGCGCTCGGGGTCAGACCGTGAGCGACACGAGAGTGCGCGGAGGCCAAAGATGTCCACGATCAAGCGCGAGAACGACTCAACCCTTCAGCCCGAGTCGGCGGACCGCGAGGGCGCACGTCGCCCGTATGTGAAGCCCGGCTTCCAGGTGAGCGCGGCGTTCGAGCGTCAGGCGCTCGCGTGCTCCGGCTGCCTGAACTTGGCGCCGGCGCCTCCGGCGTTTTGTTCCCTGCGCTCCTGAGCTCAGGTGCGCTCGCGCTCCGCGTTGGCGGCGTGCGGCTCCGGCTCACCTTGAGCGGCGACCTCGCCGCGCTCGCGCCCCACGTGGCGAAGTACGCGGACTTCGACGCCGCGCGGTCCTCTCCAGCGGCCGACGATATCGAGGCCACGCTCGTCGTCCGTTGCTCGCCCGAGTTCGTGTGCGACGCGCCCTCGGGCCCCGCACCCGACGGCTACGCGCGGCCGGACTTGCGCTACATCGAAGACGCCCACGGCGCGCGCTGCGAGATCGACGCCAGCGAGGGCGCCTTTGACGCCGCGCTGGAGCTGCGCTTGCAAAGCGCGCTGCACGCCCACGAGGGCTTCGTGGTGCACGCCTCGGCGGGCGTTGACGCGGCGGGCGGCGCGTGGCTGTGCCCGGGTCCATCGGGTGCCGGCAAGAGCACGTTCGCGCGGAGCGCGGGGTTCGCGCGCGTGCTCGCGGACGAGGCGGTGGTCGTGCGGCGCCACTCGAGCGGCTGGCGCGTGCACGGCACGCCGTTCTGGAGCGAGGGGCGCACGCTCCCCTACGACGCGGGCAACGCCCCCCTGACCCGCCTGGTGAGGCCGGTCAAGGCGCCCGG
>CANLBD010000124.1 GCA_947488215.1 Myxococcales bacterium | reverse complement strand
GGACGACTTCGGCACACCCGACCTGAGCGACTTGTTCGGCCTGCCGGGAGATGTGCGCGGGCTCGACGCGGACGGCGCCGAGGTCCGGCTTGAAGGCCTCGCAGCCGTTCAGGTTCGCGCCCGCGACGCCGCGACGCTCAGCGAGTTGGCGCTCGCCCCCGGCTCGACGGTCGAGCTGCGACTCGAGGGCCTACCCTTCGACGCCGCGGCGACGACATGGCGGCTCGACCTAGACGACGGCTTCTGGCACGCGACGCCGGACGTCGCCATCGCGCCCGACGACCCCGACCCCGCTCTGAGCGCCGAGGCCGTGACCCGCGTGAGCGCGCCGAGCTTCGGTTGGTGGAACGTTCAGCGCCCCGCCTCGGAGCCGACCTGCGTGCGGGTCGCCGTGTCTGAAGACGGTGAGCCCGCAGCCGGCGCAGTCGTGCAGGCTCGCGGCGAAGCGTCGGGTATCCGTGCGTTTGGCACGGTCGCGAACGACGGCACCGCGTGCCTCGATGTCCCCGCAGAGACCTATCTGCAGGTCGAAGCCGGCGCGCTGGGTGCGGTCGGTGCGCTGCGCGCCGTGGCCCAGGTTGAGACCTTCGCTCCCGGTCTGACCTGTGCGGCGCAGCGCAGTCAGTGCCCGGTCGTGACTACGCTGGAGCTCGCGCCCGCATGGCCCGCTTGCTGGGTCGGTCGAGCGACCTACCCGGGTGCAGGCGGCGCATCGCGACCCGTCCCCGCCGGGCGGTCACTGGAGGTCCGCACGTCTCGATTCGGCCTTCGTGGAGGCGCGCTCCCGCCCGTCGCCTTCGTGGCAGACGACGGGACCTTCTGCCTGCAGGGTCCGGTCGATGCAGACGCCTTCGAGTTCGTCGACCGCGCCGCCCCCCTGCTGATAGGCGACGTCGGCGTCTCGCAGGTGTTCACGGTCGTCCCGCCGGACGGCGAAGGCCGCTGCGACCGCGTCGAGGACCTCGCGCTGTGCGGTCAGCTCGACGACGTGCTGCTCGTCCCCGGCATCCCGCTGGAATGAGCCCGGCGCCTCGTCGCCTCGCGCTGTCGGCCTTGGCCACGGCGTGCGGGGTGGCCGCGGCGCGCACACCCTTGCCGGGGCTCCCCGAGGACCTGCTCATCGCTTTCGGGCGGGGCGCGCTCCCCGACGCGGGGCTGGTGGGCGGCGCGCTCCCCGCGCTTTTCGTGTCCCTGTGCGCAGTCGAGGTCTTCGCCGCGTCCATCCCGGGCCTGCGCGCCGAGCGCGCTGAAGGGGGCGCCGGTCGCGCACGGTTGCTCCTCTGGGCGCACGCGCTCGCCGCGGTCTTGGCGGCGGGGGACCTCGCCCGGGCCGACCTGCCGTTCGTGATGGTCGCGGCGCGCCTGCTCGCGGTCTTCGGCTTCCTGCGGCTCGCCCAGTTCGCGGCGGAGCGCGGTGCGTTTCATCCAGTCTCGGCCTGGGTGCTCGCCGCGCTCGCCCCGCCGCTCACGCTGGACAGTCTCCACGACGTCGGTTGGTCGACGGTCGCGCTTGCGGCCTCAGCGTGGCTCATCCAGAGCGTTCCCCTCGACGGGCGTCGTCGCGGGACGGCGTGGGTGCCGCTGCCGACCTCAAGCCTGCTGCCCGCGTTGGGCGTGCTCGCGCTGCCTGCGACGCTTGAGACGCTCGCCCCCTCGGTTGGGCCGATGTTCACGTCGCCGTGGACTCTGGGCGCCCTCGCCGCCCTCGTGGCGTGGCCGTTGTCCCACTGGGGCGCCCGCACGCTGATCGGAACGAACGGCGATCTGTTGACGCCGACGCGAACACTGAGCGCCGTGATCGTCGGCGCGCTCGCTGGGCTCGAAGCGGCGCGCGCTTCAGACGACGCGATCTCGCCGTTCTTTGTCCTGATGCTCGTCGCTGCAATGGCTGACGCAGCCTCGGCGCTGCGCTTTTGGGGCCGTTTTCCGAATGCGGCGCGCGTCACCCGAGTCGAGGCGGTCGCGCGGCTTCCGATCTTGCACGACGCGCTCTTCGCGGCGCGCCTGCCGGGGCACGTTCGCCACCGCCGTGAGCGTGCACTCTGGCATGCCGCCGCGCCTCACCTGGGGATGGACGTGTTCGTGCCCGCAGAGCGGGCGGAGGAGGCGCGCGCGCTGCTCGAGCGCGCGGGCTTCACGACGAACGCCGCTGGCCCGTCATAGGTTGCTCTGGGTGCACGCGCAGACCAGCGCGGGGCGTTGCTCGAGACACCCGACCTGAGCGCCCGCGACGCACGCGTCCGCAGGAGAGGCCTCGTATGCAGCGATACACGCACGTCGAAACGACGTGCAAGTCGCGGCGCACGTCCCGGTCGCAGCGACCGCGCAGTAGCGACCCCGCGCAGGGTCGAGGCCCGTGCCACACAAAGCCGCGTCGGCGTACTCGGGGCAGGTGTCCGCCAGTCGCTCGTCGCACGCGCCGGCCTCGGTGCAGCGGCCGCCATCGCCACAGGGTGTCCCCTGAGGCGCGGGGGCCAGCGCGGGCATCGCGCCCGCCACGCAGCCCGTGACGCTTTGACAGGCGGTCGTTGTGCGTAACACCTCGAGCGGGCGCACGTCCCCGCAGACGTCTGGCGTCGCTTGCGCTTGGCAGACCCCGAGGCCAGCGCAACGGCGGCCAGAGAAGAGGTGAACCTGACGCTCGCACAGGGTGAAATCGTCGACGACACGCGTCGCAAAGGTGTCAAAGGCCGAGCAATCTACGGACGGGCAAGCGGCCTCGTCTTCGGGCATGATCGGCTGACCCTGCGCGTCACAGCGGACACACAGGGCTGCGCGGCAAGGCGCCCCGGGCTCGGTCGGCGGCGCAGTCGGGGCAGCCGTCGCGGGCGCGCTGCCAGGCTCGGTGCTTGGCGTGGAGCCCGGTACAGCGGGTGTGGGCATCGTCGCGGGCGGCGGCGAAGAGGGCGCGATGGCGTCCGCGTCTTCGGGCGGCGTCACTGCGGCGCACGCCGAGAGCGCGAGCGTGCCCAGCCCAGCCACGGCGCGACGCATGACGAGGCGCGGCGTCATCGCAGGAGCTCGACCTCGCCCGTGTCCAGGTCATATCGCGCAGCGGCGATGCGAAGACGACCAGAGACCAGGAACGCCTTGAGCATAGGGCTGTCCTCGACCAGCCGGCGGACCATGGACTTCGCCTGCACGCGCACGGCCTCGTCGAGCAGGTCACCCCGACGACTCCGCCGCTCCGCTGCCTCTACGGCCGGCAGGATCTCGTTGATCAGCGCACCGATGTGGTCGCGTGGCTTCGGCCCCCCGAAGTCTGGGTTGGTCTCGCGGACACGCGTCGGCTTACTCGCGTGGCCGTCGCCGTGGCCGTCGCCGTGGCTGTCGCCGTGACCGTCGTCGTGGGCCTTGCCATGACCGTCGCCGTGGGCCTTGCCGTGACCGTCGTCGTGGGCCTTGCCATGACCGTCGCCGTGACCGTCGTCGTGGGCCTTGCCGTGTCCGTCGTCGTGTGAGTCCGCCACTGGCTTCGGCGCACCGGGGAGCGGCAGCGCCGGCGGGTTCCGATACTCCACCGCCGCCTTGACCGCGCCGCAGCGCTCGTGCCCCATGACGAGCACGAGCGAAGCCCCGAGGTGGTCGACCGCGTACTCGATGCTGGCCATCTCGACCGCGGTGACCACCTCGCCCGCCGTGCGGACCACGAACAGGTCCCCGAGCCCCGCGTCAAAGACCATCTCAGGCGGTACCCGCGAGTCGGAGCAGGACACCACAATCGCGAACGGATGCTGCGACGCGGCGATCTCGGCGCGACGCTTCGGTGTCGCGTTCGGTCGGCTCGGCTTGCCCACTACGAAGCGCGCGTTGCCCGCCTTGAGACGCTCGATCGCCACGTCCGGTGGGACGATCGGCGCGGGAGCGACACCCGCAGTCGACGCCCTCGCCGCCGAGACCGTGGCCGCGGTCGAGAGCGCAAAGGCCGTGAGCGCCGCGCGCGCAGTCACGCTTGAGAGAGTCCGCAGGACCGCGTCCCGCTGCGAGTGCTTCATCCGCGCGCCTCCAGATGTCCAAGACCGCGCGCCGTTGGCTTGCGCGCGCGGGGTCCGCCGATATGATGCGCCGCAAGGCCGCGTCCCCACAAATCTATCCAGTCCCGCAACGGCGAGGGCGAGTGCGCAAGAAGATCCTCATCGTCGAGCACGAGGTCACCGTCGCCGAGACGCTCGACCGTCGCTTGGCCGCGCGCGGCTATGCCTCGAGCGTCGTCAGCGAGGCTGCGCAAGCGCTGGCTGCGTTCGACGACCTGCGCCCCGACCTGGTCGTGCTGAGCCTGACGCTCCCGCGCGATGCTGGACGCGAGGCCTGTCGCAGCATCCGACAGCGGCCGCTCGGCGCGCTCGTGCCGATTCTCTTCGTGGGCACGGGGCGTGAGGAGGTCCGGACGGTCGCCGAGGCGATCGCGGCCGGCGCCGACCACTATTTTCGCAAGCCAGACGCGCTCAATGAGCTGCTCAGCCGCGTCGTCACTTACATCGGGCCGGGTGACGAGAGCGCGGCGGTCCCCGAGCCACCGCCCGTTGCGGCCACGCCCGCCGATGAGGACGCGCTCGTCGCCGCGCTCGCCCCGTCGCCCACGCTTACGGGGCACCCGCCCGCGCCCGAGTCCGGCCTGTTTCACGCGATTCGCGAGGTCCTCAACCACGCGCCTCAGAGCGCGCCTCGAGCACGCTCCTGGGCCGAGGTCAGCGCGTCGCCAACGCCGCTCGCGCCCGAAGCGACTGAGGCGCAGGCGAGCGTGCCCGGTGAGGACACCGCAGAGACGGTGATGGGAGACTTTACCGCCCTGGAGACCATTCTAGAGCGGGTCGCCACCACGCCACCGGAGCCCGAACCGACCGCCCCACTGCCGCAGACCGCGCCGCCCCCCGAGGCCGAGCCCCTGCAGGCCTGGACACCGGGCCGCCGATGGACGGACGAGCCGCTCGAAGCGCCGCAGCGCGCGGTCGTGGCACCGCCCCCGACCGAGGTCTATTCACCGCCGGTCGCGCCTTCTGCGGCGTCGAGCGCTCCCTTGCCTTATGCCCCGCCGCTGCACGCAGACACGCCCTCGTTCGCGGGCGCGCAGGTTTTCGCTCCACCGCGTCGACCGCCGCACGACCCGATGGACGCGCTCACCGCTCTGCTCGACGCTGGCCGCGCGATCGAGCTCGAGCGGCGCGGCGTGGCGGAGCTCCTCGCCGCGCTCTCGACCAGCGGCCTCACGGGTCGCGTCGAGGTCGCGTCGGGGGGTGTGCTGCGGCGCATCTTCTTCGACCAGGGCGCGCCGGTCTTTGCCGACAGCAGCGAGCCGTCCGAAGACCTCGTGGGCTTTCTCGCCGCCGAGGGCCGAATCACGCGGGCGACCGCGCTCGAGGCACGGGACCGCGCGCTCGTGACGGGCGCCTCGCCGGACGAGGTGCTGATCGACGCGGGCTACCTTGAGCCGGACGATGTGCACCGCGCGCTGCGGAGCTGGGTCATCGAGCGGGTGACGAGCCTCTTCGGGCTGGAGGCGGGCGAGGCGACCGTGTTGAGGGGTGGCCCGCGGCCCATCGACCCCGTCGACCTCGGCATGCACCCCGGTCGCCTGGTCTTGGACGGCGTGCGGCGCAAGTACGGCCGCCTCCGCCTCTTTCGCGCCTTCGGGACACCGAACACCGTGCCGCGACCGGCGAGCGCGTCCCAAGCGGAGCCGCCCGGCCTGACCCTGCGTCAGGACGAGGCCGCCGTGTTGCGCCTCGTCGACGGGCGACGCACGGCGCTCGAGATCGCGCGGACCGCGCAGCTCAACGAGGTCGACACGATCGCCGTCCTGCACGCGCTGAGCGTGCTCGGCCTGCTCGATGGCCCGAGCGGCCTGCGCGCCCAAGGGCTCCCGCCGCTCGACGCCCATGCGCTCGAGCGCGCTGGCGCGCCGCGCACGGACGACCAGCACCCGGGGTTTCGGGAGCTGGTCGCGCAAAAGCACGCCGAGATCCACGCCTGCGACTACTTTCAAGTCCTCGGGGTGCCGCGCGCCGCGACGGGCGCGGAGATCCGCGCGGCGTGGGAGCGGCTTCGGCGGTTGTTTGACCCGCACCGCGTCCGCCGAGACGGCCCGCTCTGGGCGCAGGTGCGCGACATCGTGACCGTGGTCGACGACGCGTGGGCGGTGCTCGGGAACGACCGGCTGCGCGCCCACTACGCGTCCCAACTGGAGTAGACGTGCCGATTCGAGAGATCCTGACCCACCCGGACCAGCGCCTGCGCCGCACCGCGGCCGCCGTGCCGCGCGTCGACGATGACGTGCGCGCCCTGCTCGACGATCTGGTCGACACCCTCCGCGATATTGGAGGCGCCGGCCTTGCCGCGATGCAGATCGGCGATATGCGCGCCGCCGTGATCGTCGACGTCGGTCGACGCACACACCCCGAGGGCAAGAGCACGCTGCTTGAGATGGTGAACCCCGTCATCGTCGAGCGGGCGGGGCACGTCCTGTGGCGCGAGGGCTGCCTGTCCGTCCCCGGCGTCTCCGCCGAGGTCGAGCGCAGCGCCCGGCTCGTGGTGGAGTACCTCGACCGCGACGGGCAGATCGTCCGCCACAGCGCCGAAGGCCTTGAGGCTGTGGCGATCCAGCACGAGCTCGACCACTTGGACGGCGTGCTCTACTTCGACCGGCTCGGTGCGCTCGAGCAAAAGCTCACGCTGCAAGACTACGACCGCGCCTGCGCGGAGCGAACGGGTCGAGCGGGTGAGACGGAGAGCGCGCCTTGAGCCTGCGCGTGGTCTTCATGGGTACGCCGGAATTCGCGGTCCCTGGTCTGGCCGCGGTGCTCGAGCACGGCTGCGAGGTCGTGGCCGTCGTCAGCCAGCCGTCCAAGCCCGTCGGTCGCGGGCTGCAGGTGCAGCCGCCACCGGTCGCGGCCTTCGCGGCCGAGCGCGGCCTGCCTGTCTTCCAGTGGCCCCGCCTGTCGAACGAGAGCTACGACGCCCTCTCGGCGCTCCGCCCCGACCTGTGCGTGGTCATCGCATACGGTAAAATCTTGCCGAAGCGATATCTGGAGCTGCCGCGTCACGGCTGCTTGAACGTGCACGCGAGCCTGCTGCCTCGCTGGCGAGGCGCAGCCCCGATCCAGTGGGCGGTGCTTGACGGCGACGCGCGCACGGGTGTCTGCGTGATGCGCATGGAGGAGGGCCTCGACACGGGCCCTGTCGCGCACGTCGTCGAGACGCCGATCGGGCCCGACGAGACCTCGGGTGAGCTGCACGACCGCCTCGCGGCGCTGGGCGCGCAAGCGCTCCGGCACACCCTCGCGGCGCTTGAGCGCGGCCCGCTCAGCTTCGCGCCGCAGCCCGAAGAAGGCGTGACGTATGCGCGCCGCCTTGAGAAGGCCGATGGCCGCCTCGACTGGTCTTGGAGCGCGCAGCGCCTGCATGACCGCGTCCGCGGCGCACACCCGTGGCCGGGCGCGTTCATCGACCGTCCCGAGGGGCCGCTCAAGGTCCTGTCCGCCCGCGTCTGGACGCACCCCGTGGCACCGGGCGCCCATCAGGTGGGCAGCGTCCTCGCGCACGCGCCAGACGGGCCCGTGGTCGCCTGCGCTGACGGCGCCCTCGTCCTGACACGACTGCAACGCGCCGGCCGCAAGGTCGTGACCGGCGCCGAGTTCATGCGAGGCGCCCTGGACTGCGCCGTTGGAGCGCAGCTTTGACCTTAGACGCCCCCCGCCCGCGGTCACCGCGCGGCCCCCGCATCACGCGCGTCGACGACGCCGGCAAGCCCGCCCGCACCCTGAACGGGCCACGTGAGGTCGCGCTCGAGGTCCTGCGCGCCCTCGACGAGCGCGAGGCGTTTCTGCAGCCCGCGCTCGAGGCGGCGAGCGCGCGCGCCCAGCTCGACGCGCGGGACCGCGGCTTGGCGCACGAGCTGGTCAGCGGTGTGACGCGCTTCCAGACGCGCCTTGACCACGCGCTCGTGCCCAAGCTGAGCCGGGGTCTGGAGGCGACGGACCCCGCGCTGCTGCGCATCTTGCGACTCGGGGTGTACCAGCTCTTCTTCTTGACGCGCGTGCCCGACCACGCGGTGCTCCATCAAGCCAACGACCAGGCTCGGCAGATCGGGCAGGACCCCGCGGCCCGCTTCGTCAACGGCGTCCTGCGGGCCGTGCAGCGAGAGGGCGAGCACCTGCCCGAGGGGCAATCCGCCCACGCGCTCAGCGTAAGGCACGGACACCCCGAGTGGCTGGTCACGCGCTGGCTCGAAGAGCTGGGGCCCGAGCAGGCCGAGGCGCTGCTGCGCGCGAACAACGTGCCCGCGCCGCTCACCGTCCGCATCCATGGCGACCCCCCTGCCGCGATCGCCGCCGTCGAGGCCGAGGGGGGGCGACTGACGCCCACGCGCCTCGTCCCCGGTGCCTACCACCTCGACCACCCCGGCCCGTTCCAGTCGACCTCTTTCGCTCAGTCGCTCTGGCGTGTGCAGGACGACGCCGCGCAGCTCGTGGCGCTGCTCGCGGCCCCGAGGCAGGGCGACCGCGTCTGGGACGTCTGCGCGGCGCCGGGGGGCAAGAGCCGCCACCTGGCCGACCTGCTGGGGGGCACGGG
>CANLBD010000123.1 GCA_947488215.1 Myxococcales bacterium | reverse complement strand
TCCGCTGCACGGAGGCGCTCGCGACCCAGAACGGCCGCATTCGCGGCCTCGGGATCTGCATCACGAACCAGTAAACCGCCGCGATCAGCCCGCGCGTGTGGTTTCAGAAGCGGGTGTGGAGGCCGCACTCCGTGCGCGCCTGCCCGACGAAGCGCCCCGCGCGCTCCTCACCGCTCGCATCGGACGGCTGAGTGCATGGCCAGCATCCGACAGACGGGTAGCCCCGGTCGTGGAGCGCGTTATAGGGCAGGTCGTGCTCGAAGATGTGCGCCCAAATGGCCTTGCGGTCCCATGCGACCAGCGGGTTCACCTTGAGCAGGTCGCGCCCCCCTACGTTGCGCCACTCGGCCGCTGGCGCGCTGACGCGCGCGCCGCCCTGGTCTCGGCGAATGCCCGTCATCCATGCGTCGAGGCCCCGCAGGACGCGGTCCATGGGCTCGACTTTACGAAGCGCGCAGCAGTCGTCGGGCGAGCTTCGGTGCAGCGGCGTGGCGCTGGCGTCCCGTGCGGCGACTTCGGCGGCGTCGGGCGTGACCCGCTCGAGTCGAATCCCCAAGCGCGCCTCAAGCGCGTCGAGGTGCGCGAGCGTCTCGGGAAAGTGAAAGCCCGTGTCGATAAAGAAAGCTCGCGCCTTGGGGTCGAGCTGCGTGGCGAGGTGCAGGAGCACCACACCGCTCGGTCCGAGCGCGGTCGAGATGGCGACGCGGTGACCAAAGCGCTCGAGCGTCCAGGCCAAGAGCGCAGGCGTTGTCAGCGCCTCAAAGTCGGGGCAGTCCATGGCGGGAGTGTGGCGACGCAGCGGGCGACGCGCAAGGTCACTCGTCGTCGACGTCCGCGGGGTCCGCCTCGCCCTCGACCGGCGCACCGAGCTGCTCGAGCGCAGCGTCAACGTCAGCCGCGTAGCGAGCTCCGACGCGTGCGCGAAGCGCCGTGAGCGACGGCAGGCTCTCGTGGTCCCCGCGGAGAGCGAGCGCGCGGCCGGCGCGGACGGCGACGCTGGCCTCCTTGGACGAGACTGCTGCGCGCAAGCGGCGCAAGTCCTCGGGGTCGGTGGAGTCGACGAGCGCCGCGACCGCGCCGAGCGCCAAGGGCACGATGCCTCCCTTAGAGAGGTGGGTGTCGAGCGCGGCGCGCGCCGGCGCGCGATCGCCGAGGGCCCCGAGCACAGCGAGCGCCTCGGCCCTTACGTGGGTCGGGCCGCGCGCGTCGCCGGCGATCGCGCGCACAGCGTCGACCGCGCTCGCGACGCGCGCTTCACCCACGGCCGTCAATGCAGCGCCGCGCACGCTGGGCGCGCGGTCTTTGAGCGCAGGGACGAGGCAGTCGGCCTTCTCGGCGTGGCGGCCGAGCGCGCGCGCTGCGGCGGCGCGGACCACCGGCTGCGGGTCGGAGAGCCCCGCGCAGAGCTGCTCAGGCACCCCCGCTGCCCCCAGCGCGACCGCGCGGACGTCCGGATCATGCGCGGTGACCGCGGGTGTGAGCGCGGCGCGCGCGCCCGCCGCGCGGAGCGCCTGAGCGGCCTCGAGCGCCAGAGCAAGCCCTTGAGCGCGCGTCGAGGCGTTCGCGCCCGCAGAGGTTCTGTCGAGCGCGGGTGCGAGGAGCGGCGCGAGCGCGTCGACCTCTGAGCCATGCCCAGAGGCTCCCGCGGCGCGGAGCGCGAGCGCCCGCGCCTCGAACGGTGCCTGCGTGTCGAGCCCGAGCGCGACGAGCGCCTCGACGACGCCCGCCTCCCGGAGCGAGCGTCGCGCCGCGGCGTCTGCGTTGAGCACCTGCTGGAGCGCGCCCTCGCGCGCCTCGGCGTGGGCCAGCGCGCGCACGGTCGCGGCAGGGTCGAGCGCCGTGAGTACGAGTCCAATGAGCAACGGGACGCAAGCGATGAGCATGGCCCTATGGTAACATGAGACGGATGACGACACGCCCCGCGCGCACTCTGTGGGCTTGGGCCGCCGCGCTGGCGGTCGCGGGATGTGACACGCCCCAGTTCAGGGTCGACGGCGACCCTGTTGACGGGCGAGTCGCTGCGCCGGACGCGGGCTTCGGCGACGCGGGCTTCGGCGACGCGGGCTTCGGCGACGCGGGCTTCGGCGACGCGGCTGCAGACGACGCAGGGCTCGACGCGAGCGCGGACAGCGCAACCCCCGACGCTGCCGTCCTAGATGCTGACCTAGATGCTGACCTAGACGCGGGGAGCGACGCGGGGAGCGACGCGGGGAGCGACGCAAGCAGCGACGACGTGGGCACAGACGCCCAGACACCCGACGCGGACCTCGACGCCGCGCAGCAGGACGCCGCCCCGGCGTTCGTCACAGGGCAGGCGCGCGCGGCGGACGAGCGCATGGACGTCAGCGTCTGCGCGGGCGACGTCTGTGGCGTGACGGTCGACGGCGTCTATACGCTTGGACCGCTCCCGCCGGGCGGTCCCGTGACCTGGACCTTCACGGCGCCCGACCACGCCACGGAGACGCTCACCCTGCCACCGGGCGAAGCGCCCGAGGCGGTCTACCTGTACCGCGGCGTGCGTATCGCCGACCGCGTGGACGACTTGACACGGGCCTTCTTTGGCTTCGACGGCGCGCGCCTCTTCTTGGTGCACGGCGACCGCCTCGACGTCATGCCGACGCAGGCGCCGCCCTACGCGGCCCCGACTACGCTGGTACCCGACCACTTCGAGGTCTACCTCACGAACGATCCCGCGAACACGGGCGCGCTCGTGCGCCGCAACATCCGCCCCGCGCAAGCGGGCGACCTGACGCTGTACCCCTTCGACGGGGGCCCCCCGCGGACGCTGTTCGAGCAAGCGCAGCCCTGGGTGCGCTTCCAAGGCGGGCGAGCCCTCGCGATGACGTTCACGAGCGAGGCTTACTCAACGCTCGCCTCGAACCGCGAGGACGCCGACCGCCCGCAAGCCGCGGTGCCCCTCGGCGCCCAAGTGCCGTGGCTCTTGGTCGCGAGCCTGAGCGACGGCCGAGTGGCGTGGGTCGACGGCCGCGGAGACGCCGCGCAGGTCTTCGTCTCGCAGCCCGATGGCGAAGGTCGCCGAGCCGTGAGCGCGCCGGGCGCGGCCGCCGACCTGCTCATGATGACCCCGGATGGCCGCGGGCTGCTGTGGCGGAGCGTCGATGGCGCGCTCTGGAGGGCGACGTCACCCGAGGCGGCGCCCGAGCGGCTGGTCGAAGACGCGCTCGCCTCGCCTCGGCCGTGGTTTCGGCCGAGCGGCGCGCTGATGGTCGCCGTGGGGCCTCCCGCATCAGCGACAATCCTTCGACTCGACCCTCTTGCGCCGGGCGCGGCGGAGTTCAGACCGCCGGTCCACCGCGTCGACGACCTCGACGCGACGCGTGTCGTCGACCTGGGCCGCGCGGGCTACGTCGCGCGGGCTTCGGGAGAGGTCCTCCACCTGCTCTGGGACACCGACGACGCGCCGTGGCGTGTGGGGCAGGCGGCCCGGCTTGAGGTCGCCTCGGGTGCAGCCGCGGGGGACGACCTCGCGCTGCTCGACGGCGTCGCAGTCCAGGTCAGCCCGGGTGCGCGGCGCGTTGAACGCTTGGGGCTCGACGGTCTCAGCGCGCTGCAGGGCGCGCCGAGCGGCGCGACCGCTTGGCGCGCCGACGACCGCGCTCTGGTCTACCTGCGCCCGCTCGACCAGGGCGCCCCCGTGATACTCGCCCGCGGCGCGGCCGCGCCTGGTCGGCTCGCGGTGCCCGGCGCTCAACGCCTGCTCGTCCGGGGCGCCGAGGGCTGGTCTATCGCGGCGCTGCCGTCGGCCGAGCTGACACCCCTGGACACCCCGGTCGAACGGGCGGTCGTGGTGGATGCCGCGCTCGCGCTCGGCCTCGGCGCTGCGCCGGCGCGGCCCCTGCGCGCGTTCGACACAGCCACCGGGACGAGCTACGGCTGGGCGCGCGGCGTGACCCACCTGGAGGTTGGACCGAGGCCCGCCCGAGGGACGCGCGTCGTGTTCTACGCCTGCGACCGCGGCCTCTTCATCGCCCCCCTCCCGCAACAGTGACCCCGCTCGCAGCGTGGCTCTCCGCGTTTGCGTTCACGCTCGTCGTCGAGGCGCCGCTTTACCGACGAGCACTTCGAGATACGCCTGCGGCACACCCTTGGGCGCCGTGGCTGAGCGTGCCGACCCACCCCGTGGTTTACTTTGTCTTCCCCGCGCTCTGGCCCGGCGGCCCGCTGACGCAGACGCTCGCGGCCGAGGCCTTCGCGGTGCTCGCCGAGGGCTGCCTCTTGCACAGACTCGGCGCGTCGCGCCCCATGACATGGGCGCTGGTCGCGAACATCGCCAGCGCTGGCCTTGGCTTGGTGAGCCGCGCCCTCTTCGGCTGGCCCTGAGCCTTCGATCAGAACCGCGCGACGAGCCGTGCCCCGAGTCGAGTCTCCCACACCCCCAAGATCTCTTGGCCGCGGCGGTTGTAGCGCACGCTGTCGAGTGGCAGCGCGAACGCCGCCTGCCCGACGACCCCGAAGTGGTCGGAGAGGTCGTAGCCGAGCGCGAGCCGCTGCACGCCAAAGAAGCCGCCCTGCTGGTCGACTCGAGTGGGGTCGATGTCGTCGAGCGCCACGCCGCCCCGGGGCATCCCCACCGCGAAACCGCCATCCAACGAGGCGGTGAAGTCCCCCCCGCGCACGGCGAGCCCCACGCCGAATCCGAGGTCGCCGCCCGCGAGCACGTCCGTGACCTCGGAGGTCAGGACCGGCCGCAGGTGGCCCTCGAACCAGACCGCAGCGAAGGCGTCCCGCGTCCGCCCCGCAGCGACGCGCAGTTGCAGACCCAGGAGCGGCGCTCGAGGGTGCCAGCTCGCCTCTACGAGGACACCGAGGAGGTCATGCACCCCGATACGAACGTCCACCGTGGGGTCGATGCGCTGAACGCCCTCGACGCCTGCGCCCACCGCGACGCGCCCCGCCCCGGGCGACGCGACGTTGTCGGCCAGCGAGATCGCGGCGAGGGTGACGAGGAGCGCGCTCATGATCGGCATGTTACCGCGAACCCACACGCGCCGCTCAGGCGTCTTTTCGGGCGATGAACACCGTGATAAACGCCGCGCCCATGCACGAGAGCCACGCTCGAAAGTTGGACCACCTGAGCCTGTGCGCCGGCGACGACGTCGAGCACGGCGCTCACGCCGGCCTCTTCGAAGAGGTGTCCCTCGTGCACGACGCCTTGCCTGAGGTCTCGACGGCCGAGCTCGACCTGACGACGCGGTTCCTCGACCACACGCTGCGCGCGCCGCTGATGCTCACGGGCATGACCGGCGGGCCGCGCGAGGCGGGCGAGGTCAACCACGCGCTCGCCCGGGTCTGCGCGCAGGTCGGCGTGCCTTTCGGGCTCGGGAGCCAGCGCGTGATGCTCCGCGACCCGAGCTGCGCGGATACCTTTCGCGTGCGCTCTTCGGCGCCTGACGTGCTGCTCATCGGCAACATCGGCGTGATGCAGGCGCGTGACCTCGGGCCCGAGCGGGTCGCGGAGCTCGCGCGCAGCGTCGAAGCCGACTACTTGGCGATTCACCTCAACCCCGCGATGGAGTTGGTTCAGCCGGGCAGCGAGGCCGACTCCGACTTCACCGGCGGGTACGACACCATCGCGCGCGTCGTGGACGCCCTCGGGGGCCGCGTTCTGGTCAAAGAGTGCGGCACAGGCCTGTCCGCCCGAGTCGCGGCACGACTGGCAGCGCTCGGGGTACGCGGCTTGGACGCCAGCGGCAGTGGCGGTACGAGCTGGGTCAAGGTCGAGGCGCTGCGTGCGCAGGGCCGGCAGGCCAGGCTCGGCGCGCTCTTCGCAGACTGGGGCATCCCCACAGCGGCCGCGGTCGCGCTCTGCCGCCCCGCCGCGCCCGATGCGACGCTCATCGCCTCGGGGGGGATCACGGACGGTCTGGTCGCCGCCAAAGCACTCGCGCTCGGCGCAGACGTTGCAGGCCTCGCGCGGCCCGTGCTGCAGGCCTACAACGCCGGCGGCGCAGACGGCGCGCTCGAGTTCCTCGAAGAGACCATCGCCGCGCTGCGGATCGCGATGGTCTTGGTCGGCGCGCGCACGCCCGTCGAGCTGCGGCGCGCCCCGCGCGTGCTCGGCCCGCGCCTGCGCGCGTGGCTGCACCCGGAGTCCCCCGCAGAGAGCGCCCAATGAGCGAACGCGACGCCCGCCTACCCGGCTTCTACAAGCTCGACCCCGAAGCGCGCCGCGCGCTGCTCAAGGCGCGGTTCGGCCTGTCCGATGACGACCTGGCGGTGCTCGACGATGGCGGCGCCCTCACGACCGCGCGCGCCGACAAGATGGTCGAGAACTGCGTCGGCGTCTTTGGCCTGCCTATCGGTCTCGGCTTGAACTTTCGCATCAACGGCGTCGACCGCGTCGTGCCGATGGTGGTCGAGGAGCCGTCGGTGGTGGCCGCGGTCAGCAACATGGCCCGCGTGGTGCGCGAGGGCGGCGGCTTCACAGGGGACGCTGACCCGCCGCTGATGATCGGGCAGGTGCAAGTCCTCGACGTTGCTGAGCCCGACTCTGCGGTACGGGCGCTCGAGGCCGCGCGCGACCGCATTATCGCGCGCGCGAACGCTGTGCACCCGAACATGGCGGCCCGCGGCGCCGGCGCGCAGGACGTCGAGGTGCGCCGCATCGATGCACCCTGGCCGATGCTCGTGGTGCACCTGATCGTCGACTGCGCGGACGCCATGGGCGCCAACGCGATCAACGCGATGGCCGAGGGCATCGCGCCGCTCGTCGAGGAGCTCACGGGCGGGCGCGTACGCCTGCGCATCCTGAGCAACTTGGCCGACCGTCGCCGAGCGCGCGCGCGCTGCGCGGTCCCACACGCCGCGCTCGCAGGCCCCGGCTGGGCGGGCGCCGAGGTCGCGCGCGGCATCGAAGAGGCCTGGCAGTTCGCAGACGCCTGCCCCTACCGCGCCGCCACGCACAACAAGGGCGTGATGAACGGCATCGACGCGGTCGCCATCGCGACAGGCAACGACTGGCGCGCCATCGAGGCGGGGGCGCACGCGTACGCCGCGCGAAACGGTCGCTACGGCTCGTTGACGCGCTGGTGGAACGCAGGCGACACGCTGCACGGCGAGATCGAGCTGCCGATGGCGGTCGGCACGGTCGGTGGCTCGACGAACGTGCACCCCACGCTCCGTGTGCTCCGCAAGCTCCTGAGCGTTGAGAGCGCCGCTGAGCTCGGCGTCGTCATCGCCGCGGTCGGCCTCGCGCAGAACATGGCAGCGCTCCGCGCGCTGGCGACCGAGGGCATTCAGCGCGGGCACATGACGCTGCACGCGCGGTCGGTCGCGCTGGCCGCCGGGGCCGAGGGCAGCGTCGTGGACGAGATCGCCGCTGAGCTGGTCCGGCGCGGCGAGGTCAAACTCGGCGTCGCGGAGCAGCTCCTGGCAGCAAGTCGAAGCGGCGAGCGCGCGTCGTGACCGCGACAGGGGCGGCGCCGGGCAAGGTCATCTTGTTCGGCGAGCACGCCGTGGTGCATGGCCAGCCCGCCATCGCCTGCACGCTCACGGACCGCGGCGTCGCGTCCACCTGCACGGCAGACGCCGACGGCCCACGCCTCGACATGCCCGAGTGGGGCCAATCGGTCCGACCCGCCACGATGGAGCGCGCGGTTGAGGCCGTCCCCCGCGCGTTCGCACTCGCGTTGGCCTTCGTGGGCTTGCCCCCAGACGCCCAAGTCCGGGTCACGATGGAGGGCAACCTGCCGCCGAGCGTCGGCATGGGGAGCAGCGCCGCGTTCTCGGTGGCGCTGTTGCGGGGCCTCGCCGCCTTCGCGCAGCGCCCGCTCACAGACGACGCCCTGCTCGCAGGCGCCACTCAGCTCGAGGGCGTCTTTCACGGCGACCCGAGCGGCCTCGACCACACGACCGTCGCGCTCGGGGGCTGCGTCTACTTCTGCCGCGCCCGCGGCGACGCGCCCTCGGTCATTCGGCGCGTCCCGCTCCCGGCGCCCGTTCACGTCGCGGTCGGCGTCACGGCGCGCGCGGGCAATACACGCCAGCTCGTCTCGCGCCTCAAGGCGCGCGCGCAGGCCGAGCCCCGCGCGTTCGCGCCCGTCTTCGACGCCATCGGGGCGCTCGCGGACGAAGGAGCGCGCGCGCTCGAGGCCGGCGACTGGCCTCGGCTCGGCGTGCTCTTCGACGTGAACCACGGCCTCGTGAACGCGCTCGGCGTGAGCACGCTCGCGTGCGAGCTCATGGTCTCGCGCGCGCGCGACGCCGGCGCCCTCGGCGCCAAGCTCACGGGGGCGGGCGGCGGCGGCGCGGTCATCGCCGTGTGCGAGGGCGAGGCCCACGCTCGGGCCGTGGCGAGCGCGCTCGAGGGCTTGCCCGAGGTGCGGGCCTTCGCGACGGCGCTGCACGCGTGAGTGTCCCGCCTGTGCTAAGTTCACCCCATGCACATGCAGTGTGAGGGCCGCGCATCAACGGCCGTCGGGCCATGAGGCGCGTTGCTTTTTTTCTCGCTCTTGCGGGCTGCGGAGAGGGCGCGCTCGTCGCGGACGCGGCGACAACGCCTGCAGCAGACGCCCGGTTGAACGATGCCGCGCGGACGCCGACAGCCGACGCCCGCGGGAACGAC
>CANLBD010000122.1 GCA_947488215.1 Myxococcales bacterium | reverse complement strand
TTCAGGTCGCGGTTCTGAGCACGGGCGTAGTAGACTGAGAACTCGCGGAACCAGTCGATGTTGCCGATGCGCGACACCTCGGGCGTGCCCGTGCGGTAGCCCTTCTGGTGCGAGTACATCGCGTACGTGTTGCCGCAGCGGCCGGCGTTGTAGACCGCGTTGAGGTTGTCGCAGGTGTAGCGGCCATTGCGCCAGAGGCGGTCCTTCCAGCCGATCGACCCCGAACGATTGTTGCTCGTCCAGTTGTTCGCCGTGTACTGAATGTAGCGGTCGTAGGACTGTCGGAGCTGGCCCCGTGTGAAGCCGGACTGCGCCGGGAACGCCACGGTGCCGTCGTTGGCCGCGAAGTTGTGCGTGTTCATCCACCGCGCCGACAGAATCGAGCCGCCGGTCAACTGAAAGTTGCTGCCGCCGTCGCAGGTGCGGTACGCGCCGCCACCATCGCCGCGCTGGTTATTAATCAGGTTATCGGCCATGCGATACTTGTGGAGGTTCGGCACGAAGACGCCGAACGATGCGCCGGCGACCTCGGCCGACTCCAAGCCGACGTACGCCCACTGCGCCGTGGACAGGTCCATCTCGCAGGCGCCGCCTCCGCGGTCGTATGCGGTGTACTCCCAGCCGCCTTTGGCGACGTCGCCATCGACCTGCATGTAGCCGAGCCAGTCGGCCATCTCCTGGATGAAATACTCCCACTTCATCCCCGGCGCGCCCGTCTGCAGGTTGGTCCCTGCGAGCGTCGGCAGCGTTGTCGCGAGGCCGCCCAGCAACATGCCCTGCGCGTAGGTGTAGTTGCCGTAGCCGCCGGAGTACATACCGCGGCAGTCGCCTGTGCCCGGGATACGATTGAACGGCACCTCGGTCCCGTTCGCGTTGTAGCCCTTGGTGTTCGCGTCGCGGTCGTCGGCGCAGTTCATGCCGTTGTAGCCGGTCCCCGCGGCGAGCACGTAGTTCGTCATCGCCATGACGTCTTCGGCGTAGGGGTCAGCGTTCCAGATGGCGTCGTTGCGGGCGGCCCAGCCGTTCGGCAGCGGGTTTGAGTTGATGGTGTTCGGGGGGTATGCGGGCAGGTGGCCGTTTGCCGTGAAGACCCACAGGCCGAGGCCGTCGACCGTGGTCTCACCGCCGATGTGGCCGGCCAAGTCCGCGCGGCCAAAGTTCCGCCGGCTCCCGATGACGCGATGGATCCACCACATCGTCTCCTGGATGACCATCGCTGAGATGATCTGCAGGCGGTCATCCGTCCACGCCCCCGGATCGTTCGCCGCGACCGTCGGGTTGCCGCTCAGGGTGAAGTCGTAGACGAACAGGCGGAAGCTGCTGAACGTGTCGCGATTGGGGTCATTCGCGCCGAGACACTTGTTCCGCACGCGCACGTTCACCGGGAGCAGCGTGTCGCGCTGCACGTCGGGGACCTCGAACGTGCGGCCCAGATCATACACGGTGCCGCTCTGAGGCGAGACGTCGCGCGACGCGTCGTTGTTGTAGTTCCCGTCGAAGTTCGTATCCCACCACACGGTGTAGCCGGCGCCGCAGTTCGCGTTGCGGGCGATCGCCTTCAGCGTGATCCGGGCCCGCTCATGCGCAGGGTGAGGCAGGCTTGGGTTGTTCTGCGCGAAGGGCACTGGGATGATCGTCGGATCCCCCTGCGCTGCAGCGCTGAGCGGCCACAGGAGCGCGACCGCCACAAACCAGCTCGCCCACCGTCCCACCAACCTCGAAGTCAGATGCATGGGTTGACCCCTCCGAACGCAATTGCGCGTCAGTATCGCAGAGTCGTGAAAGTAGCGCGAAGTTCCACGGTCGTTCAACGCAATGCGACTTTTGCCGTGGGGGTGTACGGCGTTCCCCGCTCTGGCGCCCGAGAGGTTGCGGCGATGGCGCGTGCGCGACTACTCTTCGCCGGATTCAGTTGACTCGCACGCCCTTGCCCGACCCCGGAGGTCCGCGCGCATGAATGCTTCGCGCCTGCTGTCCCTTGCGATGACCTTGACCTTGCTCGCCTGCGGCGGCGGAGGTGGCTCATCGCCGCCGCCAAAATCGGACGCGGTCGCACCTTTTGGGGGACCCGGCGGCGAAGACGGCGGCGGCGGCACCCCAGCGGGGGGCGCGCCTCAGCCGGGGGGCGACACGGGCGGTGCGGACGGCACGGTGGGCGGCGTCGTGCCGCCCTGCGAGTGTCCGCGCGGGGTCTGCGATGCCGCGGGCGCCTGCGTCGACGCGACGCCGTGCGAGCAGGACACTCAGTGCCTGAGCGACCGCATCTGCGAAGCGGGCGCCTGTGTCGCCGGCTGCGCGGACGACGCCGCCTGCGCGGACAGCGGTCGCGCGGACCGTTGCGTCGCCAGCCGCTGCGTGGAATGCACCGACGACGCCGAGTGTTTCGGACGTTCGACGTGCGACACGCGGGCTGGTCTGTGCATCTCGGCCGAGAGCTGTGACGACTCCCGAGAGTGCGTCGGGGCAGACGTGTGCGACGCGCGGAGCCGGCGGTGCGAGCCCCCGACGAGCTGCGCGGAAACCGGCTGTCCCGAGGGCCGCGTCTGCGACGCCGCGATCGGGCGCTGCGTTTTCCCGGCGACTTGCCAGTCCAGCGATGAGTGTCCCGTCGGTCAGGTCTGCCCCGTTGGCCGCGACCGCCGCTGCCGCCCCTGCGCCGCAGACGACGAGTGCAACGGAACGCAGCGTTGCGTCGCGGGCGCCTGCTCAGAGAGCGAGTGCGCAGCGGACGCCGATTGCCTTGGCGCGCGGACCTGTGCAGAGGGGGTCTGCGTCGCCCCCGCCTGCGAGGACGATCCAGACGAGGACAACGATACCCCTGAGGCTGCGACGCCCCTCCCGGCAGCGCTCCTCGAAGCGACGAGCTGCGGCGACGACGCGGACTGGTATGCGCTCGCACTGCCCGCGTCGACGTCGGCGACGGTCGTCGTGACCAACCTCGCCGGGGAGGGTGAGCTCGCGGTGGAGGTGGTCGATGCAGACGGCTCGCCGCTGGCGGGTGCGAGCACGCCCGGCTTGGTCGAGGCGGTCGTCGTCGGCCCGTTCAACGTCGAGCGGTCACTGCGCATCCGCGTGACGCAGCCGATCGCACCCTCGACGGTGCGTTACTCGCTCGAGGCGGCCTTGGTCGCGGTGGCCGAGGTCGGGTGCATCGACGACGCCATCGACGCGACGGTGGGCGACGACGCGGTCGAGAACGCCCGCGCCGTGAGGCCCGCAGGCGCGCCGCCGGTGGACGCTCGATTCGAGGGCCGCTCCTGCGGCGCCGATGAAGACTGGTTCTGCTTCGACGTCGCGGCCGGCGAGGCGCTGAGCATCGAGGGCAGCGTGACGCAAGGCAACTTGACCCTGAACGCGGCGCTCCTGCCGGGCGCTGGCGGTGACCCGATCCGCGAGGCTGAGTGGACGCGCGGTCAAATGGGCGCGGCTCTGACGGCTCAGCAGCGTGGGACCTATTGCCTGCGCCTGCGTGCGCGCTCGGGCGAGGGCGGCTGGGCGGTTCGGATCACGACGACCCCGCGCGCAGTCGCCGACCTCTGCGCCGCGGCCGAAGCTCCTGAACGCCGCACGTCTCTGGACCTGAGCGGCTCGACGACGCTGACCGGCTCGCTGGGTGTGGACGATCTCCTCGACGCAAGCTGCGCCGCGGGCGAGCGCGACGGCGGCGAGGCGATTCACGTCGTCGACGTCCTTCGACCGGGTTTGCTCATCGCCCGGGTCGTCGGACGCGCAGGGGGGACGCTCGGCGACCCGGTCTTGAGCGTGCGCGGCCAATGCACCTCAGCGCTCAGCGAGCTCGCGTGCGTCGATGACGGGCTCGATCCCGAGGCACCCGGGAGCGGGCGACCAGGACCGACCGAGATTCGCGTCGCGCTCCAGCAGGCGGGCTCGGTCGCGCTGGTCGTTGGCGGGATCGCCGCGGGCGCGCGGCCCGAGTATGAGCTGAGCGTCGAGCTCTTGCCTCTCGCGGGCGCACCGCAAAATGAGACTTGCCTCTCCGCGTTGCCCGTCAACCTGGTCAATGGCGCTGCAGCGTTGGTCGCGAACTTGGATCGTGCGGCGGACAACGTGAACGCGCCCTGCCTCAGCCCGAGTGGGCCGGACGCGGTCTGGAGCTTGACCCTTGAGCGGCGCTCACGGGTTGCCGTGCGCTTGGACGCGGACTTCCCCGTCGGTGCAGCGCTCGTTCAACGCTGTGGTGGCGCCGCGGAGTCGTGCGGCGTGGGCTTCGATGACGCCGTGGTCGCGGCAGGGCAGTGGTACCTCGTCGTCGAAGGCCTCGGTCCGCAGGCGCGTGGCCGCGTCAACGTGCGCGTCGAGGTCATGCCGGACGCGGCGGCACCCGCGAACGAGGTCTGCGCCAGCGCCGAGCCGCTCGCCGGGCCCTCGGGTACGCTCCAGGGGGACACCAGCGGCGCCGCGAACGACTTAAGCCTGCCCGCTGGAAATGTGTGCACGGGCTACGCATCGGACGGCGGCGAGGTCGTCTACCGAGTCTCCGTCGAGGCGGGCCGTCGCTACACGTTCAGCGTCGAGCCCGAAGGCGGATGGGACGCTGCGCTCTACATCCTGCGCGGTCCGTGCGACAATATCGTTGGCCAGTGCCTCGCAGGTGCGGATGCTGCCCTGACGGAGCAGCTCACGCTGGACGCCGTGGAGACCGAGGAGGTCTTTGTCGTCGTGGATGGGGCGGGCGGCGAGCGCGGTCCGTTCACGCTGACTTGGAGCGCTGAGTAAGTCGGCCCTTCAGCCGTGCACGACCGAGCGGGCACGGCTGAGCTGGATCCGGGCGGCCGCGGCCTCGTGCCCACTCTGGCTCAGGTCGAGCCAGACGCTCGCGGGGAGCGGCGCTGGGAGCGGTATGCTGCGCCCGAGCTCCAGAACAACTCGGGGGCCGGCACATCGCGCGAGCACAGTGTCCCGCCAAAGGGGTGTCTGGTCGCTGGACGTCGCATAAAGCGCGCACTCGAAGGCCAGCGTTGACGCTCCGCTCTCGAGACCGCCCTCGATGTGGGCCTCGATGAGGAGCGTCGCCGGGTAGACAGGCGTCGAGGGCGATGTCGAGAGCGACGTCGGGGGCGACGTCGGGGGCGACGTCGGTGCCGGCGGCTCAGGCTCCGCGGCCGGAGCCGACGGGAGGGCTGCTTCGACCTCTGAATCACCCAGGAATTTGCGCTTGAGACGCTCGAAAAAGCCGGGCTTCTCGGGCGCATCGGGGACCGCTTGAGGCGATGCCCGCAGCGGCGCCGGCCGCGGAGGGGTCAGCGGCTCGTCGACGCGCTCGGAGACCGCAGAGATCGGCTGTGCGGCAGCCGGTGCCGCCTCGGCGCGTTGCCCCTCGAGCCAGGTGTCCAGCTCGAAGCGGTCAGCCTCTGTCCACGCCGGGTCATGCGGTGAGCGGGGGAGGTGCGCGTCCCCATACGGCGCTGCCTTGAGCACGCCCCACACCGCGGCAAAAGTCTCTGCGATGGGCGAGCCGACGCGGCGTGCGCGCTCTGCGGCGTTGAAGATCAGGCGCCGCGCGCCGCGGCTGCGCAGGTGCACCAGGACCTCGAGCGCCGCGAGCTGGAGGTCGACGTCGTCCTTGAGGGGCTTTTGCCGGTCTGTCAGGCCCGGACCCTCGGTGTGCAGGGCGCCGAGAAAGGCATTGACGAGCGGGAGCTGTCGCTCGCCGTCGAGTCGCGCAAGATTCAGGAGGAGCGCGCGTTTCTCTTCACGCGTCGCCGGCGTGGGCGGGCTCTGCGGGCCGTCCCCCTGGACGTGCTTGCAGGCGTTCACGAGGTAGAGGACGAGCGCGCGGTCACCGCTTGCGCCCAAGCGCTCGACGACTTCGACCCGCACGTCCGGATCGCGGTCGCGCAGGTGCGCCAGGAGCATATTCCGCAAGGCCGGCGTCTCGCTGAGCGGCATCGTCCGAACGACGCCCGCGCGCACGGTCGCGCTGGGGTGCGCGACGACCTTCTGGAGAAAGAGCTGCGTGTCGGCATCTTCGGCGGGCAGCAGCGAGACGAGGCCTTCGACCAGGGGCGCCTCCACCTCGCGGCGACCCCAAAAGTGAATGTCGGGCCCGAGCGCAGAGCGGCTGAGCGCGGCGCGGGTCGAGGCAGGCAGAGCGCCGGACTCGAGGAGCGTCGATGTCAAGCGCATCAGCGCCGCAGCGCGCTCAGCCGGCTCCCTGACGCCATGGGCGCGCGCTGCGCCCTCCGTCACAGCCGCCTCGGCGGTCGTCTCGTCCTGTGCGCTCAGCGACGCTTCGATCGCGGCCGCGAAGGCGCCGTGTGCGTCCGCCTCTGTGCACTCACGCGCCGCAGCGAGGGCCTCGGCTGCGGCAGACCGCGCCTCATCACGGCGATCCAAACGAGCGAGCGTCGCGGCAGCGGCCGCCAGCGCGCGGGCTCTGAAGAGCGGCTCAAGCACGCGCCGAGCGCTGCGGAGCGCGTCCGCCGGGTCGAGGGTGGCGAGCGTGCGCTCGACGCGATCGAACCCCTGTCCCGAACGCGCTGCTCCCTCAAAGTCGAGTTCGCCGCCCAGCATGGAGATGCGCGCGAAGAAGTCTCGCCCGCGGAGCGTCCGAATTCGGTCGAGCGCGCGGGCCGTTCGGACCAGCTCATCTGTCTCGGTCTGAGCGCCCGCCTCTTCGGCCAGCTCGGCCTCGGAGACAAAGTCCGTTGCCTCGGCGGAGATCGGGGAGATGTCCGGCGCGTCGCTCTGGTCCAGAGCGCGTTGACGTTGAGCGTTTCGTCTCTCGGTCTGAAATGCGTCGAACAGAGATCGGGTCGCTTGGAGCAGCGTCGCTTCGTCCGCCTTTTGGAGCAACTCGCTGCCGAGGTCGAGCCCCATCGGGGCGTCGAGCTCGCTGCTGAGCTCTCTGCTGTAGAGCGCGACTTGGCGCAGCGCCTTGCTGTCGAGGCGGGGCAGGTGCCGGACCAGGGCCGCCCGAGCGGCGAGGCCGGGGTCGCCGTGAGGCGCACGCAGAGCACGACCGACGAGGGCGAAGACGTGCTTCACCGGCCAGCCCACAGGCAGTCGCCGCCCGATGATGTCGGCGTGGAAAATGAATTCGACGTTCTTCAGGTTCGCGCGGGCCAGCGCGCGGCGGAGCGTTTGCTCTTCTTCAGCCGCGGAGTCGACGACCCGCGCGCTCACGAGGCGAGCGAGCTCCATCAGCTCCGCTCTCTCGATGGCGCCCTCGATGCTGAGGGCGACGACGTTGCGGTGCTCTAATGCCCCCGTAAGGCGTGTGATGAGCGTCATCATGCCGTACTTGCGACGAACGACCCGTAGAGCGTTCCGTGGGTCGAGGAAGGCGTCAGTGCCTTCACGCTGCACGAGGAGCTCCTGCATGGACAGCGGGTCTTCTGCGAACCCGTGCGCGACGACGTCATCGACGCCGCTCGAGAGCGACGACACGAACGTGATCGACGCGCGGCCGCCCATTGCCTGCTTGAACAGCCCGTAGGCTTGGTCGCGCTCTGCGCTCGCCTCGGGGTGCTCAGGGATCCAGGGCTTGAAGAGGCTGAGAGCAGCGGTTCGAAGGAGGCTCTTGTCCTTCTCGGCGTCTGAGCGCCAGTCCGCGGCGCCGGTCATGGCTTTCGCTTCGCTCACGGTGGCCTCCTGGGGCGTCGGCCGCGCAGGGCGCGCGGTTGCGGACCCATCCTCGAAAAGGGTATGTAACAGATTCGGAGCCGCAGCGCGTCAGAGGGCGCGCTTGCTTCACAGGAGGGCGCTTGGCGGAGGCGTCGGGCAAGGCGGGGCGGGATGAGGGGGCGTCGCGGGCAGTCCGCGAGGCGCTCCGGCGCATCCGAGAGCTCACCACGGACGAACCGCATGGCCTCTCCGGGAGCGGAACGACGACCGAGGGCGTCGCCGAGGTTGGGCGCCTCCTCAGGTCCGCCGCGGGTGAGCACGGTGATTTAGAGCTGGTCGTCTCGACGAATCGCCTCACGTTGGCCGACGACGTCGTCTACCGGTCGGATGCGCGCGATGGAAATCTGGCCTTCGAGCTCTTTCGTCAGGGCCTCAGGCGGATCACGTTCCGCCCCGGTGTCACCGACGACGAGCTGCGCCTCTTCGTCGAGGGATTCACCGCTTGCCGCGCGCTCGAGAGCGTCGACGAAGACTTCGTCAGTCACCTGTGGCGCTCATCGCCTCCGGGGATCAAGTACGTGGCGCTCGATGGCATCACCGGGCGCCTGTTCATGGCGGATGAGCTGGCGACGTCGGCGTTTCGCGCGGTCGTGCTCGATGTGTTTCCAGACCTGCTGACGCTGACGGACGACGACGCACCCGACAGCGCCCCAAGGCCGCGTGCGACCCTCGACGACGCGGCGATGGTCCACGACTCTTCGGAGCGCGCGCGCGCGGCAGCGAAGAGCATCGCACCGCAGGCACAGGGTGCGCGATTGGCGCTGGTCGACGCCACGGCCGCCGCACCTGTCGTGGCGCACGCGACCCGCCTGCTCGCATGCCTCGCGTTGAAGCCGGTCTGTGCGGTCGACGGCGAGGTCATTGGCCGCGGTCTGCTCTACACCATGCGCGTCGCTTGGACGCGCTTGGGGATGACCGCCTTCGCGGATATCGGCCGGACGCTCGCAGCGCTGTGGCGACTCGAGGTCAGCGCAGAGGTCGGTCCACGGCTTCAAGCCGTCCGGCAGCAGGTGAGCGGGCGCGATGCTGTGAGCTTCGCCGCGAAGTGGGCAGACGCAG
>CANLBD010000121.1 GCA_947488215.1 Myxococcales bacterium | reverse complement strand
GAACCGCAGCGCCGTAGTCGGGTCCGTCGGGTCGAGCCGCGCGAGCGCCGCCTGGCTCGCGGGCCAGCCGTGCAGAATGGTGGGCCGCGCCCGCCCCAGGCAGGGCTCGACGACATTCAAGAAGATCTGGAAGAACAGGTCGTCCCACGCGTCGATGGACGGGCTGGTCTTATGCCCTGCGGCCCGTGCCGCCGCGCGCAGGGCGTCGAGCGTAGGGCACGCCCACGGGTCCAGCGCCGCGTGCGCTCCGAAGGCCTGCCGCACGGACAGCCGCTCCCACGGCGCGCTCAGGTCGCACCCGCCCGGCGCGACGCCGGCGCCGCAGACGGCCTCGCAGACCGCGCCGACGAGCGCCTCGGTCTCGTCCATCAAGCCGCTCAAGGTCAGCCCCGCTTGGTACCACTCGAGCATCGTGAACTCGGGGCTGTGCGTGCGGCTTGAGGGTTCGTCCCGAAAGCACGGCCCGAGCGCGTAGACCCGCTCGAGGCCGTCGCCGAGGACGCGCTTGAGCGCGTACTCAGGGCTGGTGTGCAGGTAGCGACGCGGCCCGCCCGTCGGCACCTCGAAGGCGTCGAGCTGCGGCTCGAGGCCAGGGCTCGCCACCAGCAGCGGCGCCTCGATCTCGATGTAGCCCCGTGCGTCGAGGAACGCTCGAGTCGCACGCAGCGCCGTGGCGCGCTGACGCAACCGAGCGGCGCGCTCAGTGTCTGCGGGGGTGTCCGTGGCCGGTCGGCGGGCGCGCGCGCGGGTCACTCGACGCGCAGCCTCGGGGCCATGCGCGCAAACCACAGGATAAGGTGCGCGAGCGTCTCACGGCTCTCGGGCTCGATGTCCGCCCACTGTGGACGCAGCGCCTTGACCCAGGCTGCCCCTTCAGCGAGCGCGGCGCGGGCTTCCTCGACGACGTCCTCGAGGGTCATCTCCTCGACGGCCTCGGCGTCGTCCGCCTGAACCGCGGCGATCGCGTCCGCGAAGCCCGGTGGCGCCGCATCCCCGAGCCGCGCCGCGAGCTGTGTCACGGCCTTGCTCGTCACGCCATCGACCAAGCAGTTCTCGGCCAGATAGAGCGCGGCGGCGAGGTCTTCGTCGAGGTGCGGGACCACGCGCAGACGCACGTGTGTCGAGCCCGCGAGCTCAAGCGCTGCCATGCGGCGGTGACCAGACACGACCTCAAGCTGGCCCTCGGCGTTCGTGCGCGCTACGACGGGCGTGAGCTGCCCGAAGCGCCGGATGTTCGCCGCGAGCCGAGCAACGCCGCGGAGCGGGCGGGGGCTGTGGCTTGGCGACCACACGATCTGGGCGCGCGGCACGAGGCGTTCGACGGCGCTCTCGGCGGCCGCGCGCCGGGCCTCGGCGAGCGCGCGCTCGATCTCGCGCGCGCGGCCGTCGAGCTCGATGCGCGTGGCGTCCATCGCGTGGCGCGCGCGCTCGACCTCCGCGCGGGCGGCGTCGAGCGTAGACTCGCGCAGCCGCAGGTCCTCGCGGGCCTGCCTCAGGTGCTCTCGGCTGGCTGCAAGCTCTGCGTTCGCTGCGCTCGGCGTCTGCGGGGCGACTGGCTCGGGCGCGGGCTCACGCAGAATGTCCCGCACCTGCTGCTTGGTCGTCGCGGGCAGCAGCTCCACGACGAGCCGCAGCCACGCGGGCACGGGCGCTCTCGGTGTGTAGCGGCGGCGCGCCTGACGCGGCTCGGCGGGCGCGGCGTCTTCGGCTGACTGCGCGGCCTCGGGCGGGTCGGCGTCGCGCAAGCGCGCGGCCTCGGCGATCTGCCGGCCGCGCTGCGCGACCGTGTCTCGAAGGCTCGAACTCGACCCTGTTCCGCTGCGTCGCGCCATGTCGTCAAGGTCACTCTGCGCGCGCGCCGTGTCAAGGCAGGCGCGCGCGACGATCCTTGCTCCGGTCTCGGCGCGGTGTAACGTGCGACCATGCGAAACGCGACTCGACGTTCACCCCACGCGGCGGTCTTGGCGGCCGCGCTCGCCACAGCCTCGCTCACCGGCCTTCCCGACGCCCGCGCCGCGGCCCCCGCGCCTTACACCGCGTGGTCGTTCGACGCCAAACGCGCCCAAGATACGCCCGAGGCGCTCACGAAGCTCGCGCAGGCCAAGCCCGGCTTCGCGCGTGTGTGGTTCTATGGTCAGGTGTTGGACCTCGCGACGCCGGGCCTGAGCGAGGCGGTCAAGGGGCCGCTCCGCGCGCGGCTCGCGCGGGTGGCGGACGCCCTCGCGAACGGCGCCGAGCCCGACCCAGCGCCGCGCGTGCTGCTCGACCGGGTGGTCGGTGCGCGCGCCTCGGCGCTGGCCGAGCAGTGTCGCGCACTCGAGGACGAGCTCGTGGCGAACGCGAAAACGGGCACGCCCGTGAGCGCGAGCGTCGCGGCGGCGACGCACCCCGAGGTGGCGCGCATCGTCCTCTACCACTTACTGTTTCGCGCCGAGCTCACACGCGAGCGGCGCGGCAACGAGCGCGAGGCTGAGCCGCTCGTCGCCATCGCGCGACGCATGGCCGAGAGCTTCGCGCTCGCGCTCGACGACCTGACGCCGTGGGCGACCGTGCGCGCTTGGGACGGCGACCGCCCACGGGCCTACAAGACCGACCAGGTCGTTGAGCAGCTCGTTGCCCAAGGTCTCGACGCGCTGCTGGCCGGAGACGCCGCAACGGGGCGCGCGCGGCTGGTCGAGGCCCACGCGGCGTCCAAGGCGAACCGGGGTCACACGCTGCACACGATGCTGCTCTCGGCGGGCATCGCGAACGCCGCTGCGCGCGCTGGCGACGCTGCGAACGCGAACGCGCTGCGCCTGCAGTTGACGACACAGACGTACGCGCTCGACGACCCGCGCATCACGGGCTTAGCGTACATCCAGAGCCTGCGTGGCGCAGTCATCGACCGGGACGTCAAGGAGGCCATCGCGACGTCGCGCGCGCT
Source organism: Myxococcales bacterium (assembly GCA_947488215.1). Classification (GTDB taxonomy): domain Bacteria; phylum Myxococcota_A; class Bradymonadia; order UBA7976; family UBA1532; genus CANLBD01. The sequence goes on along the minus strand of CANLBD010000121.1, from coordinate 5,802 downwards.
CCGAGCGCTCCCGCCCGCGGCGGCGCTGCCGGCCGACGCGCTCTCCGCGCTCGACGGCGCGCAGGGCATGCTGCTCGAGGCGGCGCGCGCGGCCCTCGCGCAGGGTCGACTCGAGGACGCGAACCAGGCGCTCGAGGAGGCGGCCGCAATCGACGCCCACTCAGCGCTCGGTCCCAATCTGGAGCTGACGCACCCTGCGGCGGAGCACGCAGGCCAACGCTTCTTGCGACTGCGCGCGTCGAACGAGGCGACCTTGGAGCGGGCCGCGATCGCCCTGCGCCGCGGACGCGCGGCCGACGCCGAGGCCCTCGCGACTGAGGCGCGCGCGGGCTTCGAGTCGCTCGCTGTGCCCGAGGGCGTCGCTCAGGTCGACCTGCTCCGCGCTCGCGTCGCCTTGGCAGGCGGCCGCCTCGACGACGCCCTGGCTGCGGTGGACGCAGCGCTGTCGGGGCTGACCAACGCTCCCCAGGGCACCCGTTCGGACGCCCTCGCGCTGCGCGCCGAGGTGTTCCTTCGGCGCGGGGCGTTCGACGCGGTCCTGCAGGTCGCCGAGCAAGCTGCAGGCGCCGCGCAGGGCCCCACCAAGGCCCGCTTGGACCGTGCCGCGGCAGTTGCGCTCGACGCGCTCGGCGACCCTGCGGCCGCGGCCGCGCGCCTCGACGCCTCGCTGGCGGAGTTTCCGTCGGTGCACACGGCCACGCTGCGCGCCCAGCTCGCGGTTGAGGCCGCCTCGCCCGACGCTGTGCAGAGGGCCTTCGCGGGGCTGCCCGCAGACGCACTCGACCCGCGCGTGGCCGCGGCTTACTTGGGGTGCGCGCAGCTCGCCGCGGGTCAGTCCGCCGAGGCCGTCGCGACGCTCTCCGGCCAGCTCGGCTTCGCCTCACCCGAGGCGCGGGCCGCGCAGATCGGCGGCCGCACATGCCTCGCCGGCGCGCACCTGGCGGGTGGCGCGCTGCCCGAGGCCGCGAACGTCCTCAAGACCCTGCCGGCGCTCCTCGGCGACCTGCCCGACCCCGCGCTGGACTGGCGCGCCGCCGCGCTCGACGCCGCCCACGCGGCGGGCCAGCGCCGCGTGGCCGACGCTGCGTCTGCGGCCGTGCGCGCGACCGCTGCGTGGACGACCGCGCTCGGGGACTCGGGCGCTCTCGGTCGAACGTTGGACGCCCGCGCCCCCGCTTGGCCCGCCGACATTCGGCCGACGCTCTCGCTCGCGGTCGACGCGCTCGCGGCCACATCCCGCGCTGCAAAGACACCCGATGCGGCCGCTGAGGCGCGCATTGAGGCCCTGCGCTTCGCCGGCCTGCTCAAGCAGCGGCGCGCCCGTCCAGACGGGGTCACGCGCGCCCTCTGGCTGGCACGCCCCCCCGAGGATGCCCTCGCGCGCAGCGTGCAGAGCACACTCTTCGAGGCCGCGGCGCGCCTGCGCGATCCGGCGCTCACCCAGAGCGACCGCGCGGCGCAGACTGCGCTCGTGCGGGACGCGGCGACACGCCTCGTCGATGCCTCTCGAGGGCTCCAGAGCGCCCGCCCCGAGTGGTCCGCTTGGGCGCTGCCCGCGCTCACCCCGGTCGAGGCGTACGCCCCCGCCGAGGGTGAGGCGCGCGTCACGTACAGCGTGGGTGAGCAGCAGAGCGTCGCGCTGCTGTGGATGCACGGCGAGGCCGCGCACCGCCTGGTGTCGCTGCCGGGCCGCGCCGCCCTGGCCGCGACGGTCGAGCCCATGCTCGCCGCAGTCAGCGCACCGTCGCAGACCTTTACGACGGGCCGACCCGACCCGAACGCAGCGAGCTACAAGGCGCTGACCGCCGGGACAAAGACCCTGCTGCCGTGGCTCAGCGACAAGAAGCTCAGCGCCGCGCTCTCGGGCCTGCGCCTCCGCATCGAGCCCGACGGTCCGCTGCTGCGAGCGCCGTGGGGCGCGCTGGTCGTCGCGCCCGCGCCGCCGCGCTCGCCGCCCGGGACGTCCCCTGTGTTCTTGAGCAAGCAGCGGCCCGTGAACTTGGCGTTGTTGCCCCACGTGCCCGCCATGCCGCGGGCCGAGGCGCCTGCGGCGAGTCAGGCCTGGGCGGTCGTCGCGGCAGACGCCCAGGCCGATGCTGCGCTCTCTGCCCTGCGCGACGCGCGGACCGTGCAGCTCGACGCGCCGCTCGACCCGACCAGTGGCGCGCTCGGCGCGCTGCGTGCCGCCGACCTCGCCAACTCGGGCGCTCGGGCCGAGCGGGTGGTCCTGAGGACTGCGCCCACCACGCCGCTCGAAGACGGGTCTGGCGACGGCCTCCTCCGCCTCGCCGGCGCGCTGCGACTCGCGGGCCTGACCGAGGTCCTCCTGCTCGCAGGCGCGGGCGACCCCGCGCAGGACGCCGAGCGCCTGTCGCAGTTCGTCGCCACGGCTTCGACGGGCGCAAGCCCGAGTGAGGCGGTGCCCGCGCTGCTCGACGCGACGCGGGACCAGCCGCCCGTCATCGAGGGCAAGGCCGTCACGCCCAAGGGCCACCCCTTTGGCTGGGCGCGCTGGCTGCGCTTCGGCCGCTGAGCTCGCCTCAGCGGGGCGCGCCGGTTGACGCCGGGGACTCGAGCGCTGCGCGCTCTTTGGCCCAGTGGTCACGGACGTAGGTCGGCGTGCTTGGCTGGTGGAGAGCGGCGTCGAGCGCAGCGCGCACGCCGAGCGGGTCGGTCAGGCCGAAGCCGCGCGCTAGGCCCGTGACGGCCTGCACCCGCAGCTCCAGATCGCTGTCCGCGGCGGCTACGCGCTCGAGGGCAGCGCGGGCCGTCGCCGTGGCGAAGAACGGCAGCGCAGACGCTGCGCGCAGGCGCTCGTAACGCGTGCGCGCCCCGTCGCCCAGAACACGCAGCGCCACCGCCTCGGTCAGCCCCGCCCGCTCGATGGTGTCGAGCGTCAGGGGCACGTCGATGGCCGCGAGTAAACGCTCGGGGAGCGGGACCTCGGCCGTGCGCGTTTGAGCGGCCGCGCCCGCGGCCAGAGACAAGTTCAGAGCGAAGACAAGGCTCGCCCGGGCTGCGCGCGACTTCATGGCGTCACCTCAATCGGCAGGATGGTCGGGTTGCCGCGCACGATGACACCCTGCTGGGCGCTCAGCTCGGCGTCCTCGGGCGTCACGGTGGGGTACATCAGGTTCGACGTGCCCTGCTGACCCTGCGGCGTGTCGGGGATGGGGTCGTTCACGCCTTGAGCAAAGATCTCGCTCGTGTGGAACAGGCCCAGGTAGTGGCCCGTCTCGTGGCCCATCACGTGACCGATGGAGCGGGGGTCGGGCGCGATGCTCGTGCCCACCGCCACGCCGCTGCGCGGGGTGCCGCCGAGCAGCGCGCCGCTCGGCCCGGGGACCGCGCCCGCGATGCCGCCGATCTGGCCGCCGAACTGCCCGCCGAAGCGGTCCACGAAGAACAGGTTCACGCCCTGGTCTGTCTCACCGAGCGCGAACATCTCGGCGAGTTCGTTGCCCGCCTCGGCCATAAAGCTGTCGATCGTCGCGTATTCATTCGGGATATCGGTAAAGCTCGCCGGCACGACGTCGATGCCAATGGGCTCATAGAACTCCCGCATGCGGTCAAGCGCCGCGTTGAAGTCGGGGTCCTGCAGGGCCGTGTCGGCGGTCCAGCCGCGCGCGCCCGTGAAGTACAAGTTGAGCTTGAGCACGCCCCGCTGCGGCGGCTGGGCCGCGCGCTTGACACGCACGCTCACGAGCACCTCGCCAGCGCCCGGCCGCCCCGAGTTCGGGTCGAGGGACGCCACGCGCAGCGTCCACTGCCCGGGCGTGACCGCCAGCTCGGGGTTGTTGGGGAAGAGTAGCGTGGCCATCGCCTCGCTGGGGGCGGCGCGGTTCGGGCTGCGGAACTGACCGGGCCACGGCGACAGGAACTGGTCGAACGGGCCCGCGGGCACGCCCGGGTCCTCGGTCACGAAGGCCTCGCCCTCGGCGTTCTCGAGGTGCTCCACCACGAAGTAGTCCGTGGGGCGCTCACCCAAGCCAAAGATCGTGAAGGCCACCGCGTCGTCGGGCACGTCGAACGTGATGTCCGGCGACACGCCCCCGGGGCTCAGCGTGACCCGCTCCTCGTGCAGGACCTCGACCGTGAATTCACCGCCCTCGGGGTCAGGCGGGGGCGGCGCACCACCCGAGGGGCCGACGTCGAGAAAGGGCGCGCCGCCCGGGCCGGCGTCGGCCATGACGCCACCCGAAGGCGCGCCGCCGACAGGCGCGCCGCCGACAGGGCCGACATCCGGCGTGGCCGAGCCGCCGCCGGGCGTGGGATCATTCGAGGCGTCCTCGCCGCACGCGGCGACGAGCGCCACGAGCGCGGCCATGCCGGCGTGGCGCGCGAAGGAAGAACCGAAGGGTGAGCTCAACGTGCGTCTCCGAGTCGTGTGACCGTCTGAGATGGTTCGCCTGTGATGCCCGAGAGCGCTACTTTGTCGCAAGTTGCGTCGCGCGCGCGACAGTCGCACGCTGCGCCCCTGCCACCGGAGCGCGACACACGTGACCCCCCCGACCGAAGACGAGGCCCTGGACGCCTGGCTTTACGAGCTGCTCCACCGCGGGCAGCGCGGCGACAAGGCCTTCTACCGCCGAGAGTGCGAGGGCGCGGCGCATGTGCTCGAGGCGGGCGTGGGGTGGGGTCGCTTGCTCGATCCGCTCACCCGAGCCGCGCGGCGCGTGACCGGCATCGACCAGCACCCGGGTCTGCTCGCGCGCGCCGCCGACCGCCTGAGCGCGCTGCCAAAGACGCGCGCGGCCAAGGTGCGCCTGACCCCGGCCGACCTGCTGTCACCCCCCGAGGGCGCGCCGCCTTACGACCGCGTGCTCCTGCCGTTTAACACGCTCTTCTGCCTGCCCGACGAAGCGGCCCAGCGCGCGGCGCTCACCGCCCTGCGCCGGGTCGCCGCGCCCGACGCCCGGCTCGTGCTCGACGTCTACGTGATCGACGACGCCCCGCCCGAGCCCGACGACACCGACTTCGAGTACCTGATCACCGTGCTCGACGCCGCCGGGCGCGTCGACGTGTACGAGCGCAACGACGAGCTGCCCGACCAGCGCATCGACGTGACCTATCGGTGCGCGCTCTTCGACGACCTGAGCGCCGCCGAGCCGCGGCGCACCGCGGAGCAGCGCGTGTCCCACCGCTACCTGACGCCCGAGCAGCTCCTGCACCTGCTGCCCGCCTGCGACTGGTCGCCGCAGCGTGTCTGCGGCGACTTCGCGGGGCGTGACTTCAGCCCCGAGAGCGGGGTGATGGTTATCGTGGCCGCGGCGCGATGACGCGACGCTCGCCTCAGGCGAAGAGGTCGTCGAGCGTCTCGGCGGTCAGGATGCGCTCGAGCCAGCCCTGCAATTCGGGCTTCGTCGCAGCGTCGATGCGGGCGTTCACATCGGCAGAGGTCTCGCGGAATCGGAGTTGAATCAGGCGGGTCAGAGTCGCCGCGAGCGCGGCGCGCTCGCCCTCTTCGCGGCCTTCGACGTGGCCTTCGAGTCGGCCTTCGACGCGGCCCTTCTCCATGCCCTCAAGCATCCACTCTTGCGCGGCGGTCATGAACGTCTCCTTTGTCGGCTCGGGCAGCGCGTCTGCGGCGGCCGCCAGATGGGGTTTGGGGATGCCGCTCACTTGGGCAAGGTAGCACAGCGCGGCGACCAGCGTCGACCAGCCGGCAGGCTCGTCGTGGAGCGGGCGGAGGCGCGATGCCCAGTCGTTGAGGAGCGCGTCGGCATCGGAGCGCGTCGCGCCCTGCAGGATCTCGAGCAGGGTCTCGCTGACGGTGTCGGCGTCTTCGGCGCGAGCACGAAG
>CANLBD010000120.1 GCA_947488215.1 Myxococcales bacterium | reverse complement strand
GGTCGCCTCGGGAGCGGTCGCCTCGACCTCGGCCGGCGCGCCCGCGTGCCGATCCATCAGGAGCTGTGCCAAGTTATGCAGCAGCAGAGCGCTGCCACGGGCCTTCTCAAGCCCCGCGCGGTACGCGCGCTCGGCCGCGGCCTCGTCCTTCTCGGCGTCCTTCGCCCACGTGCCGCGGGCGTTCCAGACCAGCTCGGCGTCGCCGTGGGCCTCGGCAGCGACCCAAGCGGCCTCGGCCGCGGCGGGGTCGGCGTACCACAGGATCTGAGCGCGAATCACATGGTAGAGCGGGTCACCTGAGAGCTTCGCCTCGAGCGACGGCCAGACCTCGGCGAGCGTGGACGGGAAGGCGAGGTCCGCGCGGGGGTCTCTTTGGTCGTGCAGCAGGGACGAGAAGCCCTGCCGAACGAGCCGCAAGAACTCGGCGGCGTCGTGGGTGCTCACACCCTCGGCGCGCGCGAGGTCCTGCGCGGCCTCAAGGACGAGCTTGCGCGCGTCCTCGGTCCGACCATCGCGGCGCGCGCTGAGCACGGCGACCGCGTAGTAGTCGAAGCCGCGGGGTCCGCCCGTTAGGCCGATGCGAACGAGCCGGTCCCCAAAGCTCCGCCACCCCGCCTTGTAGGCGACGGCGGCGAGGGGGGGGCCCACCTCGGGGTACTTGACTGCGATCTCGAGGAGCTTCTCGAGCTCGACCTGCATATCGTCGTGCGTGTTCTCGGCCATGGCGGCGCGCATTTGACCCGAGCGGGCCGTGGGGCGCAACCCTACGCGCGTCGATCAGGCGCGAGCACCCTCATTTGGGGGGCCGAGGCGCAGGTCGCACAGGCGCACGCAGGTCGCGCCATCAAGCAGCGCGCGCAGGGCCGCCTCAAACGTCTCACGCTTGCGCGCCAGGGGAACGCGCAGATCACGCTGCGCCGCGAGCGCGGGCTCAAGGCGGTCTTCGTCGAGCGAGAGCAGGTCGGCCGCGTGGAACTCGACCGTGACGTGGTCATGCAGGCGCGCCGCGAGCTGCGCGGCCGCGACCGCCCCGCGGCGACCGAGCGCGGTGAAGGCGTGGCCCAGCATCGGCAAGCCCGCGGCCACGGTGACCGGGAACTCAGGCAGGCCATCGCCGCGGGTGTGCGGCTCGTTGGGGTCCATGCGGTAGGGCGCGCGGGGCGCGAAGAGCACGCGGGGCGTGCCGACGATGCTCTGGCTGGGCCGACCGAGGGCGCCGAGCAGCCCGATCACGCCCGCCTTGACGCCGTAGTAAGGCGCGCAAGGGAACACGCTCGTGTCATACGTGTGGCCGGTGGCGGCGACGTCCCGCAGCAGGTCGGCGTTTACGTTGTAGCCGGGCGCGCGGAACCCCACGACCTCGGCCTCGGCCGCGTGCTCCAGGCGGTAGCGACCCTGCCCGACCTCGACCACGCGCTCATCGGCCGTCATGCGGGTCAGGTCGTAGCGGTGGTTGAGCGTGTGGTTGCCGATCTCGTGCCCCTGCGCGACGAGCGCGCGCAGCCGGTCGGCATTGCCGGGAATGGCCAGATCCGCGGCGACCGCGTAGAAGGTCGCCTTGACGCCGAGCGCCTCGAACATCTCCGAGAAGCGGGGCAGAGCGTCCCGCCAGGCGGCGTTTGAAGCGCGCCCCTCGGGCAGGCCGTGGATGCGGTGGTAGTGAACGAGCGCGTCGATGTCGACGCCGACGCTGACGGTCCGGGCCACGCGCTTAGAACTTGACGTCGCGGCCGAGCCGGATAATCGACGTCAGGCGCACGATGTTCTTGAGCACGTTCGGCACGCGCTTGAACAGGTGCACAGACGGCGGGCGCTTCTCCATCAGGTCGATGGGGACCTCGGTCCAGCGGCGGTCAGCGCGGTGCGTGCGGACCACGAGCTCGCTCGCGAACATGTCGCGGTCCACCACGCAGGCCTCGACGATGTCGAGCATCGCCTCGCGCCGGAACGCCTTGAGGCCGTGCGTGTCGGTGCCCTTGAAGCCCACGGCGACGCGGAGCATGCCGTTGAGCACCTGGGTCGCGACGCGGCGGTACATCGGGCGGCGGTCATTCGACCCCGCGACGCGCTTGCTACCGACGACGAAGTCGAAGCCGTCTCCCCGCATCTTCGAGAGCGCGAGGCGGTAGAATTCGACGTCACACAGGTCGATTTCGTCACAGATGACGAACTCACCCCGTGCCTCGAGGATGCCCTGCTTCAGCGCCTTGCCGTAGTTGGGCTCGCCGACCGAGAGCACGCGCACCTGCGGGTGGTGCGACGCGAACTCGTTGGCCAAGGCCACGGTGGCGTCCTTCGAGCCGTTCTCCGCGACGATGATCTCGTACGTGAAGTCCTCGCGCGAGAGCTTGTCGACCAAGTCGCTCAGCGACGACGACAGGATCGCCTGCTCGTTGTAGACGGGAATGACGATCGAGACGAGCGGCGGTGTCATGGCTTTATCCCTGCGGCGCGCCGGCCATCGATCAGCGCGTCCTCCATCGACGAGTAGTTCCAGTCGCCGTAGCGACCGATCGACTGCACACCCCGCGCGCTCAAGAACTCGAGCACGGCCTCGCGGCCCGCGGTGTAGCCGAAGTCATAGATGACGTAAGCGAGCGGAACGTGGCGCGCCTGCATGAACAAAATCTGGTCGGCGTGCTCGATGAAGCCCATGCGGATGAGCCCCTCGGTCACGCGCGGGACGAGCGCCTCGGGCGGCGTCGTGCGGTCGGCGAGCTCGATGTAGAGCGAGCTGTGGCCCGGCGGAGCCATGGTCGGCACGGCGTTTGAGAAGCTGCCGACGCGGTACATCGGCCACTCCGCCTCGGGCACGTAGACCCAGTGGTCCGGCACGCCGAGCGCGCCGCGCACGCCCACGTTGAAGTAGGTCACAGGCGTCGCGCGCAGGGTACCCTTCGCGGCGCGCACGGCGTCGGGCACGCGCTCGATCGTGTCGATGAGCCACGGCAGCGGCATGGTGCTGACCAGGCGCTCGAAGCGCACGGCGCGGCCGTCACTCAGCGTCGCGGTGCGGGTGTCGAGGTCGAGGCCCGTGACCTTGAGCGAGAGCGCGATGCGCGCGCGGCCCACGGCGTCTGCCAGAGCCTCGGACACGCTCTGGATGCCGCCCTGCTTGGGGTACAAGAAGTGGGCGTTGTAGCCCATCTTGCCGGCGTTCAGGCCCACTGCGCCCGCCACGATGTCCTCGAGCTTGGGCTTCGGCACAAAGCGTTGGCACCAGCGGCTCGTGATCTCAGCGGCGTCCACGCCCCACAGGCGCGCGTTGTAGGGCACCATGAAGTGCCGCGCGATGCCCTCGCCAAAGTAGAACCGAATCCACTCCGCGAAGCTCTCGGGCTCCTGCGCCGGCGTGACAGCGTCCGGGCGGGCGCGAGCGGCCTCGATGGCGCCCATCAGGCACTCGTGCACGACCTGCGGCGGCAGGCCAAAGGTGTTCGCTTGGAACGGGTACTCGGTGTAGACGCCGTGCGACCAGATGCGGCTGATGCGGTCCACTTTGTGGAAGTGGTCCTCACCGAGCAGGCTGAAGATGAGCGCCCGAATGCCGGGGTCGCGCAGGTGCAGCCAGTGGCCGGTCACGTCGAAGAGGAAGTCGCCGATGCGCTCGGTGCGCGCCTTGCCGCCGACATAGTTGTTCGCCTCGACGACGAGCAGGTTATGGGCGGGGCCGAGGTGCAGCGCGGTCGACAGGCCAGCGAGGCCGGCGCCGATGATGAGCGTCTCGACGTGGTCTGGGAGGGTTTGCGTAGACATGAAAGCGCGGCAATCTAGCAGGCAGACGGCGAACGTGCCAACCGCATGCTAGGTTGACCCGCATGGACGTGAGCGTTTTCGACCTGTTCAAGATCGGCCTCGGCCCCTCGAGCTCCCACACCGTCGGCCCGATGAAGGCGGCGCTGCTGTTCTGCGAGCGGCTGGTGGACTTCGGCGTGGCCGCGCGCGTCGCGACCGTGCGGGTCTCGCTGCACGGCTCGCTGGCCCACACCGGCCGCGGGCACGGCACCGACACCGCGATCGTGCTCGGGCTGCGGGGTGAGCGGCCCGACACGGTCGACACGGACGCCGCGCCGGGTCTGGTCGACGCCGTGACGCGCACAGGCCGCTTGCCCCTCGTCGGGGTCGGGGAGATTCACTTCGACACGCGCAGCGACCTGGTCTTCGACCGACGCGAGCGGCTGCCGCTGCACTCCAACGGCATGCGCTTTCGCGCGCTCGATGACGCGGGCGAGGTCCTCTTCGAGCGCGTGTACTACTCGGTGGGCGGCGGGTTCGTTGCGGGCGCGGACGGCACGCCGGTGGGCGGCGGCGCGAGCGCGTTGGGGTCCGGTCCGCTCCCTCACCCGTTCGCAAACGGTCGCGAGCTCCTCGATGTCTGCGAGCGCACGGGCCTCTCGATCAGCACGGTCGTGCTGAAGAACGAGTGCGCGCTCCGACCCGAGGCCGAGGTGCGGGGCGGCGTGACGCGCCTGTGGGCGACGATGCAGGCGTGTATTGAGCGTGGCTGCCGCGTCGAGGGCATCCTGCCTGGGGGGCTACGGGTGCCTCGCCGGGCGGCGCAGATGTATCGCCGCCTGCGGAACGATCCGCGCGGCGCGCATGACCCGCTCGCCGCGCTCGACTGGGTGAACTTGTGGGCCCTCGCCGTGAACGAGGAGAACGCCGCGGGCGGGCGGGTCGTGACGGCGCCCACGAACGGCGCCGCCGGGATCGTGCCCGCCGTGCTGGCCTACTACCACCGCTACACGCCGAACGCGGACGACGACGGCACGTTGCGCTTCTTGCTCGCCGCGACCGCGATTGGCGGCCTCTACAAGCGCAACGCCTCGATCAGCGGCGCCGAGGTCGGCTGTCAGGGTGAGGTCGGGGTGGCCTGCTCGATGGCCGCGGGCGCGCTCGCCGAGGTCTTGGGCGGAACGCCCGAGCAGGTCGAGAACGCCGCCGAGATCGGGATGGAGCACAACCTCGGGCTCACCTGCGACCCCATCGGTGGGCTGGTGCAGGTGCCCTGCATCGAGCGCAACGCGATGGGCGCGGTCAAGGCCATCAACGCCGCGCGGCTCGCCCTCTCGGGGGACGGCTCCCACAAGGTCTCGCTCGACAAGGTCATCGCGACCATGCGCGCGACGGGTGCGGACATGAGCACCAAATACAAAGAGACCGCCCGCGGCGGCCTCGCCTTGAACGTCATCGAGTGCTGACAGAGGCGCCTGAATTGCCGCCCCCCGCCGGGTGTGCGATGTTGGGCGCGTGAAGCCCGCGTCCGCCGACCGCGCCCCCAAAATCCAGCCGGTTCACTTCGGCAAGTACGTCCTGCTCGACCGCATCGGCATGGGCGGCATGGCGGAGATCTTTCGGGCTCGGCAGTACGGCGCGGCGGGCTTCCAAAAGCAGCTCTGCATCAAGAAAATCCTGATGCATCTCGCGGAGAACGACGAGTTCGTCCGCATGTTCATCGACGAGGCGAAGATCGCCGTCTCGCTGCAGCACGCGAACGTCGTGCAGATCTTCGACCTGGGCGCGGTCCGCACGGAGTACTTCATCGCGATGGAGTACGTGTTCGGCAAGGACCTGCTGAACCTGCTCATCCGCTGCACGCACTTGCGGATTCGTGTGCCGCAGAAGCTCGCTGTCTTCATGATGTGCGAGACGCTCAAGGGCCTCGAGGCGGCCCACAGCGCGGTCGACAGCCGCGGCCAGCCGCTCAACATCATTCACCGCGATGTCTCGCCGTCGAACGTGCTCGTGAGCTACGACGGCGAGGTCAAGATCGGCGACTTCGGCGTCGCGAAGGCCACGCGGCGCGAGGCCGCGACCAAGACCGGCACGATGAAGGGCAAGCTCGGGTACATGAGCCCCGAGCAGGTCATGGGGCAGGAGATCGACGCGCGCGCCGACCTCTTCAGCGCCGCGATCATCCTCTACGAGATGCTCGCGATGAACCGGCTCTTTCACGGCAAGACCGAGCTCGAGACGCTCATGATGGTGCGCGACTGCGACGTGACCGAGGCGCTGTCCAAGCTGCCGTCAGACATCCCGGAGCCGCTGCGTCGCATCGTCCAGCGCGGCCTGTCGCGGCAGCGCGAGGACCGCTTCCAGACCGCGACCGAGTTCCTCGACGCGCTGCTCGACTACCTGTTCAACGAGAAGATGCGCGTGACGACCCAGGATATGGGCCGGTTCATGAAGTCGGTCTTCGCGCGAGAGCTTGAGGACGAGCTCGCGCGTCAAGAAGACCTCGACCGCGCGGTCGAGGCGCTCGGCCTCGCGGGTGAGTCATCGTGGCCGGGCCCAGCAGCACGCGCTACACCTGCACCGCCCCCACTCAGCGCCGCCCCCGCAGCGATGTCGCCCACGCTGCGCAGCGGTCCGCCTCGCTCCGCGCCGCCGCTGAGCGCGCCGCCCGTCGGGCTGCCCGCCGCGGCCGACCCCTCAGACGGCCTCGCTTGGTCGCCGCAGAGTCGCTTCAAGATCCGCGACGGCGAGGGCGCGGTCTATGGGCCGATGGGCTACAGCACACTCGTCGAGATTGTGCGCCGCGATGGACTGAAGTCGGCCGAAGAGGTCTCGGTCGACGGCGGTCCCTGGGTGGTGGCGGCGCGGGTGGAGGGGCTGCTCGACGCGGCCGTGAGCGGGGGCGAGACCGCGCGGCCTGACTTTGGCGGCACGTTCGACCGTCGCGACCTGCCGCGCATTCTCTACCGCTACGCGGTGTGCCGCTCGACGGGCCGGATGACCCTCGAGACGGGGCAGAAGCGCAAGGAGATCTTCTGGCGGCGTGGTCGGCCCGAGTACGTCACGAGCAACCTGCGCTCCGAGCTGCTCGGCGAGTACCTCGTCGACCGGCGGCTTGTCCCCCGCGCTCGGCTCAACGAGGCGCTCAACGCGCTCTCCGACCACGGCGGGCGGCTCGGGGACGCGCTCGTTCACCTGAACCTGCTGACGCCGCATGACCTGTTCGATGCGCTGAGCTCGCAGGTCAAGGCGAAGCTGCTCGAGGTCTTCTCGTGGCCGTCCGGTCAGTACGCATTCTACCGAGGCGAGTACACGACCGCGCAGATCGTGCCGCTCGAGCTGGGCGCATACGCGCTGGTCAACGAGGGGGTTTGCCGTCGGATGGCCCTCGACGACCTCAAGGCCCACTTCGACGGACGAGAGCGGCAGCCGTTCCTGCGGCTCGACCACAAGCGCATCTCTCCCGAGGATTTGCAGCTCTCCACCAAGCAGCTGCGCATCTGGAACGCCGTGACACACGGGCTCTCCCTCGCCGAGCAGCTGGGCCGTGTTCTGTCGATCCCCGGCGTGGACGAGGCGGACGCCTACCAGGTGCTCTTCTTGATGGAGCGCATGGATTTCGCGCAGGTTGGCGACGCCCCCCCGCGATAGACTTGACAAGGGGCGCAGCATCGTTGAATGGGGGGGTCACGGACTGCCCCAAAAGAGGTCTTCTGCATGGCGTTCTTCCTCGACTTCTACGCGTTGAATGCGGCCCAGCTCACGAAGGTCCGCCGGAGTGAGGGCGTGGAGGGCCTGCGGAAAAGGTGCGAGGAGTTCGGTGAGCACCTCGGCCGCACCGAGTTCGCGACGCCGCCGAACGACCTGTTCGACGCGCTCGACCAGCTCCTCGACACGAAGCTCTCGGACCTGCTCGGCACCGAGCTCGGTGACCTCGACGGTGGGCACACCAACCCGAAGGTCGGCCACCTGAGCGAGGACGATATGTCCGACGCGATGGACCAGCTCGATCGTCTCGGCGAGGCCATCGACCTCGACCCGGACGAAGAGGACGACGAGGACTACGACCGCGTGCAGCTCTACGAGCTTCGCAAGCGGGCCGAAGAGATGGCGAGTGACCTCGATCTGGTCTTCGACGACGACTTCGCCGCGCTGATCGGTGAGCTGGTCGACAACCTGCGCGCCGCGCGGGACGAGGACAGCGAGATCATCGCGTTCGTCAACGGCTGAGCGTCTGAATCTTCGGCGCCGGTCGCGCGTCGAGGGTTCAGGAGGTTCGTCGATGAGGCTTCTGGCTTGCGCGCTCGCCGCGCTCTTCGTGCAGTCTCAGGCGCTCGCCGCGCCGCCGGTGCATTCGGCGCGCGCCGCGCGGGACGTCGCACGCCTGCCCGAGGGCGACGTCGTGCCGGCGCTCACGGCCGCGAGCGACGGGCGGCCCGTCATCACGCTGCGTCAGGCCGTCTGCGTGTTCGCCGACGCCGAGCCGAGCGCCGCGCCGTACACGGCGAAGTCCGCCGAAGAGTGCGCGCGCATCAACCGCGTCACGGCGGTCGCGCGTGAGGGCGGCTTGGTGCGCCTGCGGGTCAAGGCGGGCAAGTACCATCTGCAGGTCATGAACACCGCGGCGCCGTGGGCGACAGGCTTCGAGCTCAAGGGAGAGCACGACCCCAGCCTGCCGCGCGTGAACGGCGAGGGCATCGCGCCGGGCACCGGCAAGCTCTTCCCCGTCGAGCTCACGCCCGGGGAATACGTCTACCGCTGCCCGGTCATGCAGACGCCCGCGTACAGGCTCCTCGTCGAGGGCTGAGCGCGGGCGTCCGCCGTCACCGCCCGCTGAGCGGGCGGCGCGTCACTCGTCGCCGAGCGTTGCGAAGACCGCCGCGGCGGCCTTCTTGGTGCGCTTGCCGCGGGCCGCGGGCTCCGGCGAGGCGGAGGGCGCAGGTGCTGCGGCGGGCTCAGGCGGCGTCGGGGCGGGCGCGGCGGCCTTGCCGAGCTTCGC
>CANLBD010000119.1 GCA_947488215.1 Myxococcales bacterium | reverse complement strand
TGTTCGTTTGGGCTAACCGTCTATCGGCAAGGCTTGGGGAGGACGACACGATGTCGATGAGTGGGCGCTGCGCAGGTTTTTTGGCCGTGAATCTCTTGCTGGCCGCGTGCGGCGGTGCGGAGCCGGCGGACCCGGTGTCCGTGGGCGGCGCACCCGCGGGCGGCGCACCCGCGGATGGCGGCGGCGACTCGGATGGCGCGACAGATGCGGGCGTCCGTGACGGCGACCTCGCAGACGCGATGCCCATCGACGCCAGTCCGCCCGTCGTCTGCTTCTCCTCGACGACAGGTCCCGCCGAGCGTGCACGCACGGCGCCGATTCCCGGCCTTTGGAACGCGCGGGGCGACGTGGATATGGACGGGGACGGCAACGCCGAAATCGTTCTTTTCGCGGCCACAGCAGCGGCGAATCGGACGCTCTTTCTCGACGCTCGAGACCTGTCGGAGCGCGTCGTCATTGAGACGCCTGCAGGGGAGTCCATCGAACTCATTACGGGACCCTACCCGGTTGCGGACCGCGCAACGCCGTTCGATGCGGCCGGCGGTCCGTCTTGGGTCTTGCTGGGCCGGGCGGCGGCGACTGCGACACTGTACGTCGCCGATGCCAGCACGGGCGCACTCCGCGCCACCGTGCCGCTGAGCGCCGTGCCGGAGAGCGTCGCTCTCCTGACGGGTGGTTCCGGCGGGCTTGCGCTCGTCAACTTCGCGGGGGGCAGCTACCGCGTGTTCGACCTCGGTGCGCCTGACTTGGGCGCCGGTGGCCCGACGGGCCGCGTTTTCCCCGCGTGGGACTTCAATGGCGACGGCCTCATCGACGTCGCACAGCAGCTCCCCGCCGGCGTCAAGCTGCTCGACGCAGCGTCCCTCGAGCCCATCGGCGACATCGGCCTCGAAGGCGCGGTCCTTGGCTACATGCCTGTCGCGCTGGCGAGCGGCGCGGCGGCGCCGGGAGGCAGTGACCTCCGCGGCTCGGGCCTCGAAGTTGCGACAGCGCGCCTCGAGCAGGGCGGGATTCGCGTCGGCTACCACGACCCCGAGTCGCTGCGCAGCCGCTTCGACGCGGTCCCGTTCATGGCCGACGTCGCCCAGGTCGATCGCCTGCCTCAGTTGCGCTTTGTCGCATCGAGCCAAGGCCTTCGGCTCCAGGCGATCGAGCAACGCGCGGCTGCGCGCATCTTCAAGCTCTACGAATTGTCGGACCGTCAGGGGCGCGGCGAGCTGGGCCCGTACGTCAACTTGAGCGTTCGAGACGGCGTCGACGTCGATGGAGACGCTTACCCTGAGCTGGAGTTACGAACAGGCCCTCGCGCCGACGGCATCAACGGACAGGTCTCGTACGTCAGCGCACACAACGGGGTGCAACTGCTCCAGCTCCCCGACGAGCGGAGCGCGCGCTTCGACGCGGTCTTCGTGCGCCGCGATGGCCTCATGCGCCTCACCGACCTCGACGGCTGCGACGGGTCGGAGTTCCTCCTCCTGCGGTCTCAAACGCCCAACGATTCGGGTCACCGCCTGACGCGGCTCCAGCTCCATCGCCCCGACGGCACAGTGGTCTTCAAGGGGCCGGCGGTCACCCGACGGGCCCACGCGCTCGCGCTCGCGGACCTCGACGCGGATGCGACGCCAGAGGTGCTGGAGGTCATCGACGAGGACCTCGAAGCCGCCCGCCTCGTCGTTTACGGCCGCCCATGAAGCGCACCCTACAGCGCGTCACGTGCGCCCTCGCTGCGGTCGCCCTCGTCCTGGGCTGCGCACCCGGACCTCAGGCGGTTGTTCGACCCGCGCCGGCGCTCCCGCCCGCTCTGGAGAGCGCGCCATCCAGCAGCGCAGCGGCCGTCACTTCGGCGGCGCCCGCCGCGTGGACCGAGCCGCTCCCGGACGAGGCCACCGAACGTCCTGAGGCCAAGCGTGCGCCGAAGAGCTGGGACCCCGAGAGCGCAGACGCGGACCTGTTCGAGGCAGCCTCAGCCCCCAGTCCAGCTCAGGTTCTGCCGCAACAGGGCCTGCCCGAGCAGCAACCGGATGATGGGGTCGTCACGTCGGCGCCGGGTGCGCCGGAAGTGGTCGCCGAGAACCCGCCGCGGTCCAATGACATGGGCGGCCTCCTCGGCACGCCGCGGGGCCCGGTGCTTGTCGTTCACTTCATCGACGTCGGCCAAGGCGACGGCATGCTGATCCAAACGCCGGGCGGCAAGAACATCCTCGTCGACAGCGGTCCGCCATTTGGCGCCCCCCGGCTAGTGCGCTACCTGAGTGACTTGGAGGTCCACAGGATCGACCTGATGGTCAACTCCCACGCGCACGCCGACCACATCGGCGGGGTCATGGCGGTCCTGCGTGAGTTCAAGGTCGCCCAAGTCCTCGACTCCGGGCGTCCCTCGTCGTCCCCTGACTTCGAGAAGATGCTCGCAGAAATGGAGGCTCAGAAGATCCCCATGAAGATCGCGCGGCGCGGGCGCGATATTCAACTCGACGACGGTGTGCTGTTGCAGGTCCTCGCGCCGGAGGACCCCTTTATTCAGGGGTCACGGTCGGATACGAACGCGAACTCCCTCGTCTTCCGGCTCGTCTACAAGGGCGTCAGCTTTCTCTTCGTCGGCGATGCCGAGGAGGAGACCGAGCACCGTCTGCTGCGCAGCGAGTTCTCGCGCCTCAAGTCCACCGTCCTCAAGGTGGCCCACCACGGCAGCGCCTACGCCTCGTCGAGCGAGTTCTTGAGCGCGGTACGGCCAAAGCTCGCGTTCGTGTCCTATGGCAAGAACAACGTCTACGGGCACCCCGCGCCCCCGACGATGGACCGCCTGCGCCGCGAGGGCGTTCACACGCTCGGCACGGGCGAGCACGGCAATATGATCGTCGTGACGGACGGCGCCGTGATGCAAGTCTGGACAGTCCCCCGCTACGGCGGCCCGTACGGCGGCGGCACGCTCTGGTATCCGGGCCGCCCCGAGCGCCCCGCGATGGCGCTTGCCCGCGGCGGCGAGGGCGCCGAAGCGATCGCAAACGCGCCCCCTCCGCTCGTTGACCTGAACCACGCGACCCTGGATGAGCTGACCAAGCTACCGGGCGTAGGTCAGAAGATGGCCGAGAAGATGCTGGCCCACCGCCGCATGAACGGACGCTTTCAGTCCGTTGACGAGCTGCTCAAGGTCAAAGGGGTCGGCGCGAAGCGGATCGAGAAGCTGCGACCGCTGGTTACGTGCGGGCCGGGCGTCTCGCGCTGAGCGCCTCGGCCGCGAGCCGCGCGACGCGCGCGGGATCCGCACCCGGTATGCCCGCGAGCGCCCGGCGGGTGGCCTCGGCGACGACGTCGGGCGATGACCCGGACGCAGAGCCGGCAGCGACGGCGGGCTGACCTTCTCGCGGTGCCGCGAGTCCAGCGTCCCGGCGTCGCTTGACGAGCGCCGTGACCATGTCGGCCGGCAAGGGTTGGACGCCTCCGAGCGCCGATGCGGCGTGGGCGATGCGCGCCATGTGCTCGACGAGCTCCAGCCGCAGGTAAGCCGTCTCGACGTCCGGCCCCCAAGCGAACACGCCGTTGCCGGCAACCAGGACCGCGTCGACCCGCTCGATGAAGGGTGCCAGCGCATCGACAGCGGGCTTGCCCGGCGCGGTCAGCGGGACGGTCGGCACCTCGGCGCCCAGTGACACGACGGCCTCCGGGAGAAAGGGATGCGGCAGCGGTCGTCCCGCAGCGCCAAAAGCGGTCGCGAAGGGCGGGTGCGCGTGCACCACGGCGCCCACGCCCGGCCTCGCGCGGTAGACCGCGAGGTGCATCGCGAGCTCAGAGAACGGCTTGTGCGGCCCGGCGAGACGAGCACCGTCAGGCCCTACAGTGAGCAAGTCATCGAGGCCGACATCCGCCTTCGAGAAGGCCGTCGGCGTGCACACGAAGCGGTCCCCTGCAGGCAGCCGCCCGGACAGGTTGCCGTCGTGATTCGCGACCCATCCAGCGACATGCATCGCGCGGCTGTAATCAACCAGCGCACGCCTGAGCGCAGGCTCGCTCACGACGCAGTGACCTCGTCGACCACCCCGACGATGACCGAGCGGATCGGCCCCGCGTTCGCGCCGAGGACCTGGCGGACGCCGGTGCCCTCGGTCAGGACAAGCACCAAGTCACCGACCCCGGCTTGGACGTGGTCAACGGCGACCACCTGCTCGCCGCGTGCCTCGCCCGACGGCGTGACAGGCTGGCACAGGAGCAACGTGCGGCCGTCGTAGGTCGGGTGCTTGATCGTCGAGACGACGTTCCCGCGCACGCGAGCGAGCCTCATCGCGCCTCCAACGAGACGGCGTCGACGATGCCGACGATCGCAGCATCCACGGGGACGAAGGTCGGCTCGCAAGCCAGCGCGGCCTCGCGGCTGCCGACCAAAAAGACGTGCTCGCCCGGCCCCGCCTGCGTGACGTCCACGGCGATGTGTGGCTCTCCGCAGACCGTTCCGTCTTCGTGCAGCGGTTCGACGACGAGCAGACGGTACCCCTCAAGGCCGGGGTACTTGACCGTCGCGACGCATGTCCCAATGACTCGGCCTAAGTACATGCGCCGCACTCTAACACCATGAGGCAAAAGGTCCAACGGCTGGTATGTTCTGAGAATGACGCAGCTCCGCGACCACGCCCACCTGCTCCACCGCCGGTGTCAGTCTCTGATTACGCGCTACCTGCAACGATACTGGTACCGCGCGGCGCAGGGCGCAGGCGGCCTCGGGGACTTGTTCGTAACGCTCGAGGAGGTCCGGGCGGAGTTGGAGGTCGGCGAGCTTCAGCCCCCGATTGACTTCGAGGCGCCTGAGGCCGTGAGCGAGAGGCTGAGCGCGCTCCGCGACGCTGAGCGCGCGCTGCGTGGGCGTGAGCGCGCTCTGCCTGCTGCGCGTCTCGTCGTGGAGTGCAGTCTCGGCGAGGACGCGCTCGAGTGCCTGCTTGTGGCCAACACGTTGCAGGTGTCCCCCGGGCTCCTGCGGACATGCACCTTCGCGTGGGCAGACTTCTCCGTGAAGCAGCCGACCGCGGCCTTTCTTGTCGAGCTGCTCTCGGACGACGACGCCCATCGAGCGCGTCTCGAGGCGGCCTTAGCGCCCGACGCGCCTTTGCGTCGTCTGCGACTGCTCTTGCTCGGTGAAGACCGGCGCTGGCAGCCGAATACGCCGCTCCTGCAGCGGCCCGTGGGCGTCCCCGACGCGGTGAGCCGCTACCTGGCTCAGCAGCCGGTGCAGGACGAGGTCTATCCGCCCGGCGCGACTCGCTTGGAGTGGGAGGGGCCTGGGCCAGACGCGCTCATCCTGACCGATCGCGCGCGCCCCACTCACGTCCTCGGCCGGCTCGCACGCCGCGAAGATCCCTTGCCCGTCGTCCTGACCGGAGGCATTGGGAGCGGGCGCAGGACGCTCGCCCGGGCCTTCGCGCTCGCACACAGGCGGCCTCTTCAAGTGGTCGACCTGCAGGCGCTCGCCTGGGAGCTTGAGCCCTTCGAAGCCCAGCTGGCGTCTACGATCCGAGACGGCGTGCTCAACGGCGCCGTGGTGCTCGTGCGCGCCGAAGCGCTTGAGGAGAAGAGCGATAAGCGCGTCGGGGTGCTCGGCCGCACGCTGCGGAACCTGGGCGTGCCCGTCGCGTTGACATGCACCGAGGGGCAGCTCGCGCATCTCGGCCCAGCGCTGCCCGAGATGCACCTTGTCCACGTCGGCGACGTCAGCCTCGACGACCGCTTCGCGCTCTACATGCGGCTGCTCGGTCTGCACGGCTTTAGCCCCCCACGGGAGACGGTGCAGTCGCTCTGTGATGGCTACCGCCTGCGTCCGGGTGACATGGACAAGGCTCTGCGGGACGTTCGGATCGCGAGCGGCGAAGCAGCTGACCTCGACGTGCCCGCGTTCGACGCGGCGGTGCGTCGCCAGGTGAGGTCGAACCTGAGCGCGCTCGCCAGCCCCGTGAACACCACGCAACGCTGGCAGGACCTCGTGCTGCCCCAGGAGCAAAAAGAGGCGATCGAAGAGGTCGTGATGCACGCGCGCTTCCGACAGCGCGTCTTCGAAGAGTGGGGCTTCTCGCGCAAGATCGGGAGCCGCGGTCGTGGCCTGGGTTGTCTGTTCAGCGGGCCACCCGGCACCGGCAAGACAATGACGGCCACGCTCATCGCGCAGGAGCTCGGGCTCGACCTCTACCAGGTGGACCTCTCACGCATCGTCGACAAGTACGTCGGCGAGACGGAGAAGAACCTGGCGCGGCTCTTCGACGAGGCGTCCCGCGTGCCCGTCGTGCTCCTCTTCGACGAGGCGGACAGCCTGTTCGCGACGCGGACCAAGGTCGAGAGCAGCAACGACCGCTACGCGAACCTTGAGGTGAACTACCTGCTCCAGCGCATGGAGGTGCACGACGGCATCTCCATCCTCACAACCAACCTGGGCACCGGCATCGACCAGGCTTTCAAGCGCCGCTTGCGCTTCAGGATCCACTTCGAGCTGCCCGAGGCCGATGAGCGTGAGGTGCTCTGGCGCTCGATGGTGCCGCCGGGGCTCGCCGTGAGCCCCGATGTCGATTGGTCGGGGCTCGCCAAGAAGTGGGAGCTCAGCGGCGCGCTCATTCGCAATGCGATGCTCCGCGCTGCGTTCATCGCAGCCTCACGCGCCTCGGACCTCAACAACGAAATCCTGCATCGCGCCACCCGCGCCGAGCTCATCGAGATGGGTCGCCTCGGGAGCTGACCAGCGCTTAGGCTGCGCTCAGGTCCCGCGCCAACATGCGCTGCAGCGGCTTGAGCGCCGCGGCGCGGACGTCCTCGGGCAGCTCGATCTGCGGAGTCATGTCGCGCAGCGCGAGGTAGACCTTCTCGAGGGTGTTCAGCTTCATGTGCGGGCACTCGTTGCACGCGCAGTTGGCCTCGGGGGGCGCCGGGATGAACGTCTTGTTCGGCGCGGCCTTGCGCATCTGGTGCAGGATGCCCGCCTCTGTCACGACGATGAAGGTGTCCTCGCTCCGGCTCAGGGCGGCGTTCAGGATCGCGGTCGTCGAGCCAATGTGGTCGGCGTGCCGCAGCACGTGCGGCTCACACTCCGGGTGCGCGAGCACAGGCGCACCCGGATGTGTCGCCTTGAGCTCCAGCAGCTTGCGCTCACTGAAGACCTCGTGGACTTGGCAAGCGCCTTGCCACAAGGTCAGGGCGCGGCCCGTCTCCTTCTCCACCCACGCGCCCAGGTTGCGGTCAGGGGCAAAGAGGACGGGCTGGTCGGCGGGGAACAGCCGCACGATGTCCGCGGCGTTGCTGCTCGTGCAGATGACATCGCTCATCGCCTTCACGGCGGCCGAGCAGTTGATGTAGCTCACCACCTTGTGCTCGGGGTGCGCGGCCTTAAACGCTGCAAACGCCTCGGGCGGGCACTGGTCGGCGAGCGAGCAGCCGGCGTCGAGGTCCGGGAGCAGCACGATCTTGTCGGGGTTCACGATCTTGGCCGTCTCGGCCATGAAGTGCACACCCGCGAACAAGATCACGTCCGCCTGCGTGCCCGCCGCGGCCTGCGCGAGCTGGAGCGAGTCCCCGACGAAATCCGCCAAGTCCTGAATGTCGCCGTCTTGGTAGTAGTGGGCCAAGACGACCGCGTTCCGTGCCTGCTTGAGCTCAGCGATCGCCGCGAACAAGTCCAAGTCCGGCGGCACGGGCGCCCGGGTCGTCTGACCAAGGATCGGCAGGCTGTCACTCATCGTCGCGCCCTCTCGTCAACGCCTGAACGACCACGGACGCGGCCGTGAGGCCAAATGTGCCCGTCACGAACGATGCGCTGCCGTCGATGCGCGCGCGGCGATCGCACGTCATCAGGCCGTTTTGCCCTTGAGGGCAGACGCACTGAAAACCGTCCTCGCTGTCGTAAGCCAAGGCGTGTGGCGGCTGAATACGCTCTTCGCTGTGCACGGCGGGGACACCCCACTCCGCGTCGCGCGGGAAATCGTATTGGCTGCGCAGGATGTCGCGCACAGCGGTCGCCAAGCCGCACATGCGCGTCTTCGAGAGGTCCGCGACGCGCACCTGCGTCGGGTCCCATCGCCCCGCCGCGCCCATCGACGAGACGAGCGGGATGCCCCGACGACGGCACGTCGCGATCAGGTGACACTTGGCCGTGATGTTGTCGATCGCGTCGACCACGAAGGCGGGCTCGCCCGCCAGCAGCTCGTCCGAGGTTTCCTCCTGATAGAAGCGCTTGACGGGCTCGACCTCGGCGAGAGGGTTGATCAGCGCGCACCGGTCAGCGAGGAGCTGCGCCTTCGGCTTACCGATGTTGCCCTTCATCGCGTGGAGCTGACGGTTCGTGTTCGTGACGCACACCTCGTCGAAGTCGACGAGCCGCAGGCGACCTACGCCGCTCCGCACCAAGGCCTCGGCGGCGAAGCTGCCCACACCGCCGAGCCCCATGACGACGACGAGCGACCCCTGTAAGCGCTCCATGCCGACGTCTGAGGTCAAGCGAGCCATCCGGTCGAAGCGCCTGTGCAGCTTGAAGCCCGCCTCCGCGGGTTGCGCCGCTTCGGTCTCTCTGTTCACGCGAGTCCCCTTTCCCTCTTCACGACGCTGAGTCTGCCTCAAACGGCCCGAACAATGCAGCGGCGTTCGCGGCCGTCTGTGTCGCGAGCAGCGCTGCATCGACCCCGCGCAGCGCGCTCAGAGCGGCCACGATGGCGGGCAGCGCGCAGGGCTCGTTGCGTCTGGGCGCGCCCGGGAGCGCGAGGTCCGGCGCGTCCGTCTCCACGAGCAGGTGCGTCCCGGGGACTGCGGTCGCTGCCGCGTGGACTCGACGCGCTTCGGAGCGCGCCACCGTGCCCGAGAAGCTGATCGAGAGCCCCAGCGCGACGTAGGCCAGCGCGCTCTCCGCGGACCCGCTGAAGGCACGGACGACGCCGCCGCGCGCGAGGGGACCCGCACGCCGCAGCAGCGCGAGCGCGCGCCCGTGGCAACCCGGACCGTTCAGATGCAGAACCAGGGGCAAACTGAG
>CANLBD010000118.1 GCA_947488215.1 Myxococcales bacterium | reverse complement strand
TCATCACCGAGAAGGGGGTGCTGCGCGCCCCCTACGGCCCCGCGCTCGCGCAGGCTTTTGGGGCCTTGGGCACATCTCGCGCGTGATCCAACACGAACACATTGACACGCGCGAGACGTCGCTTTAGTCTCCGCGTCCCGTTGACTCCTGCATTCGCCTCAACCGAGGAACGTCTCATGTACGCAATCATCAAGTCTGGCGGTCGGCAGCACCGCGTGTCCGAGGGCGAGTCCCTCCGCGTCGAGCTGCTTCACGCTGAAGTGGGCTCCAACATCACCCTGAGCGAGGTCCTCCTCGTCGGCAGCGGTGAGAGCGTGAAGCTCGGTCGTCCGCTCGTCGCGGGCGCTTCGGTGACCGCCAGCGTCGTCCGTCACGCCCGCGCGAAGAAGGTGCTCGTCTTCAAGAAGAAGCGCCGCAAGGGCTTCCACAAGAAGATCGGTCACCGTCAGTTCTTCACCGAGCTGAAGATCACCGGCATCTCCGGCTGAGCTACTGAGGAGCAGGGACCATGGCACACAAAAAAGGTCAAGGCAGCACCCGGAACGGGCGCGACTCCAACCCCAAGTACCGCGGCGTCAAGCGCTTTGCGGGGGAGAGCGTGCTCGCGGGCAACATCCTCGTCCGCCAGTGCGGCACGCGCTACCACGCCGGCAAGAACGTCGGCATCGGCCGTGACTACACGCTGTTCGCGCTGATCGACGGCGCCGTCAAGTTCGAGAAGACGCCGACGGGCCGCACGCGCGTGGCGGTCTACGCCAATTAAGTTCATCGACGAAGCGCGCATTCAGGTGCGCGCAGGGCATGGCGGAGCGGGCAGCGTCTCGTTTCGCCGTGAGAAGTTCGTCCCACGGGGCGGCCCCGATGGGGGCGACGGCGGTCGCGGCGGCAGCGTCATCCTTGAGGCTGACCCATCGCTCGCGACGCTGCTTGACTTCCGCTACCGGCCTATCCAGGCGGCCAAGAACGGTCGACCGGGCGAGGGGTCTGGGTGCGACGGCGCCGACGGCGGCGACTTGGTCGTTCGCGTACCGGTCGGGACCGAGGTGCGCGACGCGTCGGACGACAGCGTGATCGGCGACCTCACGGAGGCGGGTCAGCGCATGGTCATCGCGCGCGGCGGCCGCGGCGGGCTCGGCAACCGCAACTTCGCGACGCCCTCACGACAGGCGCCGGATTACGCCCAGCCCGGCGAGACGGGCGAAGAGCTTGAGATCGTCTTGGTCCTGAAGCTCATGGCGGACGTTGGCTTGGTCGGGTTTCCGAACGCGGGCAAGTCCACGCTCGTCAGCGTCATGAGCCGCGCACGTCCCAAGATCGCCGATTATCCGTTCACCACGCTCTCGCCCAACCTGGGCGTGGTTCGCGTCGACGACGACCGCAGCTACGTGATGGCGGACATTCCCGGCATCATCGAGGGGGCGGCCGAAGGCGCCGGCTTGGGGCTCCGCTTTCTCAAGCACATTGAGCGGACCGGCCTGTTCCTCTACCTGATCACGCAGGACCTTGATCCTGCGCGAGACCCGCTCGGGGACTTCCGCGCGCTCCGCAAGGAGCTCGGCCAGCACGACCCGGCGCTGCTCTCTCGACCTGCGCTCGTCGTCCTCTCACAAGCCGACCGACCCGAGGTCGAGGGCATGAGCGACGAAGTGCGCGCCGCGCTCGAACCCGACGGTCACGAGGTCCTGGTGATCTCTGCAGTCTCGGGTGCGGGCATGGACACGCTTCGCCGTGCCATCGCACAACGCCTCGCAGCGCGTGGTCGCTGGGGCTAATTGCCTGTATTTACTCGGTTTTGTAGCGCATGGGGGTTGCCCGCGACGTCGTTGTCGGAGATTGACACCTCGCGGGACGGTGTGCTAACGGGACGAACCATCCGTGGCGGCTCAGCCGTAGGAGTGCGTACGATGTGTCGCCCCATTCTCTTCGTTCTCTTTCTCCTCTACGCGGCGACCGCGGCCGCGCAAGGCGACGCGGCGCCCGCTGCCACGAGCGCACCCGGGAGCGCGGCCGCCCCGGCCGATGGCGCCACCTCCACGGGGGTTGAGGTCGCCCCGCCTGCGACGACAAGTGCAGCGCCCGAGACCGGCGATGACACGTACAAACTCAAGGTCCAAGAGCTTGAGACGCGCGTGAACGAGCTGAAGGAGCAGATTTTCCGCTCCAAGTCCCGCCTCGCCATTCTCAAGGAGACCGTGCTCGCGAGCAGCATCGCGGGCGCCGAGGCGCGCGTCATCCACAAGAACGAGATGGGCTCGAGCTTCAAGCTCGAGAAGGTCACCTACAGCCTCGACGGCGCGCAGATCTTCAGCCGCACGGACAGCGAGGGCAAACTCGACGGCCAAGAGCAGATCGAGATCTTCAGTGGTCCGATTGTGCCGGGCAATCACCTCGTCTCGGTGGTGATGGTCTACCGCGGTAATGGCTACGGGATCTTCTCGTATTTGAACGGCTACGTGTTCACCCTGCGCAGCTCGTACACGTTCCGAGCCGAAGAGGGCAAGCTGACCCGGCTTGGCGTCGTCGGCTTCGAAAAAGGCGGCGTGACGACGGACCTCAAGGACCGACCCGCGATCCGCTTCGACACCGAGCTGGTCGACTCTCGCAAGGCGCCAGAGGCGTCTGAGAAGCGCGCCGGGGAAGACAGGTAAGCGACATGGCCCGTCGTCGTTTGCGCGCGTTTGGCGCGTGCGCACTGTTGCTTGCTCAAGCCGCTCAAGCCGCCGAGTCAAGCCCTGCGCGTTCCGAGCTCGACCGCGTGAACAGTCAGGTAGGTGAGCTTGAGCAGACGTTCTTGGCCCCCGAGGTCCTCGCGCGCAACGAGCGCCTGACGGCTCGCCTCAACGAGGGCCAGCTCCTCTACCTGACGCGAGACTTCGAGCGCGCCGCGATGGTGTTGCTCGATGTCGTCGACGACCGAGAGAACAAGACCCACCCGGCGTACGCCGAGTCGGTCTACTACCTCGCAGAGTCGCTCTTCGAGCTGGGCAACGACCGCCCGGCGCGAGACTACTTCGTCGAGGCGCTGAACTTCGCGCGGCCAGAGCAGCGGCGCATCGCGGTCGCGCGACTGCTGGAGATCGCGATCCGCACCCAGGACCCTGTCGCCGCCCAGACGTATCTGGCCAAGGCGGGGGAGCTCGTGGGCGAGGTGCCAGACGGCGCGCTCTTCTTCGCGATCGGGCGGTACCACTACCGCATGAGCCGATTCGCCGAGGCCCTGGAAGCGTTCGACAAGGTGGGCGCCGACCACCCTCTGAAGCTCCGCGCGACCTATTTCGCGGGTGTGGCCTCGGTTCGCCTCAACCGGCTCGACGTCGCAGCGGAGCGGTTCGGCCAAGCGATCGATCTGCCCGAACCCGCCGTGAGCGCGGCCGAGGACACCGGCGCCGCTGAGATCCGCGACCTCGGCCGGCTCGCGCTTGCGCGGTTGCTCTACGAGCAGGGGCGCCTCGAGGAGGCCGTCACGGCCTACGGCGGTCTCGAAGAGCGGTCCGGCCAGTACAACAAGGCCGTCTACGAGAGCGTCTGGATCTCGGTCAAGCAGAAGGACTACGAGGGCGCGGTCCAGAAGCTTGAGCTCCTGCTCATCTCTCAGCCAGACGTGCTGCGCGCGCCCGACGTACGCCTGCTGCAAGGCAAGCTGCAGATGATGCTCGGTCGGTACAACGAGTCGTCGTTGGCCTACCAAGAGGTGCTCTACGAGTTCAACCCCATTCAAGCGGACATGAATCGTGTCCTTGAGGCGGAGCGAGGCGACCTCGAAGGCCACTTTAACCGCGTCATCGGCAGCAACCTCGCGCAGTTCGACCTGTCGACCTTCCTGCCGCCGCGTGCGGCCGAGTTCGCCGGGCCCGACATTCAGGCAGACCGCGCGCTCACGCTCGTTGGGACCCTCGCACAGGAAAAACGAGACGTAGACGAAGCGCGTCGCACGGTCGAGCGCATCGATGCCGCGCTTCAGGGCCCGAACCGCGTTGAGATCTTTCCGCGTCTGCACGAGGGCACCCTGCGCGCGCTTGAGGCGCGGGCTCGTCTCGTCGAGGCGCGGGCGCGCATCAACACGCAGGCTGCGGGCGAAAAGTTCAACGCAGATGCGGAGTATCAGGCGATTCGCGCCGAGCGCGTCGCGATGGGCGAGAAGTACGCGCGAACGCCGCGGACGGCCTCGGCCCTGCAAGAGCGAGATACCCAAATCGACGGTGAGCTTCGCGCGCTCGAATCCGAGAGCTACAAGCTGAGCGTCGATATCCGCGGGCTCGAGGCGCAGCTCGCGGCGCTCGACAAGTACGTCAAAGATACGGCCGCGAGCAAAGGCGAGAGCGGCGGCGAGCGTGCGGTCTACGACCAGGTCGCGCGAGAGCTCGTCGAGACGAAGACGCTGCGTTCAAAGTACGACGCACTCGCACAAACGCTCGACCTTGAGCGCATTCGCACCGGCGTCAACGACGCAGCGAGCACGGAGGATGAGCGGGTCCGCAAGCAGTACGTCGCCGTCATCGAGCGCGAAGCCGCTTGGCTCGAAGCACGCGGCGTCACGTTCGATGGGGACCACAAGCAGCGGGTCGTTGACCTCGATGGGCGCCTGACGTCGTTCTTGGAGAAGACAAACAAGCTCGCGGACGATCGCATTCTCGATATTCGACGGCAGGTCGACCGGGAGCGCGCCAATGTCGGCCGCTACGACACCCAGCTCGCCGCGTATCAGGGCGAGACGGAGTCCCTCGGCGGCAAGATCGCCGCGAGGAGCTTCCTCAACGTGAAGGCCCGCATTGACGCGGTCGTGCTTGAGGCGGACGTCGGACTCGTCGACATCGCCTGGAAGCAGAAGCAAGACCAGTCCAAGGCCATCGCCGACGCACGCGCCCGCGAACGCGCCGAAATCGAAGCCCTGAACGCGCTCCTGAAAGAGGCCGGCAGTGTCGAGTGAACGCGCGCGGGCTCAGCTCGCATTGATCGCCGCGCTCGTCGGCGTCCCCTTGGCGCTGGCGGCTCAGACCGCCGAGCCAACGGCCCCGACAGCAGCGAGCGAAGCGGCCGCGACGCCCGCCTCGAGCGCAGCCCCTGCGGCCTTGAGCGAAGCCCCTGCGGCCTCGAGCGCAGCGCCCGCCGAGGGGAGCCAGCCCGGCGAGCTGCTGGAGCTCACCGAGGAGATGGTCGCGTTCGAGCGGGAGACCGAGGAGTTCCGCCGCGACATCGCGGAGCTGGTGCAGCGTCGGTTTGAGCAAAAAAAGCAAGAGCTGCAGGGCAAGTACGACGAGGCCGTCTCGCAGCTCTCGGTCGAGGAGCGCAAGCGACGCGACGAGGCCATCGCGCGCCTCGAAGAGTTCCTGGCCAAGTACCCCGACAACGACCAGTACACGCCGGACGCGCTCTTCCGGCTCGCCGAGATGCAGTTCGAGCGCGCGTACGACCAGTACCTGTCGGCGCTTGAGCAGTATGAAGTCGACGCCAAACGCTTCGACGACGGTGAGCTCGCAGACTCGCCCGCGGAGCCGCGACAAGACTATCGCGAGACCATCTCGCTGTTTGACCGACTCCTCAGCCGTTGGCCCGGCAACCAGAACGCCGACGGCGCGATGTACCTGAAGGGCTACTGTCTCAAGGAGATGGGCGAGGACCAGCCAGCGGTCGAGCTGTTCACCACGCTGATCCAACGCTACCCCGAGAGCAAGTTCGTGCCCGAGGCGTGGCTTCGCATCGGCGAGTACAACTTCGATTATGGCCAGCTCCCTGCGGCCATCGAGGCATACTCGAAGGTGCTCGCGTTCAAGGACACGCCGTTCTACGACAAGGCGCTCTACAAGCTCGCCTGGACCTACTACCGCAACGACCAGTACGACGACGCCATCAAGCGTTTTGGCGAGCTGGTCGAGTACAGCGACGCGCAGGCTGCCAAGACCGGCACGCAGGGCTCTGACCTGCGGGCTGAGGCTATTCAGTACCTCGCGATCTCGCTGCAAGAGGAAGACTGGGACGGTAACGGCGAGGCCGACCCCGACGCAGGTTTTCAGCGAGCGCTGCAGTACTTGTCGGGTGATAAGCCCTACGAGCGCGAGGTGCTGCAGGAGATCGCGCAGATCTACTTCGATAACACGAAGTACAACGAGAGCATCGAGGCGACGCGGTTCCTGTTGAAGCGGTACCCGACGCACCGTGACAACCCGACGCTCCACCAGACGATCATCACGGCGTTTGAGCGTCTGCGTGAGTTCGACGCCTCCTTCGGAGAGCGTGATGTGCTCGCGAAGGCCTACGACTACGAGACGCCGTGGCATGAAGCCAACCGCAACGACCTAGAGGCCGTTCAGGCTGCGCAGAAGCTGATTGAGGGCGCGCTCATCACGGCCGCTCAGTACCATCACATGCGCGCGCAGCAGTTCAAGGACGAGGCGGGCAAGGGCAAGGCGGGCGCCGAGGACGAGGCGATTCGGGAGTACAAGCTCGCGGCGGTCTCGTACGACAACTACCTGCGCAAGTACCCTGAGAGCGAGAACGCTTACGACCTGAGCTTCTTCTACGCAGAGTGCTTGTTCTACTCGTTCCGCTTCCCCGAGGCGGCCGACCAGTACGAGCGCGTGCGGGACTCGGCGCTGGGCAACAAGTACCAAGAGGTTGCCGCGTTCAGCGCGATCTTGGCGCGAGAGCAGTTCGTCAAGGCGGAGATTGAGGCGGGACGCATTGCGCCGAAGTCTGCTCTGCTCGACAAGCCGATCGAAGAGACGGCGGCCCAAGACAATGGCGGCAAGCCGGCGGGCGACGGGACCGAAGAGATCAAGACCATCACCGCCGAAGCCCTCCCGGAGGAGGTCGCTCGGCTGGTCTTTGCCCGTGAGTCCTACGTCAACAAGGGCTTCAACGACCCGAGCGACGCAGGGCGCCTGCCTCGCATTGCCTACAAGGCGGGCGAGGTCTACTACGCCTATCAGGACTACCCGAAGGCGCGTGAGTGGTTCACGTGGCTGATTGAGCGTTTCCCGAACGAGAAGGTCACGGTCTTCGCGGCGCGCAACATCATCCAGTCGTATCGAGTCGCGAACGACTTCGAGAACATGGACGTTTGGGCGCAGAAAATCGCATCGGCCAAGATCGGCTCGAGCGAGGAGCAGGCGGCCGTCGCCGCCGAGGCCAAGACCTACCAGCTCGGCGCCAAGTTCAAGAAAGCGGAGCAGCTCTTCGCGGCGGGCAGCTTTGATGCGGCGGCAGCCAAGTTCATCGAGCTCGTCGACGCCGATCCGCAGCACAAGTTCGCGGACAAGGCGCTCAACAACGCAGCGGTCGCGTTCGAGAAGACTCGCCGGTTCGAGTCGGCGACGAACACCTATGAGCGCCTCTATCGCGAGCATCCGCAGAGCGAGCTCGCGCAGACGGCCCTCTATCGCGTCGGCGTGAACTCCGAGCGATTCTTCGACTTCGACCGCGCGGTCACGAGCCTGCTCTCGCTCGTCGACAAGTACCCGCAGTTCCCTGAGCGGGCCGATGCGCTCTACCGCGCAGCGTCGATCCAAGAGGACACTCAGCAGTACCGGGCGGCTGCCGCGAACTTTGAGCGGTACGCGGAGTTGTTCCCCAGCCGACCGGATACGGCCGAGACGTTCTATCGAACCGCGCGCAACTTCCAGAAGCTCAAGGATACGAAGAACGAGCTCCGAGTCTACGACGCCTTCGCGAAGCGCTACGGGAACGACCCGAAGAACGCGACGAAGGTCATCGAGGGCCTCGCACGAACGGCCGATGTCTTCGTGGAGCAGGGGAACGAGCGCGCAGCGAAAGCCGCGTTCGAGCGCGTCGTCAAAGAGTTCGATGCCCGCGGCCTGCAGCCCAACACGCCTGTCGCGGTGCACCCCGCGAAGGCCCGCTTCAAGCTCGTTGAGTACGACTTCGCGAAGTATGAAGCGCTGAAGCTCCAAGGGTCGCTCGTCAACCAAGGCAAGACGATCCAGGAGATGCAAAAGCAGCTCGCCGCGCTCAAGAGCAAGTACGGCGAGGTGACGGCCTACAAGTCGGTCGAGTGGACGCTCGCTTCTTTCTACCGCATCGGTCATCTCTACCAGGTCTTCGCGCAGGCGCTGTACGCGGCCCCGGTGCCGCCGGGCATGAGCGAAGAGGAAGAGGAGAGCTACCGGACGCAGCTTGAGGACGTCGCGGTGCCCATCGAAGACGAGGCCGTCAAGAACTTCCAGTTCGCCTACGAGAAGGCGCGCGAGTTCCGCGTGACCAACGAATGGACGAAGAAGATTCTGCAGGCGCTCAACAAGTACAAGCCCAGCGACTACCCGTTGTTCAAGGAGGAGCGCCGTGCGCGCACGAGCGAGGACTTGAGCCCCGCCCGCCTGCTTGAGCCGCCGCCCCCGCCTCCGCCCTCGGCGCCGCCGGGCGCGGACGACGCTGAGGACTCTGCCGTCGAGGAGGCGCAGCAATGAGGCGTCGAGCGCTCTATCCTCTCGCGGCAGCCGCGGCGCTCGCCCTGAGCGCCTGCGGTGGCGCAACGCCCGATGTCAAGGCCGGCGTCGCTTCGAACCCCCGCTACGCGAACGGCCCGTCTCAGACGAGCGTACCGGCGCAGCAGGTCGAGGCGCGCGAGGCGGTCGATGGCGCTGCGCTCGAGCAGCTCGCCGCTGGTCGAGAGGCCGCCGGCAGCGGCGATTTCTCGCAGGCGAAGGCGTCTATGCAGGCCGCCGCTCAGCGGGACGACTCATTTCCCGAGCCGCACTACAACCTCGGTGTGCTCGCCGAGTGGCAGGGGCAGGCGGATGAGGCGCGCGGCCACTACACGCGCGCGCTCGAGGTCAAGGCCGACTTCGGACCCGCTGTGCTGGCGCTGGCGATGCAGTCCTTCCGTCGCGGAGACGCTGCGGGCGCGGTGCGGTTCGCCGAAGAGCGGCTAGCACAGGCGCCGAACAGCAACAGCGTCAAGAACGCTGTGCATCGTGTGCAGTTCTTGGCCGGTGACACGCAGGCGGCGATCCAAGGCAGCATGCAGGTGCTGCGGACGGACGAGAAGAACGTCGAGGCCATGAAGGTGCTCGCGGCGGGCTTTGCCAAGCAGGGCAAGCACGAGCTTGCGCTGTCGGTCCTTCGCAACGCGCGGGAGCTCGACGCGAAGGACCCCGAGATCCTCGTCAAGCAGGCGCGCAGCCACCTCGCGATGAACGAAAACCCGCAGGCGCGCGCCGCGCTCGAGGCGGCCGCGCAGGTTCCGGGC
>CANLBD010000117.1 GCA_947488215.1 Myxococcales bacterium | reverse complement strand
TCCTCCTCCTGCATGCGAATCTGCGCCTTCACCGCAGCAGGCAGATCGTCGTCCGGGTTGGCCTTCGGTGCGGCGCTCGCCTGCACGGAAGCGGGCGCAGCGGCTTCAGACGACGCGGAGACAGGCGCAGTGACCGCAGCGGCGCTCTGCGGCATGCGGGCCGCCGTGCTCGAGGGTCGTGCGTCCTCTGCGTCGCTCGAAGAGCCCGCGGTCAGCCAGAACAAGAACACGCCCACGGCGATGGCGGCGACGACTGCGACGATGGCGAGCGTCGCGGTTCGGCGGCGCCGCGCTGCAACGACGGGCGGTCTGAACGCGGGCTGACCCTCTGAGGTGATCCGTGGAGGCGGAGGCGGGAGGGCTGTGGCCGTGTCTGCTAGAGCGGAGCTGAGATGACTCGCCGGCACGCTCACGCTGGCATCGACGAGCTCCTCATCGATGGCCGACATGATCTCTTGGGTGTAGCGGGGGGCGGGCGGGGAAGACGGCCGCGTGCCCTGAGCGCTCTGCAACGCAGCGGCGGCGCCTGCGGCAGACTCCCCGAGACCGAGGAGCGCGCCCCGACCGAATGCGTCCGGCTCCGGCACGCGGCGGGGTGGCGTGCTCGCGGGGGCGCCGCTCACCTCAGCCTCGGCCGCCGCCAATGCCGCCTCGAGGTCGTCCGCGAAGGCCGGGGCAGGCGGGCGGCTGGGAGAGGGCACCTGAGTCAGGGGTTTCGAGCCGCTCGCGCCCACGCTCTCAAGCGCCGCCTCGAGGGCGCCCGCCAAGTCGGCCGAGTCAAGCGCCCCAGTCGCCATCAGCGGCGCGGGCACACTCGCCATGTCGTTCTGCGTCGGCGGTCGGGGCGGTGTGCTCGCGACCGGAGGCGTCGCGTAGACAGGCACGGCGGGCGAGGGCCGTGTGATCGGGCTCGTCTTGAACTGCCCAGCGGACACCGCCGGCGTGACCGCGTGCGCATGAAACGAGTCGGGCGATGGGGTCGCCTGCGCGTCGCCGTCGTCGATGCTCTCTGCGCTTGGCATGAACGCCCCGAGCGAGGCGGGGTCCGCCATGACGGTGGACGCCTGTACGAACGCCTTTTTGCGGGGCGGCGCGGCCTCGGACTGAGTGCCCTTGATCACGGCAGCCACGTCTGTCGCGAGCGCGCGCAAGTCCGCGTAGCGTGCTTGAGGCGCCTTGGAGAGGCACCGGTTGATCGTCTCCTCGAGCTTGGGCGGCAGCTGAACGCCCGGAACCCGCCGGCTGACGGGCACAGGTGTCCCCGCTGAGATCGCGGCCAAGAGCTGGTCTGGGGTCGCACCAAAGAACGGCAGCGCGCCTGTCAGGAGCTGGTAGGCGATGATGCCGAGCGTGAACTGGTCCGAGTGGACGGTCGCCGCTTGGCCCTGCGCTTGCTCGGGGCTGAAGAACTTGGGGCTGCCGATGACGACTTGGCCCGCGGGGCCCTTGCGTGCGCCGAACAGGTCGGGCACGCCGACGTCGCAAATCTGCACGAAGTCTGCTTGCCCGTTCGTCTCCGAGAGGAAGACGTTCTCTGGCTTGAGGTTCGCGTGCGGTCGGCCGAGGCGATGAATCGGCGCGAGCGCGCTGCAGAGCTGAAAGAGAATGTCCGCCGCGCGCCGCGGGCCGAGGGGGCCGTTGCGCTCGAGCAGCACCTTGAGCGTCTGCCCGGGGATGAACTCACTCGCGACGAAGAGCGTCCCGTCCGGCTCGCGCGCCGCGGAAATCACGGCGCCGAGCTTCGGGTGCCGCACTTGCGAGATGGCGACCGCGGAGCGGAGCAACCGCTCGCCGATCGTGGCTGCGACGTCGGGATGAATGAGCTTGACGGCGACCTCGGCGCCCGACTGCGCGTCGGTGGCGCGATAGACGAGGCCGAGGTCACCTGAGCCCAAGAGGGCGTGGAGCGAGAATCGATCCGCGACCAGGCGACCGATAAAGGGGTCGCTCGAGAGGGCGGCGTCGTCATCCAGAACGGTGCCGCAGCCTGCACATCGCTGGGCCCCGGTGTCGTTGAGCGTCTGGCACTGCGAACAAATCAGCATCGAGTTTGAAGACCTCGCGTCGCCTCAACACAGAGGCGAGGACTATAGCACCCGGCGACAGCCGAGACCAACTGAGGCGGGCGGAGTCGCGACGTCGCCTCTCGCAGCGCCCGCTCCTTTTTTTTGTGCACGAGGCTTGACGCCGGAGGCGTGTTATGAGACACACACGGCCCCACGCGAAGGTGGCGGAATTGGTAGACGCACTAGCTTGAGGTGCTAGCGGTCGCAAGATCGTGGGGGTTCGAGTCCCCCCCTTCGCACTCCAAAACGAAAAAGCCCCGCCGGACATACCGACGGGGCTTTTTTGTTTCTGCCGTCTGCGTGGACGTCAGGGCGTCGTGCCCGGCGCGGCCTCGGACGCAGGCGCGGCCTCGGACGCAGGCGCGGCCTCGGACGCAGGCGCGGCCAGCTTGGCGTCGATCTCGGCGTTCTGCTGCTCCGCGAGCTTGCGCGTCGGGTCGTCCGTAGAAGGCGTCGACAGCACGGCCAGCGTCATGCAGGTCACCATGAAGATGCCAGCCGAGATGGCGGTGAGCTTGGTCAGAATGTTGGTCGCCGACGCCTGGCCCAGCGCGGCGCCGGCACCGCCGCCGAACGCCCCGCTGACACCGCCGCCGCGGCCCGCCTGCAGCAAGACCACCAGCACGAGAAAAACAGCCACGATCACGTGGATGACCGTCACGATCCCTTCGAACATGTCTCTTTACGCCTTCAACTGGGGCGGCCCTGCGCGAGCTCTGCCGTTTGGGTGACAATGGAGATGAAAGACTCAGCCTCAAGGCTCGCGCCGCCGACAAGCGCGCCGTCGATGTCGGCCTCGGACATCAGCGCGGCGATGTTGTCCGCCTTGACGCTGCCGCCGTACTGGAGCCGGATGCGCTCTGCCACGTCGCGGCCGAAGCGCTCGCCGAGGCGCGCGCGGATCGCCGCGTGAACCTCTTGCGCTTGGGCGGGTGTTGCGGTGCGACCGGTGCCGATGGCCCAGACGGGCTCGTACGCGATGACGACCGTCGGTGCTTCGTCCTTGCTCACAGCGGCGACCGCAGCGTCGAGCTGACGCGTGACGACCTCGAGTGTTCGGTTGGCCTCGCGCTCTGCGAGGGTCTCGCCGATGCAAGCAATCGGAACGAGCGCTGCGTCGAGGGCGGCGCGGACCTTCTTGCCGACGCCCTCGTCCGTCTCGCCGAAGAACTGCCGACGCTCGCTGTGGCCGATGACCACATAGCCTGCACCCGCGTCCTTGATCTGCGACGGCGCGAGCTCACCCGTGAACGCCCCGCGCGCTGCGTAATGACAGTTCTGGGCCGCCACGCCGATGTGGCTGTCGGCCAGGCGCTGCGCGATGGGGTAGACCGCGAGCGCGACCGGCGCGACGACGACGTCGACTGATCGTAACCGACTGCATCGATTGCGGATTTCGCTCGCCAGCGCGAGGCCAGCGGCGAGGTCGAGGTGCATCTTCCAGTTCCCGGCCAAGATCGGGCGGCGTGTCGTGGGGTGCATCTCAGCGCTTCCAGCCAATGGCAGCCAAGCCGGGCATGTCGCGGCCCTCGATGAACTCAAGGCTCGCGCCGCCGCCCGTGGAGATGTGGCTGATTCGAGCAGCCACGCCCGCCTCGTTCACGGCGCGGACGGAGTCGCCGCCGCCGACCAGCGAATACGCCTTAGACCCCGCGATCGCCCGCGCCACGGCTGTTGTGCCCGCGGCGAAGCTCGGCCACTCGAACACGCCCATCGGGCCATTCCAGAAGATCGTCTTCGCGCCCGCCAACTTCGCGGCGTAGGTCCCCTGGGTCGCAGGCCCCAGATCGAGCCCCATCAAGCCCTCGGGAATGTCGACGTTGGGCACGTTGATCCGCGCGGCGTGCGCGTCGAAACGCTCAGCCGCGCCGTGGTCCGTGGGCAGGAGCACCTCGACGCCGCGCTTTTGCGCCGCGCCAAGAATATCGAGCGCCGTGCGGATGTGCGCTTGCTCCAGTCGGCTGGCACCGGTGCGCTTGCCCTGCGCGGCGAGGAACGTATAGGCCATCGCGCCGCCGATCATGAGCGTCTCGACCTTGCCAAGCATGCGCTCGATCACGGCGATCTTGTCGCTCACCTTCGCGCCACCGAGCACGGCCACGAAGCCCGAGCGAGGCTGAGCGAGCAGCTTGGTCAGAGCGTCGACCTCGTCTGCCATCAAGAAGCCGGCGGCCTTGACCCGCACGTGCGCCGCGATGCCCGCGGTGCTCGCGTGCGCCCGATGCGCTGCGCCGAACGCGTCGTTCACGTACACGTCGCACAGGGCCGCGAGCTGGCGCGCGAACGCGTCGTCGTTCTTCTCTTCGCCCTCGTTGAAGCGCACGTTCTCGAGCATCAGGATCTGCCCGTCGCGCAGGTCGCGCACGAGCTTCGTCGGGCCATCCCCGACCGGCGCGTCTGAGAGCAGTACCTCGCGCTTGAGCAGGTCCGCGAGGACCTCGCCCGCGGGCGCGAGCGACTGGCTCGGGTCAGCGCCCTTAGGCCGCCCGAGGTGGCTCGCCAGAATCAGCCGCGCGCCCTGGTCGAGCGCAAATTGAATCGTGGGCAGCGCCGCGCGAATGCGGCTGTCGTCCGCGACCTTGCCGCCCTCGAGGGGCACGTTGAAGTCGACGCGGATGAACACGCGCTTGCCTGCGAGCTCGAGCGTGTCGATCAGGGGCAAGGCGCTCTTGCGGGTGGGGCGTGTCGCGGTCGTCATCGCTCAGAACTTTGCGCGGGGCAGGCCCAAGAAGAGCCGGCTCAGGTCGACCATCCGGCAGGAGAAGCCCCACTCGTTGTCGTACCACGACAGCACCTTGACCATGCGCTCGCCGATGACCTTGGTGTTCGCGGCGTCCACGATGCTGCTGAAGTGCGAGCCGATGAAGTCGGAGCTGACGAGCTCGTTCGTCTCGAACGCGAGCACGCCCGCCAACGGCCCGGAGGCGGCGGCGGCCGAAAGTGCGGCGTTGACCTCCGCGTCCGTCACGCTTCGCTTGAGCGTCGCGACGAGGTCGGTCAGTGAGACGTCCGGCGTCGGCACGCGCACCGCGATGCCGTCGAGCTTGCCCTTGAGGTGCGGCACGACCAGGCCGATCGCCGAGGCGGCGCCGGTCGTCGAGGGCACCATAGATACAGCGGCGGCGCGCGCGCGGCGCTTGTCGTCATGCGGCAGGTCAAGCAGGCGCTGGTCGTTCGTGTAGCTGTGCACGGTCGTCACGAGCCCGTGCTCGATGCCGAAGGCGTCGTCGAGCACCTTGACCAGCGGCGCCAAGCAGTTCGTCGTGCACGACGCGCACGAGATGACCTGGTGGTTGACCGGGTCGAGGCGGTCGTCGTTCACGCCGACCACGCAGGTGAGATCCTCACCCTTCGCGGGCGCGGAGATAATGACCTTCGCGGCGCCCGCGGTCACGTGCGCGAGCGCCTCGGCCTTCGTCTTGTAGCGGCCCGTGCACTCGAGTACGAGCTCGACGCCCAAGTCCTTCCACGGCAGCTGGGCGGCGTCCTTCTCCGCGTAGACCGCGATGCGGCGGCCGTCGACGAAGATCGCGTCCGCCTCAGCGCGGACGTCCGCCTTGAACTTGCGGTGCACCGAGTCGTACTGCAGCAGGTGCGCCAGCATGTCGGGCTTCGTCAGGTCGTTGATCGCGACGACCTCAAGGTCTTGGTCACGCAGGTCGTGAATGATCCGGAGAACACAGCGGCCGATGCGGCCGAAGCCGTTGATCGCGATCTTACGTGCCATGGTGATGCTCCTTAGGCTGGACGAAAAGGCGCGGAAAGGTAGCGCCACCGGCCCGGGGAGTCAATCGAGGCGACCTTGCGCGCCGGGCACGCTGTATCAGCCCTCGCCGAGCCCCTCGCGGACGCCGTAGACGATGATCTCACCCGTGCGCTGAAGTCCGAGCTTGTGCAGGATCCGGGTGCGGTAGGTGCTCACGGTCTTGATGCTCAGGTTCAGCGACGCGGCGATCTCGCCCATGGTGGTGCCTTGGGCCAGCATCTTGAGCACTTGCGCCTCGCGCGACGAGAGCTTCTCGTGGAGCGCCGTCTTTGGAACGATGGGCTCGGGCGCGCAGGCGAAGTGAGTGCCGCCGCGCATGATGGTCTTGAGCGCGACGCAGACCTCTTCGGGCGTCGCGTCCTTGGTCAGGTAGGCGCTCGCGCCCGCCTGCAGCGCTCGCGTCGCATACTGGCCCTCGGCATAGACCGTGAGCATGAGGACCGGCAGGCTTGGCCACCGCTGCTTCGCCTCTTTCAGCACGTCGAGCCCGCTCTTGCCCGGCAGGCCGATGTCGAGGATGAGCGCGTCGAAGGTGCCGCGCGCCAGGAGCAGGATGCACTCGTCGCCATCCGACGCCTCGACGCAGTTCGTGGTCGGGTCGTCCTCTCGGAGGACTTCGATGATGCCGCGGCGAACGATGCTGTGGTCGTCGCAAATCAGGACTTTCACTGTTCTTCTCTCTCCGGTGCGCTGAACGTCTGCGATTGAACAGAGCGCGGCGGGGCGCTCGTGGTTGCGGGGAGGACGACACGAACCTGCGTCCCCAAGCCGGGCCTCGTCTCGATCTGCACATCGCCGCCGAGCGCCTGAACGCGCTCCCAGACGCCGATGAGACCCAAGGTCGGTCGCTCGACCTGTCTGCTCTCCATGCCCTTGCCGTCGTCGCGGACCTCGACGGACAGCGCGCCATCCCGCTCTCGGAGCGTGATGTCCACGTGCTTGGCGTCGGCGTGCTTGAGCACGTTCGTGAGGAGCTCTTGCACGGCGCGGAACACGACCGTCTCGCGACCTGTCGTGCTTCGTCGACCTTCGCTGTTCGCCTGGCCTGACGCCTCGAACCGGACACGAATATCGAGCCCTGTCTTCGCCATCATGTCCTGCGCCTGCCACTGCAGCGCCGCGTGCAGCCCCAGCTCGTCGAGGACGCTGGGGCGCAGCTCCACCGCCAAGCGGCGGGCCGACTTTAGCGCGTCGTCTGTGTCGCCGACGACGGCCTCGCAGAGGGCGATGTTCTCGGGGCTCGAGCCGCTCTTGACCATGCGCTTGCGCAGCAGCTGCAGGCGCATCTTGATCACGCTGAGGCTCTGGCCCATGACGTCGTGCAGCTCGCGCGCTATCCGACGCCGCTCCGCCTCCTGCGCCTCGCGCACTCGATGTCCCAAGTCGCGCAAGTCCTTGTGCGACGCGCTCAGGTTCGATTGTGTCTGCCGCTCGGCCGTGACGTCCCTGAAGAAGATCGTGACGACCCGCGCGTCCGGGTTGGGCACGATGCGGCTCTCCGCGAGGCGGTTGCGGATGGGAAACTCGTCCGTGACCTTCGAAGGTGTTGTCGCTGCGGACGCACCCCGAAGAGCCTGCCCGAATGCGCTGTCTCGGCCCTCTGGGAGAAATTCCCACAGATTGCGGCCGAGGATAGCGCGAGGGAGCCGACCGAGGCTCTCGGCTGCGCGCTCGTTCAGGAAACAAATCGTGGCTTGAGCGTCAACGATGATGCACGCCTCCAGCGAGGCGTCGAGCGCGTGTGCGGCGAAGTCAGAGAGGGTTCCGCGACGCTCGAACGGCGTCGCGCGCCGAACGACGCCGCTGAAGTCGATGGGCTGGCCCCGCTCGTCCACCGAGAATCGGCCCCACAGGCGCAGCCAACGATCGCTTGAGTCGGAGGTCTGCACCCGGAACATGTGGTCGAGCGTCGTGCGCGCGCTCAGCGCTTCTCCGAGCGCCATCCGCAGACTCGCGACGTCCCCCGTAAAGAAGCCGTCGACGATGGTGGACGCGGCGGCCTCGTAGGTGTCTTCGCTCAGCCCGAACGCGCGCCGTGCGATCTCGTCGAGGCTCACGCGGTCCGACCGAAGGTCCCAGTGGAGTGTCCCGATGCCTGCGGCGTCGAGCACCCGCCACATGCCGACGCTGGGGACTATGTGCGGCTGGACGGGGCCGCTGAGGGTGCGGCGTCGAGAGCGCGTGATCGCGCGGGACGGCGCCCGGCGAATACGACTCGTCCGGAGTGTGCCCCACGCGGCCACGCCCGACGGGGTCTCGAACGGGACCACGTGCGTCGCGCGCACCGCGGTTGTGCGCCTCAGTCGGGCTTGCACGACGCTGGGAGACTTTGCGTCGAATGCGCGCAGCAGGGCGAGGGTCGAGTTCGACGAGAAGGCGTCTTCCGGTCCTGTTTCAGCGCGGTCACGCCCCAGCCCTGTCAGGGCGCGCGCGGCCGCGTTTGTCCAGTCCACGCGGGCTTCGGCGTTCATGCGGACGAGCGGGAAGGGGAGGGCCTCGAGGGCCTCAAGCGCAGATGATGTCCGCCCGAGCGCGTCATCGGCGGCGCGCGCTTGCTCCGCGATGGCAGCGAGCACGCCCAAGCAACTTTCAAGAACGCGGATTTGGTGCGCGGCATAGGCTCGGCGGAGCACATCGAAGAGCGTGACCGCGCCGACAATACGGCCATTCGTGCCGACGATGTCTTGGCGGAAGGTGGCGACCAGGGGCGTCCCGTCCTCGAGGTGCATCGGCTCTGTGTCGTCGGCCTGCGGTTGGATGGCGCCGCGCACAAGGTTGAGGGGAGCCCCTGAAGCGCGCAGTGCATCGGCGGCGAGCCAGATTCGGCCGGCGGGGGCTTGCGAAGCGGCGATGAGCGTGGCGAGGAGGGCCTCGACGCCGCGCTCAGCAGCAATGGACGACAACGCGCCGGGTTTTTCTCTGTCAGACAAAGGATTCCTGTGTGGGAGCTTGAGCCGGACGGCGGGTGCGCAACGTGGACGACTCGACCTTAGCGGCTGTCTGGGCGCACGAAAAGCCGCGCAGAAGCGCGGATCGAGAATCCCGTTCGGGACTTTATGTAGGATTCACGCGCCGGGCAATCACTCCGGCGCGAGAACGTCCGCGCCGAGCGCCGCGCCGAGGTCGGCGAGGCGCCCCATCACCAAGACCCGCTCGCCCGCAGCGAGGGCGTGCTCACTCCGCGGCGGGAACAACAAAGTCCCGTCTGGTCGCCGGACACCGAGGACCATCAGGTCTGCGCGGCCCCAGACGGGCGTGCCGCCCAGCGGAGCGCCCGGGGGGCGTCTCAGCTGCTCAAGGGTCACCTCTTCGATCCCAAGGTCGTCCGCTTCGGCGCCCGCGGAGAACGCCACGACCTCGGTCAGTCGGGGTCG
>CANLBD010000116.1 GCA_947488215.1 Myxococcales bacterium | reverse complement strand
TATCTGGACATGCCGCTGCAGCACATCAGCGAGAGCGTGCTCAAGCGCATGAAGCGCGGCACGAGCGCCGACCAGGTGCGGCGGCGCGTCGCAGAGCTGCGCGAGCGCGTGCCCGGCCTCGCCTTTCGCACGACGTTCATCGTCGGCTTTCCCGGCGAGACGGACGCGGAGTTCGAGGAGCTGCTCGACTTCGTCAAGTTCGGGCGCTTCGAGCGGCTCGGCGCGTTCACCTACTCGCGCGAGGAGGGCACGCCTGCCTATGACATGCCGGACCAGCTACCGGAAGACGTGAAGCAGGCGCGCTTCGACGCGCTCATGAGCCTGCAGCGCGGCATCTCGCGTGAGCTGAACCGCGAGGCGATCGGCCGCGAGGTCGAGGTGCTCGTCGAGGGCTTGAGCGAGGACAGCGACCTCGTGTGGGTCGGCCGAACCGCGCAGCAGGCACCCGAGGTCGACGGCATCACGTACCTGTCCGGCTTCGAGCCGGAGCAGGTGCGCCCTGGGCGGTTTGTCCGCGGGCGCATCGAGCAGGTCACAGACTACGACCTGGTGGTCGGGCCGCTGTAACCGGGCGCGACGCTCAGTGCGTCGCGACCTCGTAGTTGCACTTCTCGCACAGCCAGAAGATGCCGCTCGGGCGAGTCTGGCGGACCATCTTCACCACGATCATCTTGGGGTTGGCGCAGGACGGGCAGACCTTCGTCTTGCCGGCGTCACGGTCTGCACGAATGGCGAGCTTAGCGGGACGAGCACCCATGGGAACGCTCCGAAGACGGTTTTGAAAAACGGACGCGGACTCTAGCCACCTGCAGGTCTGGCGTCAAGTCACGGACGATGGGACATCGGATCAAAGACCTCACGCGAGATCCGGGTACCCAGCATCGGGCCGAGGCGCTCGCTCACCAGGTGCTCGATGTCGCTTGCGTCCGGCAGCGCCATCGCCTCGGCGAGCAGCGCCTCACACGCGCTGACATCCAGGGAGCGGATGACCTGCTTCACAACGGGTACGCTCACGGCGTTCATCGAGAACTCGCGCAGGCCGAGCCCGAGCAGGATCGCGGTGTAGAACGGGTCACCCGCCATCTCGCCGCACATGCTGACGCGAATGCCCGCCTCGGCGCCTGAGCGCAGGATGAACTGCAGCATGCGGAGCAGCGCGGGGTGCAGCGGGTGGTACAGGTAGCCGACGTGCTCATTCGCCCGGTCGATGGCGAGCGCGTACTGAATCAGGTCGTTCGTGCCAATGGCGAAGAAGTCGACCTCGCGCGCCAGAATGTCGGCGATGGCCGCCGCGCTCGGGAGCTCGACCATGATGCCCAGAGCCGGTAGCCGCGGCAGCGCGACGCCCTCTGCGAGCAGCTCGGCGTGACACTCGGCGAGGAGGCGCTTGACCGCGCGCACCTCGGCGAGCCCGCTCACGAAGGGCACCATGATCCGCAGCTCGCCGTGAACCGAGGCGCGGAGCAGCGCGCGGAGCTGTGGCCTGAAGAGGCTCGACT
This sequence comes from Myxococcales bacterium, assembly GCA_947488215.1. Classification (GTDB taxonomy): domain Bacteria; phylum Myxococcota_A; class Bradymonadia; order UBA7976; family UBA1532; genus CANLBD01. Next base: position 7,758 of record CANLBD010000116.1, on the reverse strand, counting down.
CGCGCAGGCAGAGCCGCAGGGCGCGGAGCCCCATCGCGGGGTTCGCCTCTTTCGGGAGCTTGACATGGGAGACGAGCTTGTCGCCGCCGATATCGAGCGTGCGGAGCGTCGCGCCGAGTGGCCCGCAGCGCTCCACGACCTCGCGATAGTGGCGGTACTGCTCCTCTTCGTCGGGCAACGCATCCCGGTTCATGTACAGGAACTCGGTCCTGTAGAGGCCGATGCCCTCGGCGCCGGAGTCGAGCACGAAGCCGGTCTCGTCGTGCAGCTCGATATTGCCGGCGACCCGCACATGCACGCCGTCGAGGGTCGTGGCGGGCTCCTGAGCGTGCGCGTCGAGTGCTGCGCGGCCGACGCTGTAGCGCATCGCCTGCTGCTGGTAGCGCTGCAGGTCCTCGAGCGCGGGGTTGACGAGCACGAGGCCCGCGGAGCCGTCTACGATGACGATGTCGCCGCTGCCGATGACGTCTGACACGTGCTCGAGCCCAATCACCGCCGGGAGCTTGTGATTGCGTGCAACGATGGCGGTGTGGCTCGTCATTCCCCCTACGTCGAGGGCGAGCCCGAGGACGGGCGTCTGCTGGAGCAGCGCCGTGTCCGACGGCGACAGGTCGTGGGCGATGAGCACGCTGCCGGGGCCAATCTCGGTGACCGCGGTCTGAGACGTGCCCATGAGGTTGCGGAGCACGCGGTCGGCCACGTAGTCGACGTCCGCGCGGCGCTCCCGAAAGTACTCGTCCTGAATGTGGCTGAAGAGCTCGCGGACGCTCTTGGTGGTCTTCTTGAGCGCCCACTCCGCGTTGATGAGCTGGTCCCGCACCATCTGACGCGCGCCGTCGACCAGCATGGGGTCGTGCAGCATCAACTCGTGAGCCTCGAGGATCTGGATGTGCTCGGTGCCGGCCGCGCCGAGCTTGAGCTTGACCTCGCGCAGTTGGCGCTCGCTCTCGCGGACCGCCTCGTTGAAGCGCGCGACCTCGGCCTCGACCTCGTGCGGCGTGATGTGACGCTTGGGCGGCGCGACGCGGCGGCGGTCGAGCAGGTAAGCCCGGCCGATGGCGATGCCCGGCGACGCGGCGATGCCTTTGAGCGTGATGGAGCCGACGAGGTTCACTCGCTCAGTCCTCGCCGAACTTGTTGTTGATGCAGGCGGCGACCGCTTCGAGCGCGGCGGCCTCGTCCGCGCCTACGCAGGTGACGCGAACGCGCGTGCCCTGAGCTGCGGCGAGGGTCATCATGCCGAGGATGGACTTGGCGTTCACGGACTGGTCGTCCCGCGAGAGCGTGATCTCCGCCTTGAACTGGGTCGCGACGCGCACGAGCGTCGCAGACGCGCGGGCGTGCAGACCGAGCCGATTTTGGATCGTCAGCTCACGGCTCAGGCCGGGCAGCGTATCGCTCACGGAGACCTCCTCGGACATCACCGAAACAGGGGAAAGAAAGTGTTCAGGCCCACGACGAAGGAGAGCGTGAGCGCCGAGAAGCCGTAGAGGAGCCACGGCATGTCGAGCTTGCGCTTCAGGGACTGAAAGAGAATGAGGACCAGCCCCACGAGCACGACGAACTCCAGGCCTTGGCCGAGCGCGAAGGGGCCGTGGAGCGTGGTGTCGAGCAAGGTCGCTGAGGCGACCCCGAGGCAGATGCCGGCGAGGTAGTGGCTTCGGTCAGAGAACTGCACCAAGTCGATGCGGCAGATCTTCTCGAAGACGCGCTCGCCTGAGGCATAGCCCGCCGAGAGCCCATAGGCCCTCAGCCCCAAGTGAAACAGGTTGTAGAGCAGGAGGAAGACGATCGGCGCCCACGGTACGCCGCTGAAGATCCCGGCGACCGCAAGCGCTGCAGCGAACGGCTTGAGGCTCGCCCAGAAGAAGCTGTCGCCGATGGCCGCGAGCGGGCCCATCATCGTGGCCTTGAAGGCCCTCACCTGGTCGGGTGAGATGCGGCCCGCGGCGACGTCCTCCTCGAGCTTGACGACCGCGCCGAGCAGGGCGTCCGTCATGTAGGCGTGGCTGTTGAAGAAGTCGAGGTGCCGCTCGTAGGCACGCTGGAGGTCGTCCCCCGCGTAGAGGCGCTCGAGCGCGGGCTGAATGCAGTACGCGAAGCCCACGTTCTGCATGCGCTCGTAGTTGTTGGCGGCCTGAAAGAAGAAGCTGCGCCACAGGATGCGCGCGAGGACGCCGCGGTTGATCTGCGCGCTCATTCGGTCCGCCCCAGCCACAGCAAGCCGACGAACGTGAGCACGAACGAGGCGCCCGCGAGCGCGAGCGCGCGCCGACGTCGCAGCGTGGTGAGCGCCACGGCGATGCCGAGCGCGGGCAGGATATACGTGCCTACCGTCCCGAGCGCCTCGTAGACGGGGCCACCGGGCGTCGGCCGCAGGTTGACGAGCAGCGCGAGGCCGACGATCAGCGAGAGCGCGACGAGGGCGCCGTCGGCTACGAATGTGCGCATCAAACCAACGAGCGGCAGGCGAGACAGCGTGGCGTAGTCACGCTCAGCGACGGCGCGGTCGGCGCGGGCAGCGAGGTGCGCGTTCTCCTTGTCGAGGCGCACGTCAAGCCAGCGTCCGACGAGGCTCACAGGAGCGCCGACGAGCACGGCGAGCGCCTCGGTGGCTCGGTCGAGGCCGTCGAAGTAGCGCGCGTGCAGGAGCGCGATGCCGCCGATGACGACGCTCGCGAGCGTCTCATTCGGCGGGACGCTCGCGCCCACAGTGAGCGACGCCATCCACAGCAGCTGCACGATCGCGGCAAGCCAGATGGACTCAGGCAAGCAGCCGAGCAGCAGACCCACGAGCGGGATGACGACGAGCGGCTGGCTCAGCATGAGCTGAAACGCCGCGCGGCGATCGAGCGCCAACAGCGCGCCCAGGAGCGTGATGGCCCCCAGGTCGACCGCGAGCGAGTGGGTCACTTAGGGCTGCTCCAAGGCGGCGCGCAGGTCGATGGGCGCCTCGGTCGGCAGGCTGCGGATCTCGACGCGGACGCCGCGCTTCATCAGCCCCTCGAGCTGGGTGATCTCCTCGGGGCTCAGGTAAACGGCGTTCGTAAAGCGGCGGCGGCCTGCGGCGTGGTGGACGTTGCCGATGTTCAGCTCCGCGAAGGGGTTGCCCGCCTCGAAGAGCCGCACGGCGTCTGCCACGGACTCCACCAGCACGATCACACGCTCACTGCCGTAGGTCCGCGCCGCGAGGACCTTGGCCGCCTGCTTGATCGGCAGCGCCTCGAACGCCACGGGCTGCGGGATCGCCATGCGGAACATCGTGGTCTGCAGCGTATTCGTCGGTACTGTGTCGGACGCGACGAGCACACGCTGGTAGCGCAGATGCGGCATCCAGGTGGCGATGATCTGGCCGTGGACGAGGCGGTTGTCGACGCGGCAGAAGGGGTTCACGGTGCCTTTGCCTTTCCGGCAGGCTTCAGCAGCGAGCCGGCGACCAGCGTGCTCTGGCGCGCGTGCTCCGCGACCGTCTGCGCGGCCTCGGCGAGCGGCAGGTCTCGGCTCGTGTAGAGCTTGAGCAGCATCGGCAAGTTTGCGCCCGTCACGACCTCGACGCTGTCGCCCAAGAACGACAGGCTCAGGTTCGAGGGGGTGCCGCCGAACATATCGCACAGGATGAGCACGCCGCTGCCGTCGTCGACCTCGGCGAGGGCGCCACGCAAGCGGGCGAGCGTGTCTTCCATCGAGTCCCCGGGCGTGAGCGCGACCGCGCGCAGCGCAGGATACTCACCGACAACGAGGTGCGCGGTCGAGACGAGGGCCTCGGCCAGCGCGCCATGCGTGCACACGATCACGCCGATCATTTCATCCCCTTGTCGATGTCGCGGTGACGGACCGTCGCGTGCCGGCCATGAGCGCGCAGGTGCGCCGCAATGGCTTCAGCGATGGCGACCGAGCGGTGGCGGCCGCCGGTGCATCCGACGGCGACGGTCAGGTAACTCTTCCCCTCTGCCTCGTAGTGCGGGAGCACGCCGTCGAGCAAGGGGAGAAAGGCGCCCAGAAACTGTTGAGTCTCGGGCTTCTCCAGCACGTAGTCGCGGACCGGCTCCTCGAGGCCCGTGTGGGGCTTGAGCGCCGGTACGAAGTGCGGGTTGGGCAGAAAACGCACGTCCCAGACGATGTCGGCCTCGTGCGGTGGCCCGTGCCGAAAGCCGAAGCTCAGCACAGACACGCCCAGACCACGCCGTGTGGTGCCCTCGGCGAAGGCTTGAACGCGCCGCTTGCACTCGTGCACCGTGAGCTCGGACGAGTCGAGCACGTGCGTCGCCGCCTCGCGGAACGGGTGCATCGCCTCGCGCTCTGCGCGAATCGCCTCGGGCAGAGAGTTCGAGCCCGTCGCGACGGGGTGACGGCGGCGCGACTCGCTGAAGCGGCGCAGCAGCACCTCGTCCGAGGCGTCCATGAACAGGACGTCGAGGCTCGCGCCCCCCGAGACGAGGCCCTGGAGCATGCCCACGGCGCCTGCGGCGTCGCGAACACCGCGCGCGTCGAGGCCGATCGCGAGCTTCTGACCCTGCGGGCTCGCCTGCGCGAGCTCCACGAGCTTCGGGACGAGCGGCGGCGGCAGGTTGTCCACACAGAAGTAGCCGAGGTCCTCGAGCGCGTCGATCGCCGTGCTGATGCCGGAGCCCGACAGGCCGGTGACCACCGTCAGGTGTAGGCCTTTGACTTCACTCGACATCGGCGCCCCCCTGCTTCTGCGACAGCAACCCGGCGAGCCGGTCGGCGAACGCGCGGGCTGAGTGCGTTCCCTGAGCCTGCAACAACCGATTACGCGCCGCTACTTCCACGATGAGGCGCATCGAGCGCCCCGGGCGCACGGGCAGCCGCACCGAGGGGATGGGCACACGGACCAGGGCGACCGTCTGAGGATCAAGGCCGAGGCGGTCGTACTCCTCGTCCGGATCCCACTCGACGAGCTCCACGACGAGCTCGACGCGCTTGCGCTCGCGCACCGCTGCCGCGCCGTACAGGTCGCGGATGTTGATGAGGCCCAAGCCCCTGATCTCCATCAAGAATCGGGTCAAGTCCGGCGCCGAGCCAATGACGATGCCCGGCTGCTCCTCTTGAACAAGGACGACGTCGTCGCCGACCAAGCGGTGCCCGTGCGCGACGAGCTCTAGGGCGACCTCGCTCTTACCGATGCCGCTCTTGCCCGTGATGAGCACGCCGACGCCGAAGACGTCCACGAGCACGCCGTGCACGCTCTCGCGCGGCGCCAGATGGCGTGTCAGGGCCTCGTCGAGGCGCTCGATCGCATCCGGTGACTCGAGCGAGGTGCCGAGGACCGCAAACTCCAGCGCGGGCGCGAGCGCGACGAGGGCTTCTGGGGGCGCGAGGCCGCAGGTCACGACGAAGGCGGGCGCGCCGCGTGAGGCGATGCGCTCGAGCAGGTCGGCGCCCGCCTCGGCGTCCAGAGACGCCAGGTACCCGACCTCGGAGCGACCCAGAATCTGAACGCGCGTGGGGTCGTGGTGGTCGAGGTAGCCCGTGAGGGCGACACCGACCCGCTGCACGGCGCGCTCGGAGATGCCGCGCTCGAGCGCCCCGCCGCTCACGATGAGCGAGAAAGACGACGCGACCTCGGGCGTGCGGAGGAGCGACGCGAGGGTGACCTCGGGCGCCGGCGCGCTCAGAGGCGTGCATCCTCGGAGATGATGAGCTCGAAGAGGGCGTCTGCCGTCTCGGCGGACCGAAGTGCCTCGCGCACGCGCGGCTCACGGATCAGACGTGACACGCGCGCGAGCGCCTTCAAGTGAAGCGCAGCGCTCGCCTCGGGCACCAGCAGGACAAAGAACAGGTGCGTCGGCTTGCCGTCGAGGCTCTCGAAGTCCAGCCCGGCTCGGCTGCGGCCCACGCAGGCGACGATGCCATCGACCGCGTTCGTCTTGCCGTGCGGGATGGCGTACCCCTCGCCGACGCCGGTGCTCTGCAGGCGCTCGCGGGCCGACAGCGTCTCGAAGAGGGCGTCCCGGTCGATTGAAGGGTGCGCCCGCGCCGCGAGCTCGACGAGCGCGTGGAGGGCCTCGACCTTATTCGTCGCGCTCAGGTCCGCCTCGACGGCGGCGCGGTCGAGAAAATCGGAGATGTGCATCGAAAGCTCCTAGAACAGCCGCCTGCGCTTCGAGCTCGGCAGGATACCGATCGCCTCACGATACTTCGCCACGGTGCGGCGCGCGATCTCGATGCCGTCCGCCTTGAGGAGCTCGACGAGCGTCTGGTCGCTGTGCGGCTCGTTGCCGGGCTCTTGGCCGATGAGCGCCTTGATCTTGCTCTTGACCGCCTCGCTCGCGAGGTTGTCGCCGTCCGTCTTGTTGATGGACGAGTTGAAGAAGTACTTGAGCTCGAAGATGCCGTGCGGCGTGTGCACATACTTGCTGTTCGTGACGCGGCTCACGGTCGACTCGTGCATCTCGATGTCATCGGCGACGTCCCGCAGAATGAGCGGCTTCAAGAAGTTCACGCCGTGCTCGAAGAACTCCTTCTGGAACCGGCAGATGCTCTCCGTGACCTTGACGATGGTGCGCTGGCGTTGCTCGATGCTCCGAATGAGCCACGCCGCCGAATTCAGCTTGTCGGTCACGTACTTGCGCGTGTCCGAGTTGCCGCCCTGCGACAGGGCGTTTCGGTAGAAGTTGCTGATGCGGAGGCGCGGCATGCCGTCCTCGTTGAGCATCGTCTTCCACTCGCCTTCGACCTTGCGGACGTAGATGTCCGGCGTGACGTACTGGGCGTCGTCGCCGGAGTATGGTCGACCGGGGCGCGGCTCCATCTGGCTGATGAGGCGCGCCGCCTCGACGATCTCCTCGAGCTCGACGTCCATCGCTCGCGCGATGGCGCCGTAGTTCTTCTTCTCGATGTTGTCGAGGTGCTTGCCGATGACCTCTTCGACGATCGCGCCGCACTCAAGAAAGCGCGCCTGAATCAGCAGGCACTCGCGCAGGTCGCGCGCGCCGACGCCGATGGGGTCGAACTGCTGCACGATGTCGACGAGGACCTCCTCGGCGTAGTCCTCGTCGCAGTCGCACTCCGCAGCGACCTCGGCGAGGGTCACGTGCATGAAGTAGCCCTCGTCTGAGATGTTGCCGATGATCACGCCGGCGACGCGGACCTCTTGCTCGCTGAGGCCCGCGACTTGCAGTTGCCAGGCGAGGTGGTCGAAGAGGCTCGTCTTCTTGATGAGCGTGGCCTCAACGCCCGGGAGGTCGTCGTCGCGGAGTCTTTGCTGCCCCGCGCCAGGCGTCGGCGCCGAGTAGTTCTCGACATAGGCCTCCCAGTCGATCTCGCGCTGCGCCTTCTCGATGTTGTTCGGCGTCTCAGCAACGCTCTGCGTGCGGTCCTTGTCGTCGTTGCGCTGGACCTCGCTCTCGGACTCGAACCGCGCCTCGGTCGCCACGATCTCCGAGCCCTCTTCGAGCAGAGGGTTCTCCATCAGCTCTTCGCGGACCGTGTCCACGAGCTCCATGCGAGAGAGCTGGAGCAGCTTGATGGCCTGCTGCAGCTGGGGCGTCATCACCAGCTGCTGGGACATCTTGAGCTGTTGTTTGATCTCGAGCGACATCAGCGGCCTTTTCGCAAGTTCAGTCCACCGGCCTCAGGGCGCCCTGAAGGACGCCTCCCCCAAGGTAACGCGCTCTCGCGCGCTCATCGGCGGCGACGTCCGCTGGGCTCCCCGAGACGAGCACAACGCCGTCGCTCACAATATATACGCGATCACAGGCCTGAAAAGTGTGCGGGATGTCGTGGTCCGTTACGAGG
>CANLBD010000115.1 GCA_947488215.1 Myxococcales bacterium | reverse complement strand
TGACCGTCGGGAATCGCGCGAAGTCGACGAATCGTTGCGGCGACGTGTCGGCGTCCAGCAGCGGGGCGAGCTCAAGCTCCGCGACGAGCGGCGCGGCCTCAAGCTCGAATGCGCGGACGAGGGTCGGGTGGAGCTCGCCCATCAAACCCAACGGCGCTCCGGACGCATCGACGATGCGCGCCGCCACGCCGGGGTGCAGAAACTTCGGCGCGTCGCCCCCCTGCCACCTCACCGACCTGAGGCCCGCCAACTCGAAGAGCGACTCCAGGACGCCCTTGAGGTCGAAGAAGTCGACCGGACGCTGGGCGCCGCTCCAGTGGAAGGGGCCGTGACCGCTGAGCACGAGGCCCAGCCGCTCTCGTTCATCCGGCGCTTCACCCCGCTCACGCGGAAGGAAGACCCGTCCGACCTCGAACAGGCCAAGATCAGGGTGACCGTGACGCGCGTTGTGGCTCACATTCGCAACGAGCCGCGGCAACATCGTCGTTCGCATCACGCGCAAGTCGTCGCTGAGCGGGTTCACAAGCCCCAGCGGGGAGCGGTCATCGAAGCGCGCGAGCAGCTCCGCCGAGGAGAACGGGTAGTTCAGCGCCTGGTCGAAGCCAAGCGACTGCAGATGCGCCCGCAACGCACGGAGCCGGGCGTCGCGTGCATGACCGACCCGAGTATTCGCCGATATCCGGGCGGGCGCGGTGGGGATCGCGTCAAAGCCCACGAACCGGGCGACCTCTTCGACCAAGTCAGCCGACTCGCTGACGTCTGGTCGCCAGCCGGGCACGACGACGCGCCACGGGGCCTCCGGGGAGTCCTCGGTTACCGAGACCTCGAAGCCAAATCGCCCCAGCGCGACGCGCTGAGTCCCGGCGTCAATTTGCGCGCCGAGCCGTCTGCGCGTGTGTGTGGGGGCAAAGTCAACGGTCACGGGCACACGCGGCGCGGGGTGAGCGTCCGAGACGACCTCGGAGGCCGCTGCGTTCGCCCCGCCCGCAAGCGAGAGCAGCAGATGCACCGCCCGATCGGCGGCCTCGCGCGTCCTATCGGGATCAACACCACGCTCATAGCGGTGGCTCGACTCCGAGCGCAGCCCGAGGCGGCGCGAGGTCGCTCGCACGCCCGTGGGCTCGAAGTGCGCGGCCTCGAGGAACACCTGCGTTGTGCTGTCCTTGATCTCGGTGTTCAGTCCGCCCATCACCCCAGCGAGAGCGACAGGACCCTCGGCGTCACAAATCAACAGGTCTGTGGACTCGAGGCTGCGCTCTACGCCGTCGAGCGTCTGCATCCGCTCGCCCGCCTGCGCGAGCCGGACCTCGATGCTCGGTCCCCTCAGCGCGGCCAGATCGAACGCGTGAAGGGGCTGCCCGTACTCCATCAGGACGTAGTTCGTCACATCCACCAGCGCATTGATCGGCCGGACCCCGACGGACTCCAGCCGCTGGCGCATCCAGGCGGGGGAAGGGCGCGCCGTCAAGCCCGTCACGACTCGACCGATGTAGCGCGTACAGCGCGACGGCGCGTCGATCCGCACAGGCACAGCTGCTGCGCCGTGGATCGACGCGACCTCGCTCGCTGGCTCGACGAGCGCAATCCCTGCGAGGGCCGCGAGCTCACGCGCGACGCCAATGTGCGAGAGTAGGTCGCCGCGGTTCGCCGTCGGGCTCGCCTCGAGGATGTCGTCGTCTAGGCCGAGCGCCTGTTGAAGGGGCTGACCGAGCGAAAGCGCCTCGTCGAGCTCCATGATGCCATCCGACGCCGACGAGAGGCCCAGCTCCGACGCGCTGCACAGCATCCCAAAGCTCTCTTCGCCCCGGATTTTTGCCCGCTTGATCTCGAGCCCGCCTGGGAGCTTCGCCCCGATGCGCGCCAACGCCACTGTGATGCCGGTACGGCAGTTCGGCGCCCCGCACACAATGTCGAGCACCTCGCCGCCCGCGTCGACCCGCGCGAGGCGGAGTTTGTCGGCGTTTGGGTGTTGGCGAGCGTCGAGCACACGCCCCACGACGACGCCCTCGGCCTGCAGGCGCTTGCGCTCGATCCCCTCGATCTCGAGCCCCGCGAGCGTCAGACGCCGCGCGATCTCGTCCGCGTCCCACTCGACCGGCGCTAGGCTCTTGAGCCACGCTACGCTGAGCTTCATCGGAGACCTCCCCGGAACTGACGCGTAAAGCGCTGGTCGTTCTCCCACAGGTAGCGGATGTCGGTCATGCCGTACCGGATCATCGCGAGGCGGTCGACCCCGAGCCCGAACGCGAAGCCTTGGACTTCATTCGGGTCGTAGCCAACGTTCCGGAGCACTTGCGGGTGAACCATCCCCGCACCGAGCACCTCCATCCACCGCGAGCCCGTCCACACGTCGACCTCGACGCTCGGCTCCGTGAAGGGGAAGAAGCTCGGGCGAAACCGGACCTCGCGGCTGTCCCCGTAGAGCGCGCGAAGAAAAGCCGTCAGCACCCCCTTGAGGTCGGCCATCGTCACGTCCTTGTCGATCCACAGCCCCTCGATCTGGTGAAAGACGGGGCTGTGCGTCGTGTCCGCGTCACACCTGAATACCTTGCCCGGCGCGATGATCCGGACGGGCGGCGCCTGACGTTGCATCGTACGGACTTGGACCGGGCTCGTCTGCGTCCGGAGCAGAAGACCGCCGTCCAGATAGAACGTGTCCTGCATATCCCGCGCAGGGTGCGACGCGGGCATGTTGAGCAGGTCAAAGTTGTACTGCTCGGACTCCACCTCGGGCCCTTCCGTGAGCTCGAACCCCAAGCGTCCGAGCAGGTCTACGAGGTCGTCGAGGACCGCCTGAATCGGGTGGGTTGCGCCGCGCGCTACGACGCGTCCCGGCAGCGTGGGATCGACTCTCCGCGCGCTCAGCGCAGCTTCGAGGGCCGCGGCGTCGAGTCGTGCCTGAGCGCTGTCGAAGAGCGTCTCGACCTGCGCCTTGAGCGCGTTGATCTCCGCCCCGGCCAGCGGCTTGGCATCGGCCGGCAGTCGCCCGAGCCACTGCATCAACGCCGTGATGGCGCCTTTGCGACCGAGGAACCGCGCCCGCGTCGTGGGCAGATCTGCCAAACGGGCGACGCCCTCCGCAGCAGCGTCAGCGTCTGCCTGAATGGCGGCGATTTCAACCTTGAGACCGGCGAGCGCCTCGGACACGGCGTTGCACTCCTCGTCGAGCGCGCCGCCCCGTGTTCGGACGAAGTTCGGGGTGGCGCGAAGCCTAGACAGCGCGCCTGCTGAAGAGGCGCACCTACGAGAGCCGCTGAGCGGCTAACGGAACCCGAACGTCAGCGCAGCGCTCAGAGCGCGGCGCGAGCGGCCTGGACGACCACGCCGAAAGCGGCGGGGTCGCTGATGGCGAGCTCGGCGAGGACACGACGGTCCAAGCCGATATGCGCCTTTTCGAGGCCTGCGATGAAGCGGCTGTAGCTCAAGCCGTGCGTACGGGTCGCCGCGTTGATGCGGACGATCCAGAGACGCCGAAAAGCCCGACGCCGTGCCTTGCGGTCGCGGAACGAGTAGCAGAGTGCCCGGTCCACAGCCTCTTTCGCGCTGCGGAAGAGGCGGCTGTGGCTGCCGCGGTAACCCTTGGCCAGCTTAAGAATGCGGTTGTGACGACGGCGGGTCTTAAAACCGCCTTTGACGCGAGGCATCGGACTGCTCCTCGACTCCGCTACGCCTTCACCGGAAGCAGTGAACGTTCAGCGCGCGGACGTCGCTCAAAAGTTAAGTTGAAAAGGACCGCTCAGCCGTAAGGAAGCAGGCGCTTCACGAGGCCTGCATCGCCGCGGCCGAGGTACTCGGTCCGGCGCAGCTGGCGCTTCCGCTTCGTCGACTTCTTGGTCAGGATGTGGCGCTTGTTCGCGCGCGGCATTTTGATCTTGCCGCTCTTCATGACCTTGAACCGCTTCGCTGCGGCCTTGCGCGTCTTCATCTTCGGCATGGTCGGCACTCTCTAGTACTTGAACGAGGAAACGGACGCTGCGCACACTCAAGATGCAAAAGCAACAGCGCCCGCCTTCTGGGCGGGCGCTGTTACATTGCTCGGTAGGCGCGGGCGGGATTGAACCGCCGACCCCTTCCACGTCAAGGAAGTGCTCTCCCGCTGAGCTACGCGCCTTCAACCGCGAGCGGCGAAGTAGGCGGGCTTATATCCACGGCATCCGACGGTCGTCAAGTGCTTGTGTGCATTTTTTTCTGCGACGGGCCCGTCACGTCTGTCATGGTCCCCGTGGAGTCACGATGTCGCAGCCCTCTCGAGCGCTGAGCCCAATCGCCGAGGCCCTGTCGGGGCTCGTGTGCGAGGCCGCACGTCACAGCGACGCGGACGAACTCGAGCGGCTCAGGCTCGTCTGGGGCGCGGTGGTCGGCCCCGAGGTCGCGAGCGCCTCACGACCGGCCGCTTGTCACCTGAGCGCAGGCTGGATTGTGGTCGATGCCCGCAGCCCGGCATGGCGAGATGCGCTGGTCGCGGACACACCTCGACTGCTCGCACGCTTGAGGCGCTTCGCCCCGACGGTGCGTCGGATCTCGGTGCGTATCGATACGACGCTGCCGCCCGCGCTGCGCCCACCCGCCCCAGTCCCCGAGTCCCCCGTCGAGTTGACCCCGGAGACCGCTGACATTCTCGACCCAGAACTCCGTCTCGCGTTCGAGGGTTTGCGCGCCGCCGTCGCCGAGCGCTCACGCCTCAAGCGCTCAGGAGAGAGGCGGTGATGGCCGTCATCCGCGCGCTCGCGGCGCTGGTGTTTGCAACGCTGCCGGTGGAGGCGGCTTGGGCGCACCTCTCGGGTCCCCACGAGCCGCTCATCTTGGCCCTCCGACGCGCTGAGATCGTGGTCATCGTACGCGCCGAAGTCGAGACTCGTCGAACTGCGGAAGGCGCGGAGACCCCCGTGGAGCGCGTCGCCGTCCTCGACGGGACGAGAACACCGACGCGCTTCGTCCTCGCGCAGAGCGGCGCGCACGTCCACCGCCTTCGCCAGGGCGAGTCCTACATCGTGCCGGTCAAGCGCTCGGTGAGTGGTCGCCTCCTCGTGGATTTCTCGTCCGAGGCGCCCGTCGCAGTCGAGCCCTCGGAGGCGAGGTGGCTCGGTCCCGTCATCCGCGGGTTACGCCGAGGCGACGCTCGAGCGACGCGGCAGCTCGACGTCTCGGACGCTCTGCGTCGTGGGTCACCCGTCTCGGTTCGCCTCGCGATGGAGCGCGCGTCGCTGGCCCTCTCTGGCGTTGAGCCAGCAAGCGGCCCGGTCCGCTCGAGCTGGGTCAGAGCACTCGCAGCGCGCGCGGCCGACGCTGCGCTTGATCCGGTGGCTCGTTCTGAGGCGTTTCAGGTCGCCACAGGCTTGGACGCCCTCGCGGTCGTCGCGGCAGTGGGTGAAGCGGCGCTGACGTGGACACCGAGCGCGCTGGCGAATCAGGCCGTCGCGTTCTTCGAACGTCAGGGCTCGGACGCGAGCCGGTCTCACTTGATGCGATGCGCCCAAGGGCTGGTCTCAGGGGTGTCGAGCGAGACGCGCACCCGTTGCCAGCGCGTCATCGACCGCGGCCCGGCGGGCGCCTCTGCGCCTTGACAGCGCCCTGTCGGTGCCCTATCAGGCTCGGCCGAACACTGCGTACAACCGAGGTCTAGATATGAACGTGGACGTACGGCGCACGGCTCGCACGCTCGCAGCGATCTCGCTCGCTGGCGCGCTCGTGGCTTGCAAGGGCAACGAGATCATTCAAGAGACCCCCGCCGATGCTTCGCCGCCGCAAGGGGGCACGCAAGCCGACGCAGCGCCTCTGGGTGGCCAACCTGCCCCCGGTGGCGGCCAGCCGCCCGCCGGGGGTGAGCCCCCCCCTGTCGGGGGTGCGGCACCGCCCGTTGCTCCGGTCCTTCCTTATCCAGAGGGCTGCGCGGCGGACTCCGACTGCAACGTCGGCCTGTGTCGCCTCGGGATCTGCGTCGAGGCCCCCGCGCAGGATCGCAAGGCAAACTTCGCCTGTGAGGACGCGCTGGTCGAGCAGTCCGATCCCGACTTCTCGTGCTGGGATACGCCGCAACCGCTTGACCTCGACGGTCCGTCGAGCGTGACGATGCGCGGCAAGATCGAGTACTTCGGGAGCGGCAACGTGACGCGCGACCTCAGAGTCCGCGTCTACGACTTCGCGACGTTCGACCCGAGCCCGTGCCTGGACGCGGCTGCGGGAGTCAACGACATCACGCAGGCGCGAGCCCGGGTGGAAGCGTGCATCGACGAGAACACCACGCCGCTTGCCGAGACGACGAGCGCACTCTGCGAGGGTAACCCCACTGAAGGGTGCTACACGCTCGAGAGTGTCCCGACGCGCTTGCAGCTCGTGATCCGCATCACCGGCGATGAGCGACTCTGGGTGCCGACTTACGAGTACGGTCAGTTCCTGAACCCGTGCCTGCAGCCGAGCTTCAAGGAAGACGGTATCTGCCCCGAAGAGCGCCCCGACGCGCCCGCTGGTCAGAACTGGAGCTGCTCGCTGCGGGACGATGGTGCGGGCGCATTCGCCGAACTGAACCTGAACGTCGTCAGCCAGGTGACGTGGACGACATTCCCCCCCACGGCGGGCGTCGCGCGCATCCAGACCAACCGCTCGGCGATCGCGGGTCGTCAGTACGACTGCCAAGGTCGCCCGGTGGTGAACGCGGCGGTCGGCTTCCACGCGCCCGGTGCGCGAACGACCTACTTCAACGGGAACCCGGATGACACCCTCCCGCAACCGGGGCTCAAGTTCACGAACACGGACGCGACCTACGCGAACTTGGACACGCCGCCCGGACCGCAGGGCGTGGTCGCGGTCGCGTGGCAAGGGCCTTCGGACGCGCGCGTCCTCAAGACGGTGAACTTCACTCGCTTCTTCTTGGTGCCTAACGCGCTCGTGATCCTGAGCCCGTCCGGGCGTCAGCCGTTCGACGTCGAACCCCCCTACCGGTGAATTCATGACCAAGCTCTCCGTGACGCGCGCGCTCGCCGCGCCGCTCGTCTGCTCTGCCGCGCTCGTCGCGGGGTGCCTGATCCCAGAGGACGCGTCGCTCCAGCCCTTCGAGCGCGCGGTCGTGGACGCGGCGCCACGGGCCGATGGTCCCGCGCCCCCGCTCGATGCCCGCCCCGCAGCCGACGCTTCGGTCGACGCCGCGCCTGTCGTCGATGCAGCGCCCGACCCCCCGGACGCTGCGCCGAGTCAGCCCCCCTGCGGTCCCCCGCCCTTCGACCCGCAAGTCAACCTGCGGTGTCCGGGTGACCCAGGCTGCCCCACTGCCGCGGGCGGCACGCTGCGCGTCGGCGCTGACAAGCAGTCGCTGACCGATTTGCAGTTCGAAGTCCCGAGGTCCGAGTATCTTGAGACCTTCGACGCGTGCAACGAGGCGCAGGGCGACGGTCAGGGACACTGCGGCGTGCTCGGCCGCGACTTCCTGAAGAACTGCGGCACCGACCGCCTGTGCCCCGGCGACGAGGGGTACGTCGGCCCGGACGCGGACGGCACCGAAGGCGACCGCCGAGAGGACGGCACGCCCATCTACGACTACTACGCAGACTGCGGCATCGACAACGTCTGCGGCACGGGCGACGAGGGCGAGGGCAACGGCAAGTTCGACGGCCTGTGGCTCGCCGGATTCTCGAGCAACCGCCCGGCAACCGGCGTGCGAGACCCCCTGTGGGCACGCACGGTCGCAGTTGAAAACGGCGACACGCTGATGACCATCACGTCGGTGGACGCCGTAGGGCTCTTCTACGACGACGTCGTGCGTATCCGTGAGCGCGCCGCTGAGTTGCTCGCGGCGGAGCGACCCGACTTGGACGTGGACTACATGATGGTCTCCGCCACGCACGTGCACGAGGCGCCAGACACGATGGGCCAGTGGACGGGCGAGGTGGATCCCGAGGTCAACATCCCCACGAAGAGCGGCGTCAATCCTCGCTACATGGCGAACCTCATCGAGCGGACCGCCCGCTCCATCGCCAATGCTGCGGCCGCCCTTCAACCCGCCGAGATGCGCGCAGCCGAGGGATTCTCGGGGGCGCAGGGCTTGGTGCGAGACTCACGAGACCCGCAGGTCATCAACGATACGGTCGGCGTCGTTCGCTTCACGGACGCGATGGACCAGGCGACCATCGCGACGCTCGTGACATGGGGCAACCACCCCGAAGCCATGAGCGACGTCAACAACCTCATCACGAGCGACTTCGCCCACGCGATCCGCGAGGGTCTCGAGTCGGGGATACCGGACACGGTCGCCACTGACGCCCAGTCAGGCTTGGGCGGCGTCGCGGTGTATGTGCAGGGCACGGTCGGCGGTCTGATGACCCCGCTGGGCGTCCGCGTTGACGACAAGCAGGGCCAAGAGGTCCGTAACTACAGCTTCTTCCGGGCAGACGTCATCGGCTGGCGGATCGCACAGGTCGCGCTCGCTGCCCTTCGCGACGCCGAGCGGGTTCCGGCCGACGCCACCGCGCTCAGCGTGGTGCGCGCGCCCTTCTTCGTGCCCGTGGAGAATCGCGTCTTTCACATCGCCATCCTCATCAACCTCTTCGCGCGCGTCAGCAGCTTCTACGACCCTGCGCGACCCATCGACGTGTGCAACACGCCGCACCTGGAGACAGAGATGGCACTGATGCGCCTGGGTCCGGTCACGCTCTACACGCTCCCCGGCGAGCTCTTCCCTGAGGTCGCCATCGGTGGCTTCGACGGCTCAAAGGCGTTCGGGCGACCCGTCGTTGACCCCAACAACCCCAACCCACCCCCGCTCGACGAGGCGCCGGCCGCCCCCTACCTGAGCGACCGCCTGCCGGGCGACTATCGGTGGCCGCTTGGGCTCGCGAACGACGAGATCGGCTACTTGGTGCCTGAATACGACTACGAACTGCACCCCTCCGCGCCCTACTTCACGCAGGCGGACGGTGACCACTACGAGGAGACGAACTCGGTCGGTCCGCAGGCGCTCCCGCGCGTGCGCGCCGTCTTCGACCGCCTGCTCGATGCCCTGACCCCTTGACTTCGGCGCCCACGTTCGCGCCCAGAAACAAAGACACCTGATGACCGTGACCACCTTTGAGGCGCTCGACTTGAGCCCTCCGATGCTCGACGCGCTGAATGCGATCGGGTTCACCACCCCGACCCCCGTTCAAGCGGCGGCGATCCCGCGGGTAAAGACCGGCAGCGACGTGATGGTTCAGTCGCAGACCGGCACCGGAAAGACCGCCGCCTTCGGCATCCCGATTCTGGAGCGCTTTGGAGAGCGCCCCGGCAAGGGCGTCCGCGCGCTGATTCTTGTGCCGACGCGCGAGCTCGCGCGACAGGTCGCGGACGAGTGCCTCCGCTACGGCGCGAACCACAGCGTCCAGACCGCGGCCGTCTA
>CANLBD010000114.1 GCA_947488215.1 Myxococcales bacterium | reverse complement strand
CCCACGCTTGGTCGGGGACGGACGGGTACTTGTCCTGTGTCTGCTGCACGAGCTTGTTCTTCGCAGCGGCCGTCGCCGTCTCGCCGCTCAGGATGTAGTGAAAGCCGGCGCTGCCCTCGACGCCGAGAAAGAGCACGGGCAGGAGCGCGTACTCCATCGAGGCGCGCGCGCGGGCGTTCCAGCCAAAGAGCGTGCGGTTCGCGGTCTCTTCGTCTTCAGCGACCTTTTGGTACTGGTCGTTCAACGCGGTGAGCGACACGCCGGCCGACTCAAGCGCAGAGCGCGTGCCTTCGGGGATCGCCGCCGAGTTGAACCCGCTCACAGACGACGGCTCCGCGAGCACATACACAATCGGGCCCGTGTACAGACCGACGCCGAAGCGAACGTCATCGCCGGAGACGAGGTCGACGCCGAAGTTCCCCGTGAACTGGTACTGATCCGGCCCGAACATCAGCGCCTCGGCGAACAGGTCGAGGCCGATGAACTCCACGCCGGCGGCCGCACCGTAGCCAAACGGGCCGTCCCAGCGGTCGGCGACGAGTCCTGTGGCGCCTGTCGTGACGGCCTTACCCTCGGCCCAGAGAGTGGCGACGTCTGCGAGAGCCGCGCTCGGCGCGAGCGCCAGCGCGAGGGCGAGAGGGCGTGTGAGCTTCATGGGGTCCTCCGGTCAGAGAATGCTGTGGGCTGGGCGCGTCGCTAGACTGTGAAGCCGCTCTCGACCAGCAGGCGGTAGCGCCCACCCGCGGCCAGCAGCGCTTCGTGCGTACCTTCCTCGACCACCTGCCCTCGATGCAACACGACGATGCGGTCCGCCCGCGCGATCGTCGAGAGCCGGTGGGCGATCACGATCACGGTCTTCTGGGTGAAGAGCGCCTCGATCGCGCCGTCGATGTGGCGCTCAGTGATGGAGTCGACGCTCGCGGTCGCCTCGTCGAGCACGACGATGGGGGCCTCGCGGACGAGCGCCCGCGCGATAGCCACGAGCTGGCGCTGACCCCCGGACAGGTTCGCGCCGCGCTCCGTGACGCGGTGCTGCAGCCCATCGGGGAGCTCATCGAGGACCGCCGACAGGCGCGACGAAGCGCAGGCCTCAGCGAGTCGTTCAGGCGTCACGCTCGGGTCGCCGAGCGTGATGTTCTCGGCC
The DNA here is from genome assembly GCA_947488215.1 of Myxococcales bacterium. Lineage (GTDB taxonomy): Bacteria > Myxococcota_A > Bradymonadia > UBA7976 > UBA1532 > CANLBD01. Next base: position 8,259 of record CANLBD010000114.1, on the reverse strand, counting down.
AAGGTGCCGTCGAACAAAAAGCCGTCTTGGTGGACGAGAGTCACGCTCCGACGCAGGTCGCTCAGGTCAATCGCGTCGAGCGGCCGGCCGTCGAGCGTGATCTGCCCCTGAAAGCCATCGTAAGCGCGCGTCAACAGCTTGCCGATCGTCGACTTGCCGCTGCCTGTCGCGCCGACCAGCGCGACGACCTCGCCCGCGCGCACCTCGAACGAGACCTCCCGCAGCACCTCGGGCCGGTCGGGCGCGTAGCGAAACGAGACGCGGTCGAACCGCACGTGGCCTTCCACGCGCTCGACCCGCTCGACGCCTTGGCCGACGGCCTCACGTGTGTCGAGCAGCCCAAAGACGCGCTCGAGCGCCGCGGTCGAGCGCTGGAGCGTGGCGAGGTTGCCCGAGAACTCGCGAATGGGGACGAAGACCTTGTTGAGGTAGTCGACGAACGCCACGATGAGGCCGAGCGTCACCCCGCTCTGGGGCTCGAAGACGCGGTCCGCGCCGTACCAGATGAGCAGGCCGACCGCGAGCGCGCTCATGCCGTCCATGATGGCGTACAGGCCAGCGTCCCACCAGTTGGAGCGGCGGTTCGCCTCGGCGTACGCCTCGCCGAGCGCGGCGAACTCTGCCCGCGAAGACGCCTGCGCGCCGAAGAGCTGCACGACGGTCATGCCGTGCACGCGCTCGGCGAAGTAACCGTTGAGCTTAGACATCGCAGCGCGGATGACGAGCGACCAGGCGCGCAGCCGCCTGCGAAAGACCTCGACGACGATGATGATGAGCGGCGCAGTCGAGCCGCAGACGAGCGTCAAGCGCCAGTCAAGCACGGCCATCGCGGCCACTGTGCCGATGATGGTGAGGGCGTCCGTGAGCAAGCTCACCGCGCCCATAGACAGGCTCTCGTAGACCGCGTCGACGTCGTTCGTCGTCCGCGTCATCAGGCCGCCGGTCGTTTGCCGGTCGAAGAAGCGGAGGCCTTGAGACGTGACGTGCTCGAAGAGGCCGCGCCGCAGCCGTGTCAGCGCGCGCAGCCCCACGAGCTGGAGCGCGTACATCGCCACCGAGCGGGCCAGAAATCCGAAGGTGACAAGCGCGAGGTACGCGCCCGCCAAGAGGCCCACGCCGTCCATCGCCCCGACGGCGATGTGGTCGTCGATTGCAGCCCGCAGAGCCATGGGCTGAAGCAGCGCCAAAACCACCCCCGCCGGTGTGAGCGCGAGGGCCGCATAGAGCCAAGCGCGGTCGGCGCGGACCCATGGCCAGAGCCTTGCGATGAGCGCGAGGTCGCCCTTCATGGCGCGCTCTCCAGGGCTTCGGCGGCCTGCTGGAGCTGCCACGCCTTGGCGTACGGGCCCGGCCGCTGCGCCAGCAGCGCGTGGGGCGCGTCGTCGATGAGCCGACCGTCCTCGAAGACGAGCACGCGGTCCGCGCGCGCGAGCACACTGCAACGATGCGAGACGATCATGGTCGTCGCCGCGCCGCAGCGTCGGTACAGGGCATCGATCAGGTGCTTCTCTGTGGCGTGGTCGACGGCGCTCATCACGTCATCGAGGAGGAGCAAGCGAAAGTCGCGGTAGTACGCGCGCGCCAGAGCGGCGCGTTGCCGCTGTCCACCGGAGAGCGTCATGCCGCGCTCCCCGACGAGCGTATCTAGGCCAGAGGGCAGCGCCTCGACCTCGCCCGCGAGCCCGGCGTCGTGCACGGCGCGGCTCAGTCGGTCGGGGTCAGGCTGCGCGCCACGCTCCGAGAGGGCGATGTTCTGCGCGAGCGTGGCGCTGAAGAGCCACGCCTCCTGCGGCACACAAGCGGCGGCTGCTCGCCACGCCTCGATGGGGACGCGCGTGATGTCGACGCCATCCGCGAGGACCGTCCCCGACGGCGGCTCATAGACCCGCGCGAGGATCGACAGCAGGGTGCTCTTGCCCGCGCCGGTCAGGCCGAATACGCCCACAGTCTCGCCCGGCGCGACCGCGAAGGTGACCCCACTCAGCGCGGGGCGCTCCGCCGCGCCGGCGTAGGCGAACGTGAGGTCTTTGACCGAGAGCGCGCAGCCGGCGTCGCCCTCGTGGGGCAGGGTGGCGTCCGGGGCGAGCCGCTCCGTCGGCGCATCGATGACCTCGTACATGCGACCGAGCGAGAGCCAACCGCGCTGCACAGCGTTCACGAGCCAGCCGAAGCCTGTCATGCCGGAGACGAGGAGGTTCACGTAGACCGTGAAGGCGGCGAGCTGCCCCAGCGTCAGCTCTCCGCTCTGCACGCGAGCGCCGCCGAGCATCAGCACGATGACGACGCACAGATTGCCGGTGACGTTGACCACGGGCAGCAAGAGCGCGCGGACGCGGGCGAGATCGGTCCCGAGCCGCTCCAGTGAGGCGTTCGTCGCGTCGAAGCGCGCCGTCGCTTGGCCGAGCGCGCCATACGACTGGAGGACGCCGATCCCGTTGTAGGTCTCGAGGATGCGGCTCGAGAGGACGCCCAGCTCCGTGTTGAACTGAAACGTGGCGCGGAACATCACGCCGACGGCGACGCGGAGGGCGAGCGCGGCGACGGCCAAGGGGACGACGCAGGCGAGCGTCAGCACCCAGTCGTCGACGAACATGCGCGCGAGCGTGAACGTGAGCAGGAGCACAACGTTCACAAGCTGCAGCGAGCCGAAACCGACGAGCGCCCGGACCCAGTTCGCGTCGTTCGTGCCGCGGCTCACAAGCTCACCGGGGCGCACGCGGTCGTAGTACGCGCGGGGCAGGTCGAGCAGCTGGTCGAAGAGTCGGTTTTTCAGCCGGAGCTCGATGGTCCGGCCGGGATTGAAGATGAACGTGCGGCTGAGCGTCCGAACGACGATGACGCCCAAGCCCGAGACGATCACGGCGAAGCCCCAGGCCCGCGCGTCCGAGGCCGCTTGGCCGGGCTCCGCGCCGCTCGCGCCGAGGGCATCGACCGCGCTCTGGACAAAGCCGGGAATGGCGACCGCGACCGCGTTCGTCGCGATCAGGCAGACCGCGCCGATGGCGTAGGACCACGAGAAGTCTGCGGCGTATTCGCGCCAGAATCGGACGAGGCGTTCCACGGGCGCGGACCCTAGCACACACGCGCTCGACGGATGGCCACGCGAATGGCCTTGTCGGGCAGTCCCTGTTCGGGCCCACTGCGGGCGTGAACGAAGACGACTACGCGGACCCTCTCGACGACGCTCCCCTCGCGACGGACGACAGCGGCATGCCGAGGGAGCTGCCCCCCTTCGGCGCTGAGCGCACTGCGGCTCACTGCGAGATGCTCGCGAACCGCCTCCGCAAGAACCTGCGGCATGTCAGAAAGTGGGCGAAGCGGGCGCAGGTGACCTGTTACCGCGTCTACGACCGAGACATCCCCGAGGTGCCCCTGTCGGTCGATTGGTACGACGGTCGGGTCTGCGTTGCGGCACGGCTGCGCCCCGAGGAGCGGTATGCGCCCGACTTCGAGGCGTGGAGCGAGGCGCTCCGTCTGACCGTCGCGCAGACCCTCGAGGTCGCGCCTTCGCAGGTGTACGCCCGCCAGAGAGAGCGTCAGCGCGGGGCCGCGCAGTACGCACCGCAGGCGCGCGAGGCGCAGCGCTTTGAGGTGGTCGAGGGCGGCCGTCGACTGTGGGTCAACCTGAGCGACTACCTCGACACGGGGCTCTTCCTTGACCACCGCCCGCTGCGCGCCCGTGTCGCCACCGAGGCCCGAGGGCGGCGCGTGCTCAACCTCTTCTGCTACACCGGCGCCTTCACCGTGCACGCGGTCGGTGGCGGCGCGACGCACACAACGAGCGTCGACTTGAGCGCGACGTACCTCCAGTGGGCGCGAGAGAACCTGACGCTGAACGGGATGGGCGGTCCGACGCATCGGTTGGTGCGTGAGGACGTGATGCGGTGGCTCGATGACCCTGCGGTCTTGCGGGAGCGGTTCGACTTGGTGGTCGCCGACCCGCCGACCTTCTCAAACAGCAAACGGATGACGGACGTCTTTGACGTACAGCGGGACCACGAGGCGCTCCTGTGGCGCCTCGCCCGCGTTGTTCCGCCAGGAGGCGTGGTCTACTTCTCTACGAACGCGAGACGCTTCCGTCCGGGCGGGCCGCTCGCGGTGAGCGCGCCCGCAACGCACTGGACCGTGACCGAGATCTCCGACGCGACGATCCCCGAGGATTTTCGAGACCGTAAGATCCACCGCGCGTGGCGTCTAGAGAGGCGTCCCGGGCCCTCGACACCCCTTGGTTGAGAGGATTAGGAGGCGGGAGGCTTGCCCAATCCGCGGTTGTCTGGTACCCCCTCCGCCAACCGTTCCGCTCACGCAGACTTTGAGGAGATAGACGCGACATGGAAACGCTGGTTGAGGTCTTCCGCCACGGTGGCGTCCCGCTTTACATCAACGCGCTGGTTGTGTCCGTCATCGTTATTGCGATCTGCGTCGACCGCGGCATCGCGATGAGCAAGCTCACGCGGCTCGACGTCGACCAGTTCACCAAGATGATCGTCAAGGCGATCAAGTCGGGGAACCTCGACCAAGCGCAGAAGCTGTGCAACTCGACGCCGCACCCGATGGCAAAGGTCTGCCGCGCTGGTCTGGGCAAGGCCGAGAGCGGTATGATGGAGATCTCGGCGGCGATCGAAGAGGAGATGATGCGGGCGACGCCTGAGCTCGAGAAGCGCATCAGCGCGCTGTGGGCGATGGCGAACATCGCGACGCTCATCGGGCTGATCGGCACCATCTTCGGTCTGATCACGTCGTTCAAGGGTCTCGAGGGCATCAGCCCCGAGGAGAAGTCGGCCTTCCTGGCGCGCGGTATCTCGGAAGCCCTCAACAACACGGCCATCGGTCTCACGATCGCCGTGATCTGCATGATCGCTCACCTCACGCTGAGCTCGATGAGCAAGAAGGTCCTCCACAATATGGAGCTCAACGCCTCCGTGCTCGAGAACTTCCTGCTCCAGCGCGCATCGGGCGGCGGCAGCGACCGGTCGGCGGCCTAAGCCATGAGCAACGGTCGGTCGGCGACCGCGCCGTCCAAGGCCGAGCGCGACTTCGCGTTCGTCCTCTGGAAGCGCGGCAAGAAGAAGATCCCCGAGTTCGAGGCGCACCGAGAGATCGAGCTCGTGCCTTACCTCGACGTGATGATGAACCTCGTCATCTTCATGCTGGTGACGATCGCGTCATTCATGCCGCTCGGCATTCTGAACATCTTCCCGCCGACCATCAGCCGCGACGCCGAGGCGAGCCAGCCGAAGCCCGGCGAGTCGATGAACCTGACGGTGGCCGTTGATATGGCCGCCGGCTTCCGGATCGTGGGCTCGGGCGCGGCGCTGCCCATCGTGCCGAAGAAGGCGACGGGTGACTTCGACTTTGACGCCTTGACCGAGCGGCTCGCCGAGATCAAGAAGAACTACCCCAACGAGCGCAGCGTGAACCTGACGGCGGACGCCACAGTTCGCTACGAGACGGTCATCAAGACGATGGACGCGATGCGCAGCAAGGGTAAAGACATTCTCTTCGACGACGTGAAGATCGGCGTCGCGGAATAAGGCGAGAGCGAACCCTCATGTCGAACGCCCAGCAGCAGGGGTCCTTCGTTGACCTGCCCACCGCGATGCGCCTCTACCGGCGCCGCAAGCGGCTCGTCAAGAAGGCCCAAGAGGCCGCCTCCGAGATCCGCGAGCTGAACATCGTCGCGATGGTCGACGTGCTCACGATCCTGCTCATCTTCCTCCTGAAGAGCGTGTCGGTGTCCAGCACGGTGGCGCCGGATACGCCGAACATGGTGCTGCCGCTGTCCACGACGCAGCAGCCCCCCATCGAGGCGGTCAAGGTCACGGTGGCGTCTGACAAGATCTACGTCGAGGACGAGGTCGTCGCGACCATCAAGGGCGGCGCCGTGCCCGACAGCGAGGCGGACCCGGACAGCCCGATGCTTGTGCCTGGCTTGCAGGCGGCGCTGCGGAACTGGATTCGCTTGGCGGTGGTGTCGAAGGGCGCGGCCGAGAAGCAGCTCAATCTCCAGCTGCTCGCGGACAAGGGCACGCCTTACCAGATCTTGCTGCAGGTGTTCTACACAGCCGGCCAGTCCAACGTGGACGTCGGCGAGATGACCTTCGCGTTCACGAAGTACCGCCTGCTGGTGCAGCGACCCGCCGAGTGAAGCTGTTCGCGACGTGCGACCGCGGCCTTGAGCCGGTCCTCGCGGAAGAGCTCAAAGCGCTTGGTCTGAGCGGCGTTCGCGCCGCCTCGAGCGGGGTGGAGTTCGACGCGGGACAGAGCGCGCTCTGGACGGCGAACGTATGCGCGCGCATCGCGTCTCGCGTGCTTGAGCCACTCGCCGAGGGGCCAGCCCCAGACCGGCGCGCGCTTTACGACCTCGTCGCGTCCCTGCCGTGGACTTGGTACGTCGATCGCGGTCAGACGATCGCCGTCGATGCCGTCGTAGCGGGCAGCGCGGTCGACAACAGTGTCTTCGTGGCACAGGTCGTCAAGGACGCGGTGTGCGACCGCCTGCGCGCCGATACGGGCGAGCGGCCGAGCGTCGACCGAGACCGTCCAGACGTGCCGATTCATGTTCGGCTCGTTGGGGACTACGCGCTGATCGCGTTAGACACCTCGGGAGAGCGACTCCACTTGCGCGGGTGGCGAACGGAGGCGGGGGATGCCCCGCTTCGAGAGACGCTGGCGGCCGCGCTCCTGCGGCTGACTCAATATGACGGGACGCAGCCGCTGCTCGACCCGTTTTGTGGCTCCGGCACCTTCTTGGTCGAGGCGGCGCAGATCGCACGCGGGGTTCACCCTGGGCGCGCGCGCTTGGCGCCGAGTGGCGTCGGCTTTGCGTTCACGCGGGCGCGGTCCCACGACCCGTCCGCGTTCGCCCGGTGGCTCGCTGCCCTCGACGACGAGACGCGCGCGCGCGCCAGCTCGCCCCTGAGCCCGATCTTGGGCGGCGACTCGGACGCGCGTGTGCTCGACCGTGCGCGGCGCAACGCGACCCGCGCGGGCGTCGCGGAGGACGTGCGGGTGGTTCGGCGCGACGCGCTCGATGCGGAGCCGATCGGGGCGGGGACGCTGGTCGTCACAAACCCGCCGTACGGTGACCGCATGGGCGAGGTCGAGGCGCTCGGCGGTCTCTATGCGGCGTTTGGCGACACCCTCAAGCGGCGATTCGCTGGGTCGACGGCGTGGCTCCTCGTGGGACACCGCGACCACTTGGCCCGCTTGCGGCTCAATCCGCAGCGCCGCTACGAGGTCTACAACGGACCGATCGAATGTCGGTTTGTCCGGATCGACCTCTACGACGGCTCGCTCAGGCCCGAGGCTCGACGAGACCCAGGGTGAGGGTATGCGCCGTCCCGGGCATCTGCTCAAGCTGCTCAAGGCGCGACAGCCTATAGCCGCGCAGAGACGCCAGGTCCTTGGCCATCGCCGTCGCAGAGGGCGCGATGTAGACGATGCGCGCCGCACGAACGGCGGGCAGGACATTGGTGAGCGCCTCGCCGAAGGGGAGCCGCATCCCATGGAGCACGACGCGGTCGAAGCGTTCACCCCCCGCGAGCAGGCGCCGAATGGCTTGGTCGGCGCGGCCGTGCCGGAAACGCGCGTTCAAGACGCCGAGGGCCGCCATATTCGTCGCCGCGTCCTCGGCAGCGGCCCGCACCATGTCGACGCCGACAAGGGCCTCGCAGCGCCGCGCGATCGCGGCGGAGAGGGTGCCGACGCCGCAGCCGAGCTCCAGCACGCGGCTCTCGGGGGCGCACGCAAGCAGGTCGAGCGCCGCCGCGCGGAGCGTCGATAGGCTCCCGGGGGTCTGCGGCGTCCACGCCGTCAAGCGCGCGTGCAGCCGGTCACCATCGACCTCAAAGGGCAGAGACTCTGGGCCGTACACGAGGGTGGCCTCGGCCTCGACCCCGGGGCCATCGCTCCGGGGCGAAACGGCGAGCGTCCAGCGGGGGCGAGGCATCCAGGCCGCCGAGGTCAGCGCGGCAACGTCTTCGGGCATCACGGCGGAGAGCACGACCCGCGCTGAACCGTCGTCGTTCGCGGAGATCGTGACGCGACGTATCCGCTGCGTGAGCCCGAGCTCTTCGACCTCTGCCCAGAGCTGCACGAGGGCTTCCCGGCTCTCCGCGCTCTGCGCGGGGCACCGCCGCAGGTCAATGGGCGGGCCATCGCCGCGAGCCGCCATGCCGGGCACGGGCTCGGCCCCCATCTCGGCGTAGATGCCGGCCGAGAGCCGCGCCCGGAACCCATCCTGCGACACGGGCGCGT
>CANLBD010000113.1 GCA_947488215.1 Myxococcales bacterium | reverse complement strand
GATGACGTGGTCGCAGGCTACAACTCGCTCGGCGCCGTCGCGGCGGTGCAGCCCGAGGTGATGAAGATCGACATTTCGCTCATCAGCGGGGTGGACGGCGACGTCCGCAAGGGCGAGCTCGTGCGGATTCTGGCCGAGTATGCGGGTCGTAACGGCATCGCGACGGTCGCCGAGGGCATCGAGCGCGCCGAAGAGGCCGCCGCCTGCCGTGACCTCGGCGTGCGGTGGCTGCAGGGCTACCACCTTGGCCGGCCAATGCCCCTCGAGAAGCTCACGGGGCACGCCGCCTGAGTTTTTGGATAATCTTTGCATAAAGTTTGTGCAACCTGCCGCGGGGCCGTGCATCCTCATCGGGGAGAGAGGTGCGCTGCATGGAGCAGGGGACGGTGCTGTCCGGGCGCTGGGCGCTCGGCGCCCTCATTGGCGTAGGCGCCTCGGGGCGTGTATTCCGCGCGCGGCGCCTCGTCGACGACGCGCCTGCCGCGGTCAAGTTGCTGCATCCGCACGTGCTGGCCTCGCCCGTCCTGCGGGCGCGCTACCAGCGCGAGGCCCGGCTCGCCGCCTCGCTGACCCACCCGGGGTTGTGCCGATTTTTTGACGCGGGTGAGAGCGACGACGCCGCGTGGATCGCGATGGAGCTGCTCGAGGGGACGTCCCTCGCGGACTGGCTCGACGCGAACGGCCCCGAGACGCACGAGCGGCTGGCGCGCGGTCTGCGGGTGATGCGCTCGGTGCTCGAGCCCATGGCCGCGCTGCACACGGCGGGGATCATTCACCGCGACATCAAGCCCGACAACATCTTCTTGGTGAGCTCCGAGGACGTCGAGGGGGGCGTGAAGCTCCTCGACCTGGGCATCGCGCGGGACGAAGACGCGGTGTCCGCGACGCAGACGGGCATTACCTTTGGCACGCCTCTCTACATGAGCCCCGAGCAGGCCATGGACCCGCGCTCGTGCGCGCCGGCGGCGGATGTGTGGTCGTTCGGGGCCATGCTCTACGAGGTGCTCAGCGGCCGGCCGCCCTTCGACGGGCCGTCGCCGGCGTCCATCTGGCTCGCCGCGCTGCAGGAGCCCCACAAGCCGCTCGACGCTGACCTGCCCGAGTGGCTGAAGCCCCTGCGGGGTCTGGTGGACGCGTGCCTCGCGAAGCAGCCGGGCGCGCGCCCCGCAGACGCCCGCGCGGTCGCCGAGCTGTGGGACGCGCTTGCGCTGGAGCTGCCGCCTCTCTACGAGCGCATGACCGTCCCGCTGCGGGTCGTGCCGCGGGCGGAGACGCTCGCGCAGACGTCGCCGCCCCCGCCCCCCACTCAGAAAGTCGTGGACCCGCCCCCATCGACCGCCGCGCAGGCCACCGTCGAAGTGGACGCGCCGGTCTCGCTGGATTCGATCACGGGGACGCACCGCAGACGCCTGTGGCCGTTCGTCGCCCTTGGTCTCGGGGTGGTCGTCTTGGGGCTGGCCGTTACGCAGCCCTGGCGGGGGCCCGAGGTCGGTGACGCGTCGCTCAGTGCGCCCACGAGCGCGACGCCGGCCGAGGCGATGCCTGAGGCGTCGTCGAGCGTGCCGGTGACCGCCGCCCCGCGGGTCGCTGATGCGCCGGTGAGCGCGCCGGAGACCCCGCCGACGTCGAGCGCGCCCGCCGCGGCGGCCGCGGAGCTCGCACCCGCCGCGGGGCTCGCGCCCCGCCGCCGCCCCGGCCTGCCGACCAGCGCCGCGACCGCTCCCGTGACCAGCGCCCCTGCCAGCGCAGCGCCGCCGGCCGCGGAGACCGCGCCGCCTGCGCCTGCAACTGTGCCTGCGCCTGCGACTTCGACTGTGGCGCCTGCGCCGATCGCCCCTGCGACGGCGGCCAGTGTGCCGCCCGCGGCCCGCCCTGCGCCCGCGAGTCGTGAACCGCCCGCGACGCGCCCGCCGCCGCCCACCGCGGCGCCGACCCGCCCCCCCTTCGTCACGTTCTGACCCCGACCGCACAGGTGACGCCATGCGCCCCACGCCCCGAATCCCCGCAACCTTGACCGCCTTCGGGCTCAGCCTCGCGGCGCCCGCCGTCGCCGTCGCTTCGCCCTGGACGCTCCACCGCGGCGAGGTCGTCACGGGCGTTCGCTTCGACTTCGAGCAGGCCACCGAAGAGGTCCAAGAGGACAACACGCAGATCCCGTTCTCGCTGAACGGTCGCTATCGCTCGGTGGGCTTCACACCGACTATCCGCGTCGGGTTGACGGACCGCCTCGAGCTCGAGGGCCAGCTCCCGATCAAGCAGGTCACGTACACAGCCGACCCCGTGATCTTGTTGCCCGGCGGTGACGACGCGCCCGCCCAGTTCGAGAGCGCGCAAGAGAACATCATTAACCTGAACCGTTCGGTGCTCGGCCCCGGCGACCTCACGCTGGCGGCGCGCTACCAGCTTATCGGGGGCGCAGCGCCGCTCGCGTTCGAGGGGCGCCTCAAGACGCCGACCGGCTACGACCCGCCTGTGGGAACCTTCGGAGACCGCCCGCGCACGCGCGAGCAGCTCTTGAGCGACGCAGGGCGCTTCGTGAAGCCCGAGAACGTGCGCGACGACGTGACGCTCGGCGATGGTCAGCTCGACTTGAGCGCGCGGCTCCTGCTCGGCGTCGCCTTCTCGACGGGGACCTTCGCGCGGCTCGACGCAGGCTATGTGCTGCGCTTCGACGGCGCGGGTGACCAGGTCACGAGCTCGCTGCGCTTCGGTCAGCTCCTGTGGGGCCGCCTCCTGCCCTATGCGGGCGCCGACTTCGACTACGCAATCGAGCGGGGGCGCGTCATCGGCGTGAGCGTCGCGGCGATCGACCCTGAGCTCCCGGCCAAGGACTACGTCGGGACGAACAACTTGGACCTGCGCGAGGTCACGCTTGATCGCGACCGGCTCGTGCTCCCCGTCGGCCTGATTACGCGCATCACGCCCGAGGTCGAGCTGAACGTCGCGCACGCACGGACCGTCTGGGGGCGAAACACCTCGGTGGTCCACTCGACGAGCGTCGGGCTCGCCGTCCGCGCCGCGCTGCTGGAGTGATCGAGCTGCGCCTCAGTCCGCGCCGCCGCGGCGGTCGGCCTTGACCCGCGCGTCGCGCTTCTTGCCCGCGAGGCGCCGCTCCTGAGAGCCCTTGGTGGGCCGCGTCGCGCGCCGCACCTTGGGCACATAGGTCAGGCCAACAAGCCGCTCCCGCAGCCGCTCGAGCGCGACCTCGCGGTTCTCGTGCTGGCTGCGCCGCTCTGTAGCCGTCACGGTCACGCCCGTGGGCGGGTGGGTGAGCCGCACGGCGCTCTCGGTCTTGTTGCGATGCTGACCGCCGGGGCCGCCGCCGGTGTAGACGTCGACGTCGCACTGCGCGAGCAGGGCGTCCGCCTCGAGCGCGAGCGCCGCCCGCGCGGCCGCCCGCAGCCACGGCGGCGCCACGTTCGTCGGCGTCACCAGATGAGCGTCTCGGGCGCGCCGCCCCGCATGCAGTGGTCCGAGGCCATGGCCTGCGCGTACCCGCCGGCGTTCAGCAGGGCGATCAGGTCGCCCTCGCGCAGGTCGACGGGCAGGTGAACACCCTCGGCCCAGATGTCGAGCGCCTCGTTGATGTTGCCCGCGAGCGTGGCGGGGGCGCGCTCCGCGGTCGGTCCGCCGCGCGGCGTCACGGCGACGGGCACCACGGGCAGCTGGTAAAAGACCGGCTCCGGCGCCAGGTTGAAGCCGCTGTCGACACCCACGAACCGCACGCCGCGCTTGGTCTCGACAGTGTTCACGCGCGTCAGGATCAGTCCGGCGTCCTTCGCGACGTAGTCTCCGGGCTCGACGGACACGCGCACGTCTCGACCGCCGAGCGTCCGCGACACGACGCCGGCCCAAGCGTCCAGGTCGAGCGGGCGGTCGCTCGGAGCGTGCGGCACACCGAGCCCGCCGCCCAGGTTGACCTCGACGGGGCCGTCGATGGCGTCCAAGAAGTTGAGGCACTCGCGGACGATGGCCTCCCACGCTTCGAGCTGCGGGCCCAAGTAGCCGCAGCCGGTGTGAAAGTGAATGCCGTCGACCACCAGCCCTGCGGCGCGCGCGACCTCGAGCGCCTCGGGCAGGTGCTCGCGATAAATGCCGAACTTCGTGACGCGGTCTCCGGCGTAGCGAAGCAGGCCGTTCTCGCCGTAACCGACGCCCATCGCGGGGTTGATGCGGAGCCCGACACGCCGGCCCGGGCAGCGCTTCGCCAGGCGTCGCAGAGTCGAGAGGCTGTCGGCGTTCACCCGGACGTCGGGGTTGCGCGCGACGATGTCCAGATCCGGCTCCGAGACGGACGTCGCCGTGTACGAGATGTCCGCGCCCGCGAACCCGACGCGCCGCGCGAGCAGCAGCTCGTTCGGGGAGCACACGTCGATCCCGACGAGGCCTGTCGAGCGCAAGAACGTCAGGAGCGGGACGCTCCGGTTGGCCTTCATCGCGTAGAGCACGCGGTGCCGCAGGCCCGTGCCCTTCAAGGCGGCGAGCAGGCGCTCGACGTTCGCGCGCACGCGGGCGGTCGAGTAGGCGTAGCTCGGCGTGCCGACCTCGGTCGCGAGGGCCTCAAGGTCCTGCCCGCCGAGCTGCAGCGTGCCGTTACGGTAGTCCAGATCGGGCCGCCGCCACCAGTCGTTCGGGTGCGCCGCGCTCACTGGGCGTCCTTGGGGGTCGCGGCGGCCGCGGCCATCAGAGCGGCGTCGGGCGCCTCCCGGCGGCCGGTGATCCAGCCACGGCAATTGCCGGCGCCGCACAGGCAGGGGAACTGCTTGAAGAGCACGTCCTCAGTCGAGGCGTAGTCCATCGAGAGGGCCTCGCCCACCTCGATGTCTTTGAGCGCCCACAGCTCGAAGCGCAGGATGTCCAAGAAGACGTTCGGGTCACACGAGTGCAGCAAGTAGCCGGTAAACCACGGGTCATGCAGGTGGCTCGACGGCGTGATCTGCAGCGTGTGCTGGCGGATTTCGTGCGAGATGACGCCGCTGATTCGGCAAATCCGGTGACCGCGCTCAAAGCGGCGCAGCGCGTAGATGCCGAGCCCTTTGCGCTCGTCCGTGCGGTTGACGACCACGTCGGCGGTCGTCGGGTAGCCGTCCACCGCCTCGAACTCGGGCGGGTACAGCGAGCGGGGCGCGCTCTGCGGAGGTTCTTCTGCTTCCGGAGCGGCGGACTGCGCGTTGGGCATGTGTGCGGGCCTTGGGCGTAGGGTTGAAGGCGAGCAGACCTGCGCCCCTTATGAAGCCGACGCCCCCGCCCTTCAAGGGGCTTTGTGCGCAAATTTCACGGGCGTCCGTGTCGGGTTACGGCAGCGAACGGACCCTAAACGCGCGCCCCTTGACCTTGCACGCGCGCAGCCCCCGCAGCGCGTCGCCGATCCGCGCTCGCGTGATGGCGATGTAGCTGCGGGTCAGGCCGACCTGAATCGCGCCGACCTCTGTGCCCGCGAGGCCGACGTCGCCGCACAGCGCGCCCAGGATATCGCCGGGGCGGAGCTTGTCTTGGCGTCCCCCCTCGAGCGCGAGCGTGGCCATGGCGGGTGGCGTCGGCCGCGCGCCGGGCGGCGGCGGCGAGGGCTTCAGCCACCGCGGCCCAACGCCCCGCGACGTCATCAGCGCCTGCGCGCGGTCCACCTGCCGCGGCGTGACGAGCGCGAAGGCGGCGCCCCGCGCGCCCGCCCGACCTGTGCGGCCGATGCGGTGCACATAGGTGTCCAGATCCTTCGGCAGCTCGCACGCGATCACACACGCCAAGCCCTTGATGTCGAGCCCGCGCGCCGCGACGTCCGTGGCGACCAAGACCCGCGCGCTGCCATTCGAGAACTGCGCCATGACCTCGTCGCGCTCGCGCTGCTCGAGCTCGCCGTGCAGGGCGAGCGCGGAGAAGCCTTTGGAAACGAGCCCCTGGGCCATCGCCCGGGTCTCCTCACGCGTCCCGCAAAAGACGAGGGCGGAATCGGGCTGGTGTGTGAGCAGAAGCCCCCGCACCACGTCCGCCCGGGCCTCGGCCTCAACCACGAGAAAGGCCTCGTCGATATCGGGCAGCTCGCTCTCTGAGGACGCGACCTCGACGACCTCGGGCGCCCGCTGGAGTCCCGCGCTGAGCGCCTCGATCGTGGGCGGAAACGTCGCGGAGAAGAGCAGCGTCTGTCGCTTCTTCGGCAGCGCACCGACGACCTCGCGAATGGCCTCGCCAAAGCCCATATCGAGCATGCGGTCGGCCTCGTCGAGCGCGAGCACGCGCACGCCGTCGAGCGTGAGGGTCTCCCGGCGCAGGTGGTCGAGCAGGCGCCCCGGCGTGCCGACCACGACGTGCGGGCGGGGGGTCAGCGCCACGGCCTGAGCGCGCACGGGCGTTCCGCCGCACAGCACGGCGACCTTGACGTTCGGCATGAACCGGGCGACGCGGCGGATCTCCGCGGCCACTTGGTCGGCGAGCTCGCGCGTCGGGCAGAGAACGAGTGACTGGACCGCCCCGCGCGAGGCGTCAAGCTGCGTCAAGAGCCCGACCGCCATGGCGAGCGTCTTGCCGCTGCCGGTCTGGGCCTGCGCGCGGACGTCTCGGCCTCGCAGCACCGCAGGGATGCAGGCCGTCTGCACGGGCGTTGGCTGGTCAAAGCCGAGCGCACCGATGGCACGCGAGAGCGCCTCGGAGACGCCGAGCGCGCTGAACGCCGCGCTCGGCGCGGGCTCGGGAGACATGGACATGGGGACCTCGGGCGGACCCGGGCCCGCGGCAGCGTCTTGGAGTGCGTCAGAACGACGAGGAGACGAGCCGCATCATATCAGATTGCGCGAGGTCGGACGTGATGGCGTAGCCCATGCCACCGTGTCGATAGAGCGCTACGTTCAGGCCGTTCTCTTCGAGCGCGGTCGGCGCTTCGGGCACCTCGACGTCTGCGGCGTCGAAGACGAGCACGCTCACCTTGTGGCGGCCGAGCCCGTAGACAAGCCACGCGGCCTTGCGCTGCGCGTGGTCGCCATCGGGCGCGGGCAGCCGCGTCAAGCGGCCGCCGAGGAGCTGCAGCCGCTCATCACGAAACCGCGGGGCGGCGAGCTCGAACGGCAGCTTGTCCCGAAACCACGCCTCAAGCTCTTCCTCGTGGGCGCTCGGGACCTCGACGGGCATGCTCTGGTCGTGCTGCTCGACGGCCTCCTTGACGACGAAGCCCGTGAAGCCGGCGGTCGGCATGACGAGCAACAGCACACCGGCGGCCATCACGGGGACGGGCAGCGCGAGGCGTCGCGCCCAGATCGTGAAGCTCGAGGGCTCTTGCACCTGGGAGATGGCGCGTCGGAGGCGGGCGCGGGCCTCGGGGGGGAGCGTGCCGCAGGCGGTCCGCAGGTGCGGCCGGAGCGCGCGACGGAAAGCGACGTGGTGGTCGACGATGGCGCGGCAGCAGGTGCAGGCCGCGACGTGCGCGTCGAACCGCGCGCGGTCGCGGTCGTCGAACTCGGCGTCGAGGTAACAGTCGACGAACTGGCGAAAGTCTTGGCAGCTCAGCGCGCTCGACACGTCACGTCCCCACAGCGCGACGACGTCGGAACGCGTCGAGGTTGGCGATGTTGTGCTCGTCGATGGGGGGGGCGGGGATGACGCCGCGCGCCACAGCGTAGTCGAGCAGCTGAGCTTGCAGCAGCTTGCGCGCGCGGTGCAGGCGGCTCATCACCGTGCCGACCGGGCAGTCGAGAATGTCCGCGATCTCCTTGTACGAGAACTCGTGCATGTCAGCGAGCAGGACGGTCATCCGAAAGTCGAAGGGGAGCGCGTCGAGCGCGTGCATGACGTCGTCTGAGAGTACGGACTTGAAGAACTCGTCCCGTGTGTCGGGCGGGATGAAGGTGCTCTCCTCGGCGGCGTGGCGGGCGATCAGGTCGTCCGCCTCGCGGCCGTCGATGACGGATTGTTCGACCTGTAACTTGCGGTATTTATTGATGAAGATGTTCGTCTGGATCCGCAGGAGCCACGCCTTGACGTTCGTGTCCGGCTCGAACTTGTGCCAGAAGCGAAACGCGCGCAGGAGCGTCTCCTGGACCAAGTCCTCGGCCGCGGCGGGGTCGCGCGTCATGCGCAGGGCGGCGCCGTAGAGGGCGTCTGACTGCGCCAAGGCGACCCGCTCGAACTCGGCGTGCTCCTGATTGCGCTTTCGACCGAAGAGGCGTTGCAGCATGAGACGGTCAACCGACGCCGAGGGGCGGCTATTCCGGAAAAAAGCGATTCACGCGCGGTGCGGTGAACCCACGGCGGGTCAGAGCCGCGGCGCGTGGTATGTGTAGCCGAGCGACTCGGCCACGGCGGGGTGGCAGACCGTGCCGTCGAGTGTGTTCAGGCCGAGCGTGAGCGCGGCGTCCCCGGCGCACGCCTTGCGGAGCCCCTGCTCGGCGATGGCGATCGCGTAGCGCGTCGTCTCGTTGTTGAGCGCGAACGTGCTCGTCTGCGCCACGGCGCCGGGCATGTTGGCCACGCAGTAATGGACGACGCCGTCGACCGTGTAGGTCGGGTTGTCGTGCGTGGTGGCGTGCACGGTCTCGATGCAGCCGCCCTGGTCCACGGCCACGTCCACGACGACCGAGCCGGGCTCCATCTTCGAGATCAGGTCGCGGGTCACGAGCGTCGGCGCGCGCGCGCCCGTCACGAGCACGGCGCCGATGAGCAGGTCGCACTGGGGCACGAGGCGCGCGATGTTCTCGCTGTCGCTGTAGAGCACCTGCACGCGGCCCAAGAAGACGTCGTCCAGATAGCCCAGGCGCTTGGTGTTCGTGTCGAGCACCGTCACGTTCGCGCCCATGCCCACGGCGACCTTCGCGGCGTTGATGCCGACGACGCCGCCGCCGATGATCAGGACCTCGCCGCGCCGCACGCCGGGCACGCCGCCGAGCAGCAGGCCCTTGCCGCCGTGCTCCTTCTCGAGCGACTTGGCGCCGACCTGCGGGGCCATCTTGCCGGCGACCTCGGACATCGGGCGCAGGAGCGGCAGGCTGCCATCCGGGAGCTCGATCGTCTCGTAGGCGACGGCGGCGACCTCCTTCTCGACCAGCACCTTGGCGAGCTCAGGCACGGCCGCCAGATGGAAGTACGTGTAGACGATCTGGCCCTTCTTCATGCGCGCGTACTCGGGCGCGACGGGCTCCTTGACCTTGACGATCATGTCCGCGATCGCCCAGACCTCGTCCGCGGTGTTCAGGAGCGTCGCGCCCGCCTGTACGTAGCGCTCGTCGGGAATCCCGCTGCCCTCGCCCGCGCCGCGTTCGACGAAGACCTTGTGGCCGCGCTGCGTGAGCGAGCGCACGCCCGCGGGAATCATGCCGACTCGGTACTCGCGGTTCTTAATCTCCTTGGGGACGCCGACGATCACGGGCAACTCCTGCTGGGCTGAGCAAAGCGGTATGGTTCGGGAAGAGACGCCGGCGAGTATACGAAGGGTGGACCCCATCGCAAGCAACGCGCGCACTGCAGCCCTTGGCCGTGTCTT
>CANLBD010000112.1 GCA_947488215.1 Myxococcales bacterium | reverse complement strand
GGGTCGATCTCGCGCCCGAGGACGCGACCCGCGGCTTCACCGAGAGCGGCTTCTTGCGCTTCGTCGGCCCCGCGGACTGGCGCCCGGTCAAGCGCTTCGGCGAGCCCCTGCATTGGCTCCGCGCGCGCCTCGAGATGGGCGGCTACCACCAGATGCCGCGGATCTCGCGCGTGCACCTGAACGCCGTCTTCGCGCTCAACCAGACCACGCTGCGCAACGAGGTCCTCGGCCGCTCGGACGGCACGCCGAACCAGGTCTTTCGCTTCGCGCAGGGGCCGCTCCTCGAGGGCCAGCGCGTGCAGGTCATCGAGAAGGACGCGCCCGAGGGCGAAGAGCGCCAAGCGCTCGAGGCGCAGTGGGGCCTCGACGCCGTGCAGAGCGCGGGCCGCAACGGCTGGCTCGTGCGGTGGACCGAGGTCGAGAGCTTCTTCGAGAGCGACGCCCGCAGCCGTCACTACCAAGTTGATCGGGTCAAGGGCGAGGTCCGCTTCGGTGATGGTCGGCGAGGCATGATCCCCCCGGCGGGCGCGGCGAACATCGTCGCCGAGGTCTATCGGGTCGGCGGTGGCGGGCGCGGCAACGTGACAGCGGGCGCGGTCTCGGCGCTCCGGCGCACGGTCGCGCACATCGAGTCCGTGGTGAACCCGTACCCCGCGGGTGGGGGCAGCGACCAAGAGACGGTGGAGGACGCGAAGATCCGCGGGCCCCACTTGATCAAGAGCCGCAACCGGGCCGTCACGGCCGAGGACTATGAGTGGCTCACGCTCCAGGCGAGCAACGGCATCGCCCGCGCGCGGTGCCTGCCGACCATCGGCCGCGAGGGCGAAGTCAGCGTGGTGGTCGTGCCCAAGCACGACGACCGCAGCCTCGACCTGAGTATGAAGCTCGTGCCGTCGACCGAGCTCCTGCGCCGCGTCAAGCAGTTCCTCGAGGAGCGCCGCCTCGTGACGACCGTGGTGCACGTCGTGCCGCCGCGCTTCGTCGAGGTCAGCGTGCAGATCGAGGTCATCCGCAAGCAGACGGGCTCTTTCGACCGCCTGAAAGAGGCCATCGAGCGCAGGCTGCGGACGTTCTTGCACCCGCTCCTCGGCGGGCGCAACGGCGGCGGCTGGCCCTTCGGCCGCAACGTGCTCAAGCTCGACCTGTACCACGTCATCGAGGACATCGAGGGCGTGGACGTGGTGCACCGCATCCGCCTGCGGGACGAGGACCGCAAGGAGGAGGTCGAGCAGATCAAGGTCGCGCCCGACGAGCTGGTGTACGTCGTCGACGTGGACGTCTTCGAGAAGGCGCGGGAGCAGTTCTACTGACATGCCCGCGCAGTCGCCCCGCCAGATCGTGCGCCGCACCGTGCGCATGCCCGAGGTCACGGGCATCGCGCTTGAGAACGCGCGCCTCATGCTCCGCAACGCGGGCTTCGACCCCGAGCGCGTGCAGGTGCGCTACCGCGAGGCGTATCGACCGCAGGACGAGACCATCGGCCAGAGCCCCACGGCCGGGGCGCTCGTCGCCGTAGACGAGCCCATCGAGCTCGTCGTCTCGCGCCGGAGCCTGCTGCACCACCTGCCGCAGGTCTACCAGAAGGCCGACCGAGACGGCGGGCACTTCCTGCGCGAGTTCCTGTGGATCTTCGACCACCTCTCGGCGGACGTGCAGCGGCGGCTCGACCGCGTGCACACCTACTTCGACCCGCTCGAGGCGCCGTCGGAGTTCTTGGAGTGGCTGGCGAGCTGGGTCGCGCTCACGGTGGACCAGGCGTGGCCCGAGGAGAAGAAGCGCCGCCTGATCCGGAGCGCCATCGACATCTACGGCTATCGCGGCACGGTGCGCGGGCTGAAGCTCTTCCTCGGCATCTTCACCGAGGTCGAGCCGCGCATCATCGAGAACAAGTTCCCGTATCGCGGGTTTCGCATCGGCGCGGTCCGCATCGGCCTCGACTCGATCGTGCTCCCGCCGGTGAACCTTTCGCACTGCTTCATCGTCGAGGTGCCCTCGCGGTTCCGCGACGTGACGAACGAGAACATCCTCAAGATTCACGACCTGATCTGCATGGAGAAGCCCGTCCACTCGACCTATGTGCTGACCTTTGAGGCGGCGCCGAGTGAGGACAAGCTCCAGCCGTTCGTGATCGGGCTCGGCCGCGTCGGCGGCGAGGCCCAGATCGCGGGCGAGCGCGCAGGGCAGGCAGACCCTATCGACCCCCCGGCCGAGTCGGAGTGAGACATGGCGCAGGCGCCCTACAAGCGGATCAACTTCTTCAAAGGCTTCCTGACGACCGAGGCCGACTGGAACGACGCCGAGCGCTACCATGTGGAGAAGCGCAAGCTGCACAACCGCGCCCTGCACGCGCCCGGCATCGTCCCTGGCTACGCGGACGAGCTCAAGGTCTCGAGCCGCGGCCGCGGTGACCTGTCGCTCGAGATCGGCAGCGGCTATGCCATCGACGCCTCGGGCAACGACATCGTGCTGCGCGAGAAGCAGATCAAGACGATCAACCCGACCGACTTCAAGCTGCCGCAGACCATCTATGTCGTGCTGCGCTACTCCGAAGACTACGCGGACTTCATCGCCTACAAAGAGAACCTGGACTTTCAGGGGCACCGCCGCATCGAAGAGGGCTGCCGCGTCGAGTTCAGCATCGTCGAGCCCGACATTCACTCCGAGGTCGAGCTGGCGCGGTTCTACCTGGAGAAGGGCGCGAAGCGGGTCTCAGACGCCGCCGACCCGCTGAACCCCAAGGCGAACGAGCTCGACCTGCGCTTCCTGCGCTGGGCGGGTGTGTGCGGCGCGCGGCTCTCGCCCGGGCTCCTCTACAAGCTCGAGACGGCGATTCGCCACCAGAAGATCATCTTGGCGCACCTCGCGCGCGTGAAGAAGATCTTGGCCGCGCAGGACGCGCTCCACGCGGTCATCACGCTCGAGATGCTCGTGAAGACGTCGTTCGTGGACCACGCGAACATCTGGGAGCTGCTGCGGACGATCGCGGAGCTCCAGTGGGACGTCGTCGACGAGGTCGAGGGGCGCCTGCCGGACCTGTCCACGCAGAAGGAGTTCGGCGGCTTCCGCAAGAACGTGGAGTTCATGCTCGGCTTGGTCCGAGAGCGCAAGCGCACGGACGAGCAGCTCGACAACGTGCTGACGTATCAGCGCAAGGCGACCGAGAGCCTCGATGTGCTGCTCGACAAGGTCCGGCCCGAGGCCATCGAGGTCAAGGTGCTCGAGGGCGCCATCGAGGCGGTCGACGTGTCGGCGGGCCTCGCGGGCGGCATCACCTATGAGGAGATCAAGGTCCGCTCCGAGGAGTTCACGGCGACCCTGGTGGTTGACGGGCGCGAGTGGCGCTTGGTCGACATGATGGACGTGCTCGAGAAGGCCTCGGAAGAGGACCACAAGTTCGCCATCAAGCAGGCCAAGGACACCTACCGCACGCGCCAGAAGCTGCGGTATCCCGACGGCACGCTCATCGAGGACTCCGGCATCGCCCACGAGGGCGGGTATCACGAGTTTGTTGTCAAAAACCTGACGCCGCACCAGGACCTCGTGATGATCCGGCGCATGGACTACGTGCACGGTGACTTCCAGATGGAGGTTCACGTCAACGGCGAGCGCCTGCCGCGCCTGCTGGAGTGCCGCGGGGACGACAAGCGCTACCGCTGGCGCAACTGGCCGTTCACGATCCCCGCCCAGTACATCAACAACACGTCCATCACGATCAAGCAGGTCATGCTCACCGCCGACCGCGACGTGAACATGTTCCGGTTCTGGTTCTACCAGCCTCAGCCGCGGTGATCTTGCGGCGTCCCCGCCGCTTCTCCATAGTCGATCCCCGTGATACTCGGATTCAAAGACCCCCGAGATGTGGTCAAGGGCCGCATCGACAGCCGGATCAACTCCGCGGAGAGCGACGCCATCAACCAGGCGCGCGGCGCTGTGCTGCGCACGGGTGACAAGGCGCAGAACGCCGCGCGCAAGGTGGTCGGCAAGGGCCCGGCAAAGAAGAAGAAGTCGATGAGCTGGTGGCCTTTCGGAAAGAAGGACGAGGACGCAGCGCCCGCGTGCGGCAACTGCGGCAAAGAGGTCGACCCTTCGTGGCAGGCGTGCCCCTACTGCCGCTCCGCGCTCGGCGCCGCTGCGCCCCAGGCTCGAGCCGCATCGCCCGCCGGTCCAGCAGCGCCGCTACCGCCCGGCCCGCCGAACCCCGCGAACATGCCGAACGTGCCCATGGTCGCCGGCGACAAGACGATGGCCATCGACCTGAGCAAGCTCGCGGGCCCGCGGCGCGGCGTGGTCGGCTGGCTGGTCTGCATGAGCGGCAACCAAAAGGGGCTCGACTTTCGGATCGTCGAGGGCGTCAACCACATCGGCGCCGGTGCGGACAACGACATCGTGATCACGGACGAGTACCTGTCGTCCCGCCACGCCGCGATCCGGTACGAAGACGGGCGCTACGAGTTCAAGGACAACGACTCGACCAACGGCAGCTTCTTGAACGAGAAGCGGGTCACCAAGGACGAGCTCATCGACAACGACACGATTCGGCTGGGGCGCACCGAGCTGCGCTTCAAGGCCCTGTATTGAGCGCGGCCCGATGAACCGTTGCTTCAGCATCGCGGCGACCCTCTGGCTCGCCGCCCTCGCCTGCGTCGCGCCGACCCCGAGCCGCGCGCAGGAGGTCCGCAACACGCAGGGCAGCACGTTCCTGCGCCTCGACGCCGTCGACGTCTCGAACGCCGCCGAGCACGGGCAGTTCGTCTTCTTCGCCAGCTTCCTCGACCGCGGCCGCAAGCCGGTCACCGCGCTCGATCCCAAGGCCTGGGTCGCGTCGTTCGATGGCAACCCGATCGAGGCCGAGCTCAAGGTCGCGCGCCTCTTCGACCAGGGCCAGAACGAGGGCATCTCCCTCGTCGTCGTGCTCCAAAACGACCACGTCGCGAAGGAGAGCTTCCTCGACCCCGCGCGCAAGGGCGTGAAGAAGCTGCTGAGCACGCTCCGGCAGGTCGATAAGTCGGCCGTGGTGCTGTTCCGCGATACGACCGACAAGTCCGGCACGCTGAGCCCCGCGCACAACGAGACGTCGAGCTGGATGGATACGATCCAGGACGGCGGCCTGACGCCGATCTTGTACGAGTCCATCGAGCAGGCGCTGAGCCTCTTTCCTGCGGAGTTCTCGGCCATCGGGCCCAACCGCGCCGTGCTGGTCATCGCGGACGGCGCCGACCAGCGCGACAACCAGCTCGGCGAGCAGAAGGACCAGCTCCAGAAGGTCGTGAGCCTCGCGACGAAGCGGCGCGTGCACGTGCACGCCGTCGCTGCGCCCTCGGACTTGGGGGTCGACGGCGAGACGACCGAGAAGCTGCGCAAGGTCGTCGACCAGACGGGCGGCACGTGGCGCAAGGCGACCACGGCGGCGGAGCTGGAGAACTATCTCTCGCATGTCGAGCAGGAGATCGCAGGGCAGCACGTCGTGAAGCTGCAGACGACGGACTTTGACGGCGACAAGGACGTCGCGTTCAAGCTCGAGGTCAAGCAGGACGGCAGCCCGTACCCGAGCAACGCGGTGATCTCGCTCGTGCCGAAGCGCAAGAGCAACCTGTGGCGCAATGTCGGTATCGGCGCGGGCGTGGCGGTTGGTCTGGTGCTGCTGTTCTTTGTGGGGCGGCTCGTCGTTCAGCTGGTCCGCAACCGACAGCCTGCCGAGGTCGAGGCCACCGGGCCGACGATGCGGGCCTGCGACCAGTGCACCAACCAAATCCCCGCCGACTGGAAGCTCTGTCAGTACTGCGAGGCGCTGCCCCACAAGGGTCGCCTGCGGGTGCGGAGCGTGGGCGAGCTCAACGGCAGGGTCTGGTTCATCAAAGAGAGCATGACGAACATCGGGTCCGCCGACGGCAACTCGATCATCATCCTCGACAAGTCGGTGTCCAAGCGTCACGCCGGCATCAAGGTTCAGGACAACCGGTTCGAGCTCGCCGACTTCGGGAGCACGAACGGTGTGCTCGTGAACGGTCAGCGCGTGACCAAGCAGTTCCTGAAGTCCGGCGACCTGCTGTCCATCGGCGCGGTCGAGATGGAGTTTACGCTCAAGACCTGAGTGAGAGAGAGGTTCCCGTTGCGACGTGACCTGTCGATGTCCCGCCTGACCGCGCTCTGCCTGCGCCTCGGGCTCGCGCTCGCCGCCGTGGCGCCGGCGCTCTGTTGGGCCCAAGAGAACCCCGCCTACCAAGCCGCGCACCAACGCGGCACGACGGCGTTCAACGCGGGCAACTTCGCCGAGTGCGCCGAGGAGTTCCGGCGCGCGTTCGACGTCGAGCCGCGCGGCAACCTGCTCTACAACATCGCCTTCTGCTACGAGAAGGCGAGTGACCTGCCGAACGCGATCACCTTCTACCAGCGGTTCATCGACGCCGTGCCGACGTCGCCCAAGCGACCGCAGGTCCAGCGCTTGCTTGACCAGCTCAAAGGGCAAATCCAGGACGAGTTCGTCGACATCAACGTGTCGTCCGACCCGGTCGGCGCGCAGGTCTTCGTGAACGACAAGGGCGGCGGCGCGATGGGCGCCACCCCGCTGACGTTCAAGCTGCTGCCGGGGAGCTACCTGATCATCGCGGAGTCGCAGGGCTACGAGCCTGCGAAGCGCAAGGTGGACGTCAAGAAGGGCGACACCGTGAGCGTCGAGCTGAACCTCGTCTCGACGGACCAGATCGGGACGTACTCGATGCTCGTGACCGAGCGTGACGCGGACGTGCTCGTGGACAACCGCAAGGTGGGCAAGGCGCCGATCACGGAGCCTCTCCGCCTCAAGCAAGGGCGACACGAGCTCCTGGTGACGAAGACCGGCTTCAAGAACTGGTCAAAGACGATCGAGGTCAAGGCGGGCGCAAACGAGACGATCAAGGTCGACATGGTCGAGGAGGGTGCGGCGGACGCTGCGGCGGCCGAGAGCGGCGGGCTGTTCTCCGGTGCCCGCCTGCTGCCGACGATCACGGCCGCGGCGGGCCTCGGGCTCTCGGTCGGCGGCGCGGTCGTCGGCATGTCGGCGTCGAAGCTCTACGACGACCTGAAGAAGAAGCGCGACGCGGGCGAGCCCATTCACCCGAACGACATCAAGACGGGCAAGAGCCGCGTGCTGATGACGAACCTGCTGCTCGGCACCGGGGGCGCGGCCGTCGTGGGCGGGGCGGTGTGGTGGTTCTTGGCGGGCAGCGGCGGCGCGCCCGACGTGGACGGGTCGATCTCGGGCGGCGTAGGCGCCGACGGTCAGCTCATGGTCTGGGGGAGCTTCTGATGGGCGCGCGGAAGACGATGACGGCCCTGCGGCTCGCGAGCGTCGCGGTGCTCGCGAGCGCATGTACGCTGGACTTTGACGCTCTGAGTGAGCCGGTCGGCTCGACGGACCTGATCGTACTCGACGACTCGACGACGCCGGCCGACGCCGCGCCGCCGGATTTCGGACCCGAGCCGGACTTTCGCATGAGCGACGCGGCCGTGGACGCGGCCGCAGTCGACACCGACGGCGACGGCGTCTTGGACGGCGCAGACAACTGCCCCGCCGTGGCGAACCCCGACCAGGCGGACGCGGATGGGGACGGCGTCGGCGACGTCTGCGGCGACGATCCGGACGGCGACGGCGTAGGCGTGGCCGTGGACAACTGCGCGGAGGTCGCCAACCCCGACCAGGTCGATCTGGACCGCGACGGGGCGGGGAACGCTTGCGACGACGACGCGGACGGCGACGACGTGACCACCGCGGAAGAGGCCGAGCGCGGCAGTGACCCCCTGCTGGCGGACACGGACGGCGACGGCCTCGCGGAC
This sequence comes from Myxococcales bacterium, assembly GCA_947488215.1. Lineage (GTDB taxonomy): Bacteria > Myxococcota_A > Bradymonadia > UBA7976 > UBA1532 > CANLBD01. Next base: position 1,962 of record CANLBD010000112.1, on the reverse strand, counting down.
GGGACGGACAACTGCCCCCGGGCCGCGGACCCCGTGGGCTCGAATCGGAACGGGACCCCCGCAGGCGACGCATGCGACCCCGACGATGACGGCGACGGTGTGGCCGACTGGCTGGACAATTGCCCTGCGACGGTCAACGCCGACCAGGCCGACGCGAACGCGGACGGTCGCGGTGATGTATGCGCGGCGGACGCCGACGGGGACGCAGTCCCCGATGCGACAGATACTTGCCCGCAGTTCGCAAACCCCGACCAAGCGGTGACGCCGTGTCGGGGCGCGTTTGCGGTCGTCACGTATGACCGCGACGCACGCGCGCTCTCCCGGAGCGGGGCGAGCGTCGTTGCGGCGACCCGGGGCGGCCTGCTGCAGGTCACGCCTGAGTTCCGCCGCGTGACGAACACGCAGGGCCTCGCGGAGAACGACCTGAACGGCGTCTTCATCGACGGCGCCGGTCGGCGCTTCGTGACTTCAAACGCTGGGCTCTCGGTCTATCGGCCGGATGGCTTCGCCTTCACGCTGAGCTCGACCGATGCAGGCGGCGGGCCTCAGGGCGCGCTGCGCGACGTGGTCACGGACCCGGCCGGAAACCTGTGGGTGTCGAGCGATGTGGGCCTCAACGTGCTCGCGGGCGGTACCTGGACATTGATCGCCGCGCCGGTGCTCCCGAGCACGGACGTGCGACGCTTGGCGCTTGACGGACTCGGGCGGCTGTGGGTGGCGACCGCGAGTGGCGTGGTGCGGATCACCAACCGCATCGCGGAGCGCACGTTCGCGGGCCTCGCGGGCCTCAACGACCGCTTCAACGGCGTCTTCATCGAGCCGGACGGCGCCGTGTGGCTCTACGGAGAGTCAGGCGCGGCCCGCTTCGCCTCGGGGGACGCGCCGACGCCCGAGCGCATCTACACGGGCTTCAGCGTTCAGGGCGTTTCCGTCGGACCTCGAGGGAACCGCTGGCTCGCTACGACCGAGGGTCTGCGCCGCGTGGACGCCGATGGCCGACTCTACCCCGTCTCGGCCGCCGCGCTCCCTTCGAGCGATGTCCGTGACGTCAGCGGCCCCGCCGATGGCCCTCGCTGGGCCGCGACGGCCGATGGCCTCGTTGAGGTCGACGGCCTGTTCTCGACCTTCATCGGGACGCCCGAAGAGCTCGGACAGGCCTGCGCGACGTCGACGCTGCGCGCGGGCGGGCGCGTCTGGGTCGCGACCGAGGGGGGCATTCGTATCCTCGCTGCAGACGGGTCGTGGAGCCTGCTCGACGTCGTGAACCTGCCCGCGCTGAACGTGCGTGTCCTGCGCCGCGTCGGGGACGAGGTGTGGGCGGGCACGGACGGTGGCATCGGCGTCTTCACGCTCGACGGCATGCCCGTGCGTCAGTATCGGCCGGCGGACGGCCTGCCGAGCGCGCCGATCACGGACATCGTGACCGGCGTGAACGGTCAGGTGTGGGTCTCGTCCGAGGGGAATGGCATCGCGCGGCGCAGCGCAGACGGGATGACGTGGACCGGCTTCGCCGCGCCCGCGGCGGGCAATAATTTCCTGAGCAATCAGGTGCGCGCGCTCGCTCACGATGGGGCCAACTTGTGGGTGGGTACGGCCGCGGGCTTGTCGATCTACTCAGAGGCCTCGGGCACGTTTGTCTTCCCGGTGACGACGCAGGGCGGCCAGCTCCCGGACATCCGCGTGAATGACCTCGCGCTCGCGAATGGCAGCGTCTTTGTTGCCACGCCGCAGGGCGTCGCGGTCCGGAGCCCCGCGAATCAGTGGTCGACGCTCCGCCGCGCAACGGGCGGCTGGCCGAGCTCGACGGGCAGCGACTTCGCGCGCACCATCGCGCACGATGGCACCCACCTGTGGATCGCGCTCGCCGACAGCGCGCGCCAGCCCAAAGGCGCGCTCGTGCGCCGCCTTGGACTGGTACCGATCGCCGAAAACTCCGAGGGCGAGGGCATCACGACGGTCTTC
>CANLBD010000111.1 GCA_947488215.1 Myxococcales bacterium | reverse complement strand
TCCGAGCGCGGCCTTCCGGTGTCCCGTCGTCGGCGATGGGGACATATCCGCCGAAGCCGCGTGTCGTCAGCCTCTTCGCGGGCACGCCCTGAGTGACGAGGACACGCTTGACGGCCTCTGCGCGGGCCTCGCTCAGGCGCTCTTTCTCCCGCAGGTCTCCGCGCCCGTCTGTGTAGACCGCGACCTCGACGCTCGGCCACTGTGGGTTCTCGCGGATTTGCCGAGCGAGCGCGCCGAGTTGCGCCAGGCTCGTGGGCTTGAGCACCGCCGACTTGTTCTCGAAGAGAATCGGCTCTGCGGGCCGCAGCACGGGGCCGCGCTCGCCCTCGGGCGAGCGGACGCGTCGGATCGGAGGGCGCTTCGCCGTCGCATCGGCGACACCCCGCTCGACGAGGCGCAACTCCACCCGCCGATTGAGCCAGCGACCGAGTGGCTCACGGTTATCGGCCACAGGCACATCCGGCCCGTAGCCTCGCGCAGTCAGTCGCTCATCGGGGACTCCAGCGGCCACGAGCGCTGCCTTGACGGCGTCTGCGCGGGCCTGCGACAGCCACATCTTCCACGGTCTCGCGCCGATCGCGTCGACGTGAACGCCGACCTCAACTGCGCCCAGCTCGGGGTGAGCGGCCAAGAACTCTGCGAGCCCCGCGACGAGGGCCTCGCTGTCGGGTGTGAACGTCGTCGTCGCGAACTCGAAGAGCACGGGCGACGGGGGATAGACGGTGTCACCGAGCACGACGGGGCCATCGGGCGAGCCCCCGACGCGTGTCCGCCGGCCCGCAAGGTCACCGCCGCGCTTCGGTCCACCGGGGCAGCCGTCGTCGCCGTCGCCCGCCTCACGCGGGCATGCGTCCTCGAGGTCCGCGACGCCGTCTCGGTCATCGTCCGTGTCCGGAATGCCGTCGTCGTCGTCGAAGTCGTCCCAGTCCTCGGGCGACCGCGGGTCACCGTCGCGGTTGTCAGCGACAAGGTCCAAGTCGTCATCGGGGTCAGGGCAGCCGTCCTCATCCCTGAAGCGGTCCTGGTCCTCGGGCAGGAAGGGGCACTGGTCGATCGCATCGGCGACGAGGTCTTCGTCCGCGTCGCTCGCGCGGGGGCGAGCCGCAGCGGGCGGTGGGGTGGGTTGCGCGACTTGCGTCGGACCGCCGACACAGCCGGCGTTCGCCTCATCGCCCGGGACCTCGAGGCACTTATCCTCGCCATCGGCCACGCGGTCGGCGTCCCAATCGTGCCTCTGCGGTGTCCACTCCAGCCCAAAGAGGGCGCGCCACGCGGGGGCGCCATAGCCGCCCACAAGGCCGACACCGCCGCCCCCCACGACGTGCAAGTCGTTCCAGACGCGCAGGCGCGCGCCGGCGCCGGCATCGGCGGGTGTCTGCTCTTGGTACTTGAACGGCGCGTCCACCGCGGCCGCGACGCTGAGCTCGCCCGTGAGCGCGAAGCGCGGCCAAAGCCGCCAGCTGATGCCCAACCCGGCGGAGAGCTCGTCGTCGAGCGGCAGCTCCTCGAGTTGGGCCTTCGGGCGCGCCCGGTACCCCAGGTTGAGGGCTGCATCGAAGCGGCTGCCGCGCGGCAGCTCGAGCACAAGGCGTCCACCCCACGTCGACTCTCGCTCGCCCACGAGCGCCGCCTCGTCCCCGAAGGGCAGCGATGCGTGACCGACCAACGCGATGCCCACGGGCATCCGCAGTTTGTCGACCAACTCGACCTTGAGCGCGATCGACGGGTCAGCGACGGCCGTTGTGGGCAAGAGCCCATCGAGCGTGAGCGTCCGACCTGTCTGGTTCACAATCACAGGCACGCTCACGCCGAAGTCCACGCGCGGCAGGAGGCCGAGCGCGAGCGCCAAATCGGTCGACCAGCGCTCAAGAATGACGTCTGTGACGCCCGCTTTCGGGTCCAAAAACACGAGCGGCCTGCGCTCGAGCGCAGTCATCGCTGACAGGGCCACTGCGCCGTCACCGAGCGTGTGCGCCCCGTCGAGGGTGAGGTACGGTGAGAGGACGGGCGTTGTCTCGTAACGCCTCGTATTCGCTACGGATTCAGCCGAGGCGGGCAGCGAGATCAGGGCCAGCGACAGGCCCAAAGGCGTGAGGCGCGCGCTCATCGTCGCCTCCGCGTGCGCGCGGCGAGCATCAGCCCGAGCGCGAGCGTCAGCCACGCGCCGGTCGACGCTGGCCGAAGCCCGACCGCGCAGTTGAAGGCACCGCCGCCGGGCGTCCCGAAGTCGCGGCGGCCAGCGTCGGGCTGCGCGCGCGCGTCGGCCGGGTTGCCGTCGTTGGACACCACGCCGTCGTTGGGCACCACGCCGTCGTTGGGCAGAACGCCGTCGTTGGGCATCACGCCGTCGTTGGGCGCTGTGCCGTCGCTGGGCGCTGTGCCGTCGTTGGGCAGCACGCCGTCGTTGGTCACCACACCGTCGTTGGCCACCACGCCGTCGTTGGGCACTGTGCCGTCGTTGGGCAGCACGCCGTCGTTGGGCAGCACGCCGTCGTTGGAGAGCACGCCGTCGTTGGCCACCACAGAGTCGCGCGGTGCGACCACATCGGGCGTGTCGGCCGCGTCGCCGCCGACGTCATCCCCGGATGCCGCGTCGAGGTCAGCATCCAAGGGCGCGCCGTCGGACGGGAACCCCAGGTCAAGGGGCGGGCGCTCGAAGTCGAGCTGCGCGTCGCCATCACGCACGACCACGATCGAGAGCGCGAGCGTGTCGGCGGGCTCTGCGGGGTCGGGGCGCCGGTCTTGGTCGTTGTCCTCCCAGACGATGAGGCGACCGGAATAGGGCCCGAGCGGGAGGCCTGCGGGCGCGTCGACCGAGACGACAACCTCGGCCGCCTCGCCGACGGCCAGTCGCGCGGGCGCGCCGGAGAGCTCAATGGCCCCTGCGGGCACCATCGCGGGCTCGCCGTCGACATGGACGAGCGGCTCGACCTGCCACGACAGGTGCTCCAAGTCACTGCCCGCGGGGATGGGCGAGATCAGGCCGTTCTGGTCGAAGCCGTTGTCCTGGTCTAGGTCGACGCCCGCAGCGAAGTTCTCGACATGAATCCTCGCGGGGCCGACGCGGCCGCCGACCTCGCGGACGCTCCCGACGACGACGTCCGACTCGCGCAGGTCGAGGTCCTCGATGCGGAGCTTGATGTTGCGGACCTCGAAGACCTCGGAGTAGTCGCCGTCATCGGGCACTGCGTCAATGAGGCTGCCGATCTGGATACCGCCCTGCGTCGTCGTCGGCCACCCCGCGGGGTCGGGGCGTTGCCCGTGAAAGAGCTCGATGTCGAACGTCGCGGGCCCCGGCTCGGGCGGGTAGCGCAGCACGACCCGCAGATCATCGATGTCGTCCGTCGTCCCCATCCAGAACCGCGCCTGCGTCAGGCTTTCGACCCGCACCGCGTCCTGTCCCGAGTTCCGCATCGGCACGTTCGTGGCGGGGTCGGCGCCGTCGAGCGCACGTCGCGCGGCGTTCGGCGTGTAGTCGACGCCGGGCAGCCCGTAGAGCGCGTCTGCGCCTGCCATCTGCTGTGCACCGCCGATGATCGCGGCCACCGTCGCGCCGCGGACCAGGAGTCGACCGCTGAAGTACTGCAGATCCTCCGAGGCGTCGTTGACACGCAGGTAGATGCTCTGCGTCCGCGTCGCGGCGTCGAAGCGCTCGCGCACCACGATCAAGTCGGGATCGTTGTCCGCTGAGCGGCGCGTGAACGTCGAGTCGATGGAGGGCAACGCTTGCGCGGCCACACCGGCCGGCGAGAGCGCCACCATCAACCACGTTATGAGGTCAGTTCTCTTCATCGTCCCCCGTCGCTTCGGCGGGTAGACGATGTCCAGCGCACGCAGTTCGCTCAGCCGCGGGTGTTCAGTAAGTCACCGAGCATGTCCGTCGCCGTCTTCACGGTCCTCAGGTTGGCGCGGTACATCACCGCCGCGCTCTTCTGCTCGATGATCTCCGCCACGGGATCGGGGCTCTGCTCGGCAGGCAGGGTCTTCTCAACCCCGTCCACGCCGCCGCCGGGCGCCTCGACCCCCTCGACCTGAACCCGGGCGAAGCCCTCCGTGACCATGTTCGCGGTGTTGTGCGCGGAAGCCGCGAGCTTGCGCTCCGCGAGCCTCATCCCGCTCACCCCCCGCTGCATGGCCTGAATGGACATCGCCTACTCCCGAAGCGTGCACGTCTGCTGCGAGGCGAACCCCGCGACCCAATGCCGAGCATAGCCGCTGGCCTGCGGGCGTCGCAATTTTTCGCCTCAGCGCGTCGCGACGTGGCGGGCCGCCTCGGCGTCAAAGTGAGCCGCGAGGACGTCTCGCGCGACGTCCGTGGCGCGCACCCACCAGAGGGCCCCGTTGCCCACCAGCACGGAGAAGGCGACGCGCGGTGAATCCGCGGGCGCATAGCCGACGAACCACGTGTAGTCGGTCTTGGTCGACGGATCGGTCAGCGTCCCGGTCTTGCCGACAATCTGGACGCCTTCGAGGCTCTTCGGTACCTGCGAGAACGCGCGGCGGGCCGTGCCGTCCTCCGTCGTGTCCCGCATCATGCGGCCGAGCGCGCGGGCAGTGCTCGCCTGCACTGCGCGGCCGAGCGCGACGGGTGGGGGGCCGTCTTGCATGCGCCCATCCGGCGTGCGCAAGCGCGTCACGAGGCGCGGCGAGGGGACCTCACCGTCTCGGGCAATCGTGGCCGCGATCACGGCCCCGTGCAGCGCGGTCATCTTGCTGTGGAAGAAGCCTGCGGCCATGCGGCCACGCTCGACAACATTCCGCGGGACTTGGGCGGTGCTGGCGTCGGTCAGCGCGGGGAAGGGCAGCACCTCGTTGAAGTAGAACTTCTGCGCGGCCGTCGACAGCGCGTCCTGCTCGAGCTTCTCGGTGGCCAGCCGCGCGAACAGGCCGTTGATCGACTTCGAGAGGCCCTCACCGATTGTGGCCGTTGGAGAGCCCGCGGGGGGAGCGCCGACGTGGTCTGCGCCCACGCGCTGGTGGCCAGCGAGGTAGGGGAACGCGGCCGTAGACGAGACCCCCGCCTCAAGCAGAGCCGCCGCGCTGATGATCTTGAAGACGCTCGCTGCGGGGGCGAAGGCGCGCAAGGCGACGTGTTGCGGACCGGTATCGCCGAAGGCCGGCACCGCGGGGTTGTCGGCCAGGCGACGCTCGGCGAGCGCGAGCACATCGCCGGTCTTGACGTCCATGAGCACGATGGCACCCACCGGCACCTTGCCGCGCTCAAGGATGCGCGTGGCCTTCTTCTGGAGAGTGGCGTCGAGAGTCAGCTCACCGATGAAGCCGTTCCCGAGGTCGGCGATGGTCTGGCCGTCTGCGTCTGTCGAGACCGCGGCCAAGTCGAGCGGGCCGGGCGTCGGCGCGGGCGCTTCGGGCTCCGCCGCGCTCGCCGGGGCAGACGCCAAGGGGTCGCCGCCGATGTCGCTCGCGTCCCCACCTGGAGACGTCGCCGCAGGGGCCGCGTCGTCCCTCGACCCGAAGTAGAGGAGCACGAGCAGATGCAGCGCGACGATGTGCGCGGCGACGACGACGGGGCTAAAGAGGCGGCGCATAGACTCTGACTTTCTGCGCGTGTACCGGACACGTGAGGCGGAGTCTCTGAATGTAGGACAAGGTGATCCCGGCGCGCCAGCCTGAAAAACGCCTTCGCAAAATGCTTGCGAAAATCGAGCGCGGCCCTATTATCCGCGCCGCTTCGGCCTCGGCTTGGTAGCTCAACAGGTTAGAGCGAGCGACTCATAATCGCTAGGTTCCCGGTTCGATTCCGGGCCAAGCCACCCATTTCAGAGCCCCGCTGGTTGAAACCGGTGGGGCTTTGTCGTTTCCGGAGGTTCTCTCGATGACGCGCAAGCTCCCCGCTGGTCTCTTCGTGCCCTCGCTGGCGTTCTTGATCCTCGGCTGTGGTCGTGATGACGCGGGAGGCGACACGCCGCCCGCCGAGACCGGCTCGGTCGCCTGCAGCAACCAAGTCGACGACGACAATGACGGTCAGATCGACTGCGCCGATACCGATTGCGCGTCCCTCGTGGCCTGCGGCGGCAACGGTGGTCGCGATGGCGGCCTAGATGGCGGCGTGCCCCCGGGCGCGCCCGACCCGTCCAAGTACGAGGCGACGCAAGCGCTCTGCTCGAACGGCCTCGACGATGACGGCGACGGCCGAGTGGACTGCGACGACCGCCACTGCCAGTACAGCCCGCAGGTCATGGGCTGCGCGCCTGAGAACGGCGAGGTCACGGACGCGACGTGCAAAGACGGCGTGGACAACGACGGCAACGGCTTCACGGACTGCGACGACTTCTCGTGCTCGCAGAACCCGTGGATCACCGTCTGCGGCAGCGAGAACACAGACGCCGCGTGCACAGACGGCATCGACAACGACGCGAACAACTTCGTCGACTGCGATGATTTCGCCTGCGCGCGGAGCCCGCTGGTCAGCGCGTGCAAAATGTCCGAGGCGGGCTTCTGCATCGACGGCGTAGACAACGACGGCGACGGCCAGACCGACTGCGACGACACGGACTGCAACCCTGCGGCGCCCTGCGGCGGGATGCCTGCGCCGCGGCCCGATGGCGGCATGGTGCCGCCTCCGACGCCGCCCGACCCGAACCTGCACGAGGCCACGCAAGAGCGCTGCACGAACGGCGTCGATGACGACGGCGACGGCCGCGTCGACTGCCAGGACCGGCACTGCCAGTACAGCCCCGAGGTCACGGGCTGCGCGGCGGAGAACGCCGAGGTGACGGCCGAGAAGTGCGCCGACGGCATGGATAACGACGGCAACGGCTTCACGGACTGCGACGATTTCTCGTGTTCCCAGAACCCTTGGCTGTCCGTTTGCCCCGCTGAGAACACCGACATCGCCTGCGCGAACGGCGTGGACGACGACGGCAACGGCTTCGCCGACTGCGAGGACTTCGGCTGCTCGCGGAGCGTGCTGGTCAGCGTGTGCGGCATGACCGAAGCGGGCTTCTGCCTCGACGGCGCCGACAACGACAAAGACGGTACGGTGGACTGCGACGACAGCGACTGCGCGGTCGCGTCGGCGTGTGGAGGCGCGCCGCCCCCGGACGGCGGCATGCCGAATCCCCCGCGCGAAGACGTGCCGGCGTTTGACCCGGCGGGTCACGAGACGGGCGACGAGCGCTGCGGCAACATGGTCGATGACGATGGCGACGGCCGCACGGACTGCGACGACGAGCACTGCGAGTACAACCCCGGCGTGACCGTCTGCGCGGGCCCGCGCGAGGTCGGCGACGGCGCGTGCGCGAACGGCATGGACGATGACGGCAACGGCTTCACGGACTGTGAGGACTTCTCCTGCAAGCAGAACCCGTTCGTGACCGTCTGCATGGCCGAGAGCTCGGACATCCTTTGCAGCAACGGCCTCGACGACGACGGGAACGGCTTCATCGACTGCGATGACTTCGGGTGCGCACGGGCGCGCACTGTCAGTGTTTGCGGGGACTCCGAGGCAGGCTTCTGCCTAGACGAGGTCGACAACGACCTTGACGGCGACGTGGACTGCGGGGACGCAGACTGCGCGGCGGCTGCTTTCTGCGCCGGCGGCTGAGGCGCGGAATTCTCCCGAGAGCGTGGGTGTGTTAGACGTGGGGATGATGTTCCTGTCACGCGCGACCTGCCTCGTGCTCACCCTCGGCGCGCTCTCTCCTGCGCGCGCGGACGTCTTCGCGTTCGAGAAGGACGGCGTGGTGCACATCACCACGGAGCGGCCGAAGCGAGAGCGGGTGATGATTCACCTGCGCGACCAGACCAAACGACGCGCGTCCTCCGCGGCAAGCGTCGAGGACGAGCCCGTCGGCGCCGTCGCGACGCTCGGACCTCGGCGCGCACCCCGCGCGCGCGGCGCGCTGCCCACGCCCAGTGAGCTCGCGCCGACCGTGCAGCAGGCGGCCGCTCACTACTCTCTGCCCGAGGCGCTGGTCTGGGCCGTGATGAAGATCGAGAGCGGCTTCAACCCCACGGTCGTGAGCCACGTCGGTGCGCAGGGTCTGATGCAGCTCATGCCCGGCACGGCCCGCGACATGGGCGTGAGCGACCCCTTCGACCCCGTGCAGAACATCTACGGCGGCGCGCGCTACTTGCGAATGCTCGCGAATCGCTTCGATGGCGATATCGTGCTCACGCTCTCCGGCTACCACGCGGGTGGCGGCGCGGTCGACCAGGTCGGCGGCATCCCGTACACGCAGACGGCCGAGTACGTCCGCATGGTGCTGAACGCTTACTACGCGTACCAGAAGCAGCTCCCCGCGAGCGCGGCCACGCCATGAAGTCCACGGTCAGGGAGGAGCTGTTCAACCTCCCCAATATGCTGACGCTCGCGCGCATCGCGGCGATCCCGATCGTGATGGCCTTCATCTGGGGAGGCGAGCCCAAGGACTGCGTCATCGCAGCGTGGATTTACTCGGCGGCGACGCTGACCGACTTCTTCGACGGCTGGCTGGCGCGCCGACGCGGGCTCGTCACGGTCATGGGCAAGTTCCTCGACCCGCTCGCTGACAAGCTCATCGTGATGGCCATGCTCATCATGCTCGTGCCGCTGCACCGCGTGAGCGCGTCGCTCGTCATCCTGATCCTGTCTCGCGAGATCACGGTCACGGGCCTGCGCGCGGTCGCGTCGATCGAGGGGTTGGTCATCGCGGCGGGGGACGACGGCAAGGCCAAGACGGCCTTGCAGATGCTCGGCGTGCTGTGCCTGCTCATTCACTACCCCTACGAAATCTACTTCCTGGGCTTCTATCCCGCGGTCGTCGACTTCCACACGGTCGGCACAGTGGTCTTGGCCATGTCCGTGTTCTTCAGCGTCACGAGCGCCGTGGCGTACTTCAAGCGCTTCTTTGAGGCGCTCGACGCCCAGCGCCGACCCGACGGAGGCCCGACCGCATGACGCAGCCCACAAGACTCGACACAGATGTCCTGGTGCTCGGCAGCGGCATCGCCGGCCTCTCCGCAGCGCTCGAGCTCGCCGACTTCGGGCGCGTGACGGTCGTGACCAAGCGCGACCCGGAAGAGGCGAACACGCTCTACGCTCAGGGCGGCATCAGCACGGTCTTAGGCGACGACGACAGCTTCGAGAGCCACGTCCGCGACACGCTCGTTGCGGGCGCTGGCCTCTGCCGTGAGGACATCGTCCGCATTTGCGTCGAAGAAGGCCCCGGCGCGATCGGTCGCATGGTGAACTGGGGCGTGCGGTTCGACCGCGACCTGAGCGGTCGCTTCAACCTCGGCCTCGAAGGCGGCCATACGCACCGCCGCATCCTGCACGCGGGCGACATCACCGGGCGCGAGATCGAGCGGGGCCTGCACGCGGCCTGCAAAGCGCACCCGAACGTGCAGCTGCTCGCCGACCACCACACCATCGACCTGATCACGACCCACAAGCACCTGCGTATGGGCGGCGCTCGGCGGTGCGTCGGCGCGTACGTCCTCGACGTCGCGGGCGACCGCGTCGTGACCGTGCGCGCGCGCCACGTCGTCCTCGCCACGGGCGGCGCGGGCAAGGTCTACCGCTACACGACAAACCCGGACGTCGCGACGGGCGACGGCGTCGCGATGGCGTGGCGTGCGGGCGCGCGTGTCGCGAACCTGGAGTTCTTCCAGTTCCACCCGACGTGCCTCTACCACCCGAACTCGCGCGGCTTCCTGATCAGCGAGGCGCTCCGGGGCGAGGGGGGCGTGCTGCGCGCGCAAGACGGCACGCCGTTCATGGACGGTCACCACGAGCTCGGCAGCTTGGCGCCGCGCGACATCGTGGCGCGCGCGATCGACGCTCAGCTCAAGCGGTCGGGCGACGACCATGTACTGCTCGACATGACGCACCTGTCGTGCGACTTCTTGGTGGAGCGGTTCCCCCACATCTTCGCGCAGTGCCGCACCCTGGGCATCGACATGCGCACGCAGCCGATCCCCGTGGTCCCCGCGGCCCACTACATGTGCGGCGGCGTGC
>CANLBD010000110.1 GCA_947488215.1 Myxococcales bacterium | reverse complement strand
GGCGAACAGCGGCCCGATGCGGGGGTGTAGTCTACGGGCCCCCTGCGCCGAGGGTCTCACCTGTACGCTGGGCGCGTGCATCGGAGACCGCTTCCCCGAGCGGCCCCTTGTGCTGCGCGTACGTCCGCGTCAAGACCTTGCGCTCGCGCCCGTCGAGGTACAGGGCATTCTCTTCGAAGGCTCACCGATGCTCGCGCTCCCCACGCCGATCGTGCTGCCCGCGCGGCGAGCCCTCACCGGCTACGCCCGAACGACCGACGACCCGCCGGTGGTCGTCTCGACGCGGGCCCTGGCGCGGCCAAACGGCGCGCTCGGGGGCGATGGCCTTGAGGTGGCAGCCGACAGCGCGCAGACACGACGCGGGCCGCGCTTTACGCTCGGTCTGACGCCCTGTTGGCCCGACCGCGCGGGCGCTTGTGCCACGCTGTCTTGGAGCGTTCGCCTCACCCCCGACGCCTCCCTCTTCCCGCCCGTCGAGTATGACGCCGTCCGCGTGGAGGACGACGCCGCCGAGGTCGAGCGCCCGTTCGTGCTGCCAGGAAGCGCCACGCTGCCGACCGTGCGGGGTGTGCTGACTCGCGCGGACGGACTGCCCGCGGACGGCCTGCTGGTCTTCGCGACAGACGCCCAAGGCCGCCGCCTCACCACCGAGACGCGCAGCGATGCGGATGGCGCGTTCGAGCTGGGCTACTGGCCAACAGCCGCGGGCCGTCCGGCCACGCTGCGCGCGGTCTCCGAGGACCTGAGCCGTCCCCTGCCTCGTTTTGCGTCCGAGCAGCGCCTGCCCGCCGTTGACGCCCCCGAGGACGCGCGCTTCTGGGACGTGCGTTGGCCCGCTCTTGACCGAACATTTGTACTCGTGGGTCGGCTCACCGGGGGCGAGGCCCCGTTGGGCGGTGCGCGCGTGCGGTTCGAGACCACGCTCGAGGCGGGTCGCTTCGTTGCGAGCGCCTTGGTCGGTGACGCAGGTCGCTTTGAGGTGACGGTCTATCCGGGCACCTATCGAGTGGACGTGGAGCCGGCGCTGGGCAGCCCGTTTCGACTCTCGCGCCTGCGCGCAGACCTCACGCCCGACGAGGCCCAGCTCGACCTCGTCGCGTTGCCGCGAAACCCCGTCAAGGGGCGCCTCGTGGACCCTTCGGGGCGTGGGCTCGAGGGCGCTCGCGTCGTCGCGGACCTCGTCGAGGTCCGCGCAGGTTTGGCCGAGCTCGACCGGCCGGGGGAGACGCCGCCCACGCGCGTCGTGGAGACAGAGACGCTCGCGGACGGCAGCTTTACGCTCGCGCTCGACCCAGGCCTGCAGCAGTTCACATTCGAGCCCGCCGCGAGCACGGGCCTGCCGGCGCTCACGCGGACAGTCGAGGTCCCTGTGGAGGCGGGCCTGACTGTGTTGCTGGGCGACGTGAGCGTCCCCCCTGCGGTCGTGCTGAGCGCGACCGTTCAGGGCCCCGATGGTCTGCCCCTGTCTGGGGCGACAGTCGAGGCGCTCTGGACATCCGAGGGCGACCAAGCCGTCACGCGGGCGGGTGAGGCCGTCACAGACGCCGAGGGCGCGGTCGTGCTGCGCCTCTCGTCTGTACCTTAGGCCGCTTCGATGAGCGCCGCAGCGCCCATGCCACCGCCGATGCACATGCTCACGACAGCGCGCTTGCCGCCGCGCCGCGCCAGCTCGTGCAGCGCGGTCAAGACGAGGCGAGTCCCGCTGACACCGAGCGGGTGACCGAGCGCGATGGCGCCGCCGTTGACGTTGAGCTTTTCATCGGGGATGCCGAGCTCCCGCTGGCAGTAGACGGACTGCGAGGCGAACGCTTCGTTGATCTCGAAGAGGTCGATGTCCGAGACGCTCAGCCGGGTGTCCGCGAGCAGCTTGCGAATTGCCGGCACCGGGCCGATGCCCATGATGTCGGGCGCGACGCCGACGACCGCGAAGCGCACGAACCGCCCGAGCACCTTGCGGTCCCCCGCCGCCTTGCGCGACATCACGACGACCGCGGCCGCGCCATCGGTCAGTGGTGAGGCGTTGCCAGCCGTGACGCAGCCCTTCGGATCGAACGCGGGCTTCAGCTTCGAGAGGCCATCGGCCGTCGTCTCGGATCGAATCAGCTCGTCGTGCTCGACGCGCAGAGTCTGCCCGTCGAGGTCGGTCGTGACGGGCACGATCTCGCGCTGAAAAATCCCTCGCTCCCGCGCCGCGGTCGCGCGGGCGTGGCTGCGAGCGGCGAATTCGTCTTGCGCGGCGCGAGCGACCTCGAAGCGGCGCGCGACGTTCTCGGCCGTGACCCCCATGCCGATGTAGACCTGCGGAAACTCCAGCGCGAGCTTCGGATGCAGCTGCGGGTGAAAGCCCGCCATCGGGACGGCGGTCATGCTCTCGACGCCGCCCGCAACGGCGACGTCGATCTCACCGGTCGCAATGCGCGCGGCGACGCCCGCGATGGTTTGCAAGCCCGAAGCGCAGAAACGGTTGACCGTGTAAGCGGGGACGGTGTCAGGCAGACCGGCCAGAAAGCCGACCACACGGGCCACGTTCAGGCCCTGCTGACCCTCGGGCATCGCGCAGCCGAGCGCCAGGTCTTGCACGGACGCGGCCTCGACCTGCGACCGCTCCAGGGCGGCGCGCACGGCGGCCGCGCCCAGGTCCTCGGCGCGCGTCTGGCGAAAGCTCCCCTTGTGGGCGCGACCGAACGGCGTGCGCGCCCCCTCGACGATGACGACTTCCTGCATGGCTTAGTTCCTCAGGGGCTTGTTGGTCATGAGCATGGACTGGATGCGCTCAAGCGTCTTCGCCTCGCCGCAGAGCGACAGGAAGGCCTCGCGCTCGAGCTCGTGGAAGCGGGCCTCGGTGACGATGGCGCCCGTCGGGACATCGCCGCCACACATGACGTGCGCGAGCTTCGCGCCGATGTGCAGGTCGTACTCGCTGATCTGGTTGCTCTGTTGCATACCCCACAGCGCAGAGTAGAGCGTCGCGTAGCCGGCTCGGCCCGCAGCGCGCACCGAGCGCGCCCGCGGCGCCTTGAAGTCGCTCCGCGCCAGGCCCAGGCCCGCTTGCTTCGCGGCATCGAGCAGCTCGTCGCGGTCCATCGTGACGCGGTCCGAGGCGCGCAGGAAGCCCAGCTTGCGGCCCTCCTCCGCGCTGGTCGCGACCTTCGCCATGCCGATCGTGAGGAACGCGTCCTTCGTATACGCGACGGGGTCCGCATCCGCGGGCATGTTCGCCATCACGTTGTGCAGCAGCGCGAACGTGCCGCCGCCGCCGGGGATGAGGCCGACGCCCAGCTCGACGAGGCCGATGTACAGCTCGGCGTGGGCTTGGACGGCGTTCGCGCCGAAGACCATCTCAGCGCCGCCGCCGAGGGTCAGGCCGAAGGGCGCGGCGACGGTCGGGATGCGGCTGTGCCGCAGGCGCAGACAGGCCTGCTGGAACCGCGTAACCATGGCGCCGATGGCGTCCCATTGCTGCTGCGCGGCGCCCATGGCCACGAGCAGCAGGTTCGCGCCTGCGCTGAAAGCGTCGGTCGCGTGGTTGCCGAGCACGAGTGTGTCGAAGTCGCGCTCCGCCACATCGACCGCGTCATGCAGCATGTTGATGATGTCGTCGTCGACGGCGTTCATCTTGGTGCGGAACTCGACGCAGGCGGCGCCGTCCCCGATGTCCCACAGACGCGCGCCCGCGTTCTTCGCGATGAGCGACGGGTGCTGAATCGTCGCGGGCAGGCGCAGGTAGCGGGGGCTCAGGACCTCTCGAGTGCCCGCCCTTGAGCGCGGATCGAAGAACGACCGCGCGCCGAGGGGCCCCTCATAGAAGCGGGTCCGCCCGCTCGCGAGCATGGACTCGACCCACGCGGGGACCGCGAAGCCGTCCTTCTTCATGCGCTCGACGCTCTCGGCCACGCCGATGGCGTCCCACGTCTCGAACGGCCCGAGGTCGTGGCCGAAGCCCCACTTCAAGGCGTTGTCGATCTGAACGAGATCGTCTGCGACTTCGCCAAGGCGGTTCGCCGCGTAGACGAGGGTCGCGGCCGTGCAGCGCCAGGCGAACTGCGCGGCGGCGTCGTCGCCCCACACGATCCGTCGAATGCGCTCGCCCGAGTCGTCGACCTCTTTCACGGCGCGGATCGAATCGAAGCGCACCTTCTCCTGCGGCCGGTACGTCAGCGTCTTCGGATCGAACGTCGAGAGCGCGCCTGTGTCCTTGTCTTTCTTGTAGCAGCCCTGCTTGCTCTTCGAGCCGAGCCAACCGCTCTTGACGAGCGTGCGCAGGTACTCGGGCACGACGAACGTGTCGCGCTCGCTGTCGCCCGACAGCGCGGCGTGGAGGCCGTCGGCCACCATGCACAGCGTATCGAGGCCGACGACGTCCGCGGTGCGGAACACGGCGGACTTCGGGCGGCCCATCGGTGCGCCGAAGATGCCGTCCACGAACTCGGGCGAGTGGCCGGCCCGGAGCATCTCGTGCAGCGTGTACATCAGGCCGAACGTCCCGATGCGGTTCGCGACGAACGCGGGTGAGTCCTTGGCGACGACGACGCCCTTGCCGAGGATGGAGCGAGCGAACGCCTCGAAGCGGTTTGACAGACCGGGCGCGGTCTCGGGGCCGCTCACGACCTCAAGCAGCTTCATGTAGCGCACGGGGTTGAAGAAGTGCGTGATCAGGAAGTTGCGTCGAAAGTCCTCGGACCGACCCTCGACGAGCTGCGCG
This sequence comes from Myxococcales bacterium, assembly GCA_947488215.1. Taxonomy (GTDB): domain Bacteria; phylum Myxococcota_A; class Bradymonadia; order UBA7976; family UBA1532; genus CANLBD01. The sequence goes on along the minus strand of CANLBD010000110.1, from coordinate 5,270 downwards.
AGCGGGATGCCGCTGGTGTTCGAGGAGATGAGCGCGCCCGGGCTACGCAGCGCGTCGAGCTTCTCGAAGAGCGCGCGCTTGACGGCCAGGTCCTCTTTGACGACCTCGACGATCCAGTCGCAGTCGGCCACTCGGGCGAGGTCATCCTCGAAGTTGCCGATCGTCACGAGCGCGGCGTCGTCCTTGTCGAAGAACAGGGCGGGCTTGTTGGCCAGCGCCGCCTTGAGCCCGCCGTCCGCGAACGCGTTGCGCGCCGCGCCCTCGGCACCGCCGGGTGGTACGATATCGAGCAACAGCACCTCGATGCCGGCGCCCGCGAGGTGAGCGGCGATGCCGCGCCCCATGACGCCCGCGCCGAGCACGGCCGCCTTTCGGACCGGCAGCCCCTTGTCCACGCTCTGCATATTGCGGAATCTCCTTGGTGTTTCGCGCGCCTCGTTTAGCGCAGTTTCCGGCAAAAAAAAAAAGAGAGCGACGTTAGATCAGATGGCGAACCCCTCGGCCTCGTTGCGAACCCGCCTCGGGCTCACGCTCTTTGGCGCGCTCAGCCTGTACGCCTGCGGCGGCGCTCAGCCGACCGCTGACCTGCGAGACGCAGTCACAGAGCAAGCCAAAACGCCCGCGCTCGCCGCGGAATTCCCGCCGCTCGGAGCGCCTCTGGGCCCACAGCGCGTCGAGTGGGGCGGTGTACGCGCCTTACCGCCAGACGCAGCACGCGTGGCCCGTGTTCTCGCGACGCAGCCCAGCAGCGCTGCGGACGACTGCCTCGCGGGACAGGTCGCCGTGCGCTTCGCCGCAGATGGGGTCGTCCCCGGTCCAGCCTGGCTGTCACAGCTCGCAGACCACTGCGGCGCGCCCGATGCGCCGACGGACGCGTTCGCGGTGACCGCGCCGAGCCTTGCGGCGCTCGAGGCGGGCCTCTCTCGGCTGCCCGTTGACGTCGTGACCCAGAGTGCGGGACTCGGCCTCGTGACCCACCGCGACGGCCGGGCGACCTTGGCGCTCACCCCCGCTTCGACGAACTTCACGCTGCTTGAACCGCTGTCCCGCGCGCAGGCCGCGGGGGCGATGGTGACGGTGCGCGCTCGCGTCCGGCCAGGCACAGAGTACACGGCCCTCGTCGCCGTCTCGGCCAGTACCGCGCCGCCGCGCGTCATCCCGCTGCCCGCGAGCGCGACCGGAGAGGTCGCCTTCTCGTTTGAGATGCCCACCGAGGCCGCTGCGGCCGTTGCCGTTGAGGTGACGCGCGTCGAGGGACGCTTCGCGCGCGCCATCGGGGCCCTGCGTTTCGGCGCCTCGGAGACCCCTTTGCCAGCCCCCGCCGCCGCGCCGCGCGTGGCCGCTGCCAGCCCGAGAATCGAACAAGAGGCCGCGCTCCGTGTCGCGTTGACCGCGGCGCGTCAAGCCGCCGGTCGCGCACCGCTCGCCGCAGGTGGGGGTGAGGCGCTGCTCGACGCCTGGTTCGATGCGGCTGCGACTGGGCAAGCGACGGGAGATCCTCCGCTTCCCAAGGCCCCCAGCGGCGACCCGTATGTGCACGCCACGTGGGTCTTTGGGACCGGGGGTTCTCCAGTCGACGCGCTCGAGCGCCTCGTCGCCTCGCCGCTCGGTCGGTTGAGCTTGCTCAACGACCCCGCCGCGTCGCCGACGCATGTCTCTTTCGGCGTTCGGCCTTACGACGGCCGGCCCGGCGCGGACGTGATGGTCGTCTTGCTCCGCGCCTTCGCCCCCCTCTTGATCGACGCCCTCCGTCCGGCGCTGCATGACGCAGTTGCCCGTCTCGTGCGGCCCGCGACCGCGCCTGCGCTTGAGCCTTCGGCCGCGCTGGACGCGGTCGCTCAGGCGCTTGCTGCCGATATTCTGAGCGGCAAGGTCGCCTGGGGCGCGCTCCCGAATGAAGCGGGCCGTCGGGTCGCGGCCACCGACGTCGGGGCCACAGGCTTCGCCGCGGGCGCGGTCGCCGTCGAGAACGCCTCGATGATTGACCTGAGCGCGGAGCCCGCGCTGCGAGTCGGCGGGTTTGACCGAGTCGGCTTCGGGCTCGTCTCCGGCCGCCCGGCAGGAGACGCAAAGCCCCGCCACGTCTTGGTCTACGTCGTCTCCAATCACACCCCTTGACACGGAGCGGCGCGCTCGCGTATCCCGCACACGCCGGCGGGCCGAGGTGCTCGCGGAGAAGGGTCCATGGGTACAGGCAGTAGTATCAGCGGGGGTGAGCGCGAGACGCGGTCTCGTCCCCTCGCCGTCGTGCCGCTCGCCTGACCCCGCTCGCCGGGGTCAACCCGGCCAGCGAGACCGACTGCATGCTCACCCCCTCGACGTTCGACCCCAACGAGCTTCGAGTCCGAGGAGATGACCATGCAGCGCAACGAGTTCACCGGCCGCACGCCTCAGGAGGCGAAGCGGCGCGCCCTCAGCTTCTGGTACCAGAATCACGACCGTCTCGACCTGAGCCTCGCTCAGTTCTTCGCGGCGTGTCGCAGCGTCAGCGCACCTGACCAGACGACCATCGTGTTCACGCGCGTCGAGCGTGCGAGCGGCCGCAGCGCGGCCTGACGTCCCTGGGCAGCGCGATCGCGAAAACGGCGCTCGATTTCCGCCTGCGCCTTTGGTAGCGTCCCGCGCCCACATGACCCCACCCATCCTCACGTCGTGCGCGGCCCTGATGACCGTGCTCCTCGCGCCCGCGTCCGCGCTGGCCGTCACCCTCGCAAGTTTCGACGACGCCGTGCCTCAAGCCCCGGGCAAAATGCAGGTGGGCGGCGGCGCGGCGGGAGGCGACGACTTGTTCTCGGGATTCGGGCTTCTCCGAATCGGTGTGCTCGACGACCTCGACACGACCGTGCGCGCCGGCGTCGCCGGCGGTCTCGTCAAAGACGGCATCGGCTTCGAAGTCGGCGGCGCCGCGCGTTTTCGCTTCTTGCGCCTGTCCGACACGGGCGTCGTCGATGTCGCCGCGGTCGGGGGCGTCTCGCTCGCCAAGGCCGAGGGCGTGCTTGCGGTCGGGATTGACCCGCAGCTCGTCGCATCGCACCCCTTCCGCATCGACAGTGATCGAGACGTCGTGGTCTCGGCCGGACTCGGCGTCGCGCTGACAACCTACGCCATAGACGGTCAGGACGCGGACGTCGACAGCGGTTTCTTGGGCGCTGCGACCGTCGGCGTCGACATCATCAAGGACCTGAGGCTGCACCTCGAGGGTCGACTCAACGACGAGATCACGCGCTTCGGCGTGGGTCTCACCTGGCAACTCTGAGCGGCAGGACGCACCGTGGCGAAGATCGGACGCAATGACCCCTGCTCGTGTGGCAGTGGCAAGAAGTACAAGAGCTGTCACATGGCGCAGGACGAGGCGCGTGACCGCCAACGCAGCCAGCTGAGCACCGTCAGCGCGTGGCTGGGCTACCACGGGGACGCTGCGCTCGGCGCGGGCCTCGCGGCCGTAGAGGCCACCGGCCGTCGGGGGGACGCGTTCGCCGCGTTCGCCTCGAATGCGGCGCCGGACGACCCGATCGCTCTGGGCTTTGCGGCGTGCGACTTCCCGCTCGGCGATAGCGCGGACGTGGGTGTCTCTTACGCCACACGCGCCGCGGCAGCGGCCGACACGCGGCCCGAGGACGTCGAGGACCGTGCGCTGGTTTTCAAGGCCTTCGCCGAGAGCCACTTGTCCATTCACGAAGTGCTTGAGTGCAAGCGCGGCAAGGGGGTCCGGCTGCGGGACGTCTTCACGGGCGCGGACGACTTCGTCTGGGACGAACAGTTGGGAGATTCGCTCGAGCCGCTGGAGTATGTCCTGGGCCGACGCTTGGGCTTCGCTGAGCGCCCCCTGCTCGCGCTCGGCTGGGAGAAGTTGGCGTTTCGCGGCCGAAAGCGGCTCGTCGCCGCGCAACGCGCCGCGTTCGAGGCCGCGCAGGACCACGAGGACCCGGTCGTTCGTCGCGCGCAGCTCAAGGCCCTCGCGCCGTCGTTGGCTGCGGCCGTTCGAGCCCTGAACGCGCCGGTCGCATGAGCAAAGCGCCTGTCACGACCCGTTCGATCGACCTCGCCGCGTGGCGCGCGAGCCTGCAGACGGCCCGCTCTTCAAGTGAGCTCGTCAACCTCCTGATCTCTCCCGCGGACGCTGAGCGTCGCGTGCGCTCGCTCCCCGCCCCTGAGCTCTACGGCCTCATCCGGCGCATCGGCCTTGAGGACTGTACCGAGTTGCTCCCCATGGTGAGCGCGGAGCAGTTCAAGTCGTTCGTCGACCTCGACGTGTGGCAGGGCGACGAGCCCAGCATGGCGCGTATGGGGCCCTGGCTTCGGGCGCTCATGCAAGCGGGCCCCGAGGTCCTGAGCAGACGCCTGCTCGACCTCGACGACGAGCTGCTGAACTGGACGCTGCGTCAAGCCATCGAAGTCCACGTCGTCGAGGACCCCGAGAGCTTCGATCCGCCCGACGTGGAGCACGTGCTCACGCAGGACCGTCGCCTCTGCATCCTGTTCCCCGAGCCCGACGAGGACGACCTCCCGATCAAGATCGCGCTCGACTGGCTCATGCGGTCGCAACCTGAGTTCTGCTACAACCTCCTCATCTTCGCGGGCGCCGCACTCGACAGCACACTGGTGGAGCAGGCCTATCAGTGGCGGATGGGGCGCATGGCCGATCTGGGCTATGTGGATCCGTACGAGGCGCTGGTCCTCTACACGGCGCCGCGTCCCGACCAGCTCAAGGCCGCACAGCGGGGTGTGCCCGCCCACGTGGACGCGCCCCCGCTCCCCGCGCGCTGGTCGCGCGACGAGGGACGCCTGGAGCGCGCCATTGCGGCCCTCGAACCCGAGGTGCGCGACGCCGTGCACGCCGAGTTGGCGTACGTGTCGAACATGGCGCTCTCCGCCGACCGCGTCGAACTCTGGGACCTCGACGCTCAAGAGGCCGTGCTCAGGCGGCTGCGCGCTGGCCTGCTGCTTGGACTCGCGGTGCTCGCTCAGACCGAGGAAGCGGAGCAGCAGGTCCTCGCGACGGTGCCGCTCGCGCTCATCTTCCGCGCGGGCTACGGGCGCGCACTCGACGCCGCGGGCCCGGCGCGACGCCTCCGCCGTCGCGGGCTCCTCGCCGCCGAGGGGGGGCCGGTTGAGGCCATCGACGTCGCGTCGCTCCGAACGTGGGCCGAAGCGCTCACGGGGCGTCACCCGACCCTGGTCGGCGGCCGGTTCCCCGAGCGCCTGGAGGACTGCGCGCGCATGCGAGCACAGGCCGAGGTCATCGCGGACATCGTTCGGTTCGCCCAGCT
>CANLBD010000109.1 GCA_947488215.1 Myxococcales bacterium | reverse complement strand
GACGCGAAACACCGCACGGAGGATCCACATGAGCAACCCCAAGTATTCCGATACCGGCTTTTGGACCAAGGTGGGGCGCTTCGCGCTCGCCGCCGGCCGCGAGGTCATCGAGAGGGCGCTTTGGCTCTACTACGCCGCGCAGCGCCCCGAGACCCCGCCGTGGGCGAAGGCCGTGGTCTTTGGCGCGCTGGCCTACTTCATCTCGCCGGTCGACGCGATTCCCGACGTCGTGCCCGTCGTCGGCTATTCAGACGACCTCGCGACCCTCGCTGCCGCCGTCACGACGGTCGCGTCCTATATCGACGACTCGGTCAAGGCGAAAGCCGCCGAGCGCCTGCGCCGCTGGTTCGGCTAAGCGGCCGCCTTACCCGCCGAGGCGTTTCAGGCGCGCCCGGGTGTCGAGAAAGTCGGCCGCGCCCAGGTCGACGATGCTCTGAAGCTGCTGGCGCGCCGCGACCCGGCTGCCTTGCGTCTCATACGCCGTCGCCAGATCGTAGAGCAGCCCGACGCGCGCGTCGCGCACGAGGCCGGGGCTCCGCAAGGCGTCCTGCAGGCGCGAGACCGCGGCGCTCGCGTTGCCTTGCTGAAGCTCACAGAGTCCGATCACGCGCAGCGCCTCGGCACGCCGCTCGCGATGACCCACGACCTTCTCAAGCTGCGCGATGGCCTTCTTGAACTGGCCCATCTCCATGTAGGCCACGCCCAAGTCGAAGTGCGCGGCGACATCACCCGCGTCGAGCTCTCCTACAGTCGAGGCGGCCGCGACGCCCGCGGGCGTCTCCTGCGCGGTTATCTGGGCGACCGCGCTCTCCGCCTCGCTTTGCAGCGTGAGGAGCTCGTCGAGCCGCGCGCGTCGTTCTAGGGCAGCGTCCGTCGCGCCGAACTCACGCTCGATGTCGTCGAGCGCGTCCCGCGCCGCCTCTGCGAGCCCGGAGCTCAGCAGAAAATCGACCTCGGCGAGGGCGTCATTCGCCTTCGCCATCATCGCCGCGATGTCCTGCGCGCTGACGATCTCTGTCCGCGCATCCATCATCGGCGCCCGAGGCGTTGCGATGTCGTCGAGGCTCACCCTCTCCGTCCGCGCGTCGACCATCGGAGCGCGGCGAAGCGGCGGACCCGCCGGAGGGACCGCGGGGGGTGGGGTCGGTGCCGTGGTCGGCGGCGCCTCTTCGTCGTCGAACTCGAAGTCCTCAAGCAGCTCGACGTCGTCCTCACCCAGCTCAGCGTCAGCGTCGTCGGGTGCGTCGGGGGCCTCGATCTCAAAGTCATCGAGCACCGCGGCCAGAGCGGACGCGCTGGAGTCGGCCGGCGCGCTGTTCAGCAACCCGAGGTCGAGGGAGAACGCCTCGGCCTCCGGCTCCGGCGGCAGAACCAACTCCGGCTCCGGCGGCAGAACCAACTCCGGCTCCGGCGGCAGAACCAACTCCGGCTCCGGCGGCAGAACCAACTCCGGCTCCGGCGGCACGTCAGCGACCGCCGCCATGAGTGCGCTCGCCAGGCCATCGTCCATCGCGAACACCGTCGCGTCGACGTCGTCACTCTCCTCGGACGCACCGGCTGCGGCGTTCAGCCCATTCTCGAACGCGCCCGCGGTTGCCTCGTGCGCGCTGAAATCCTCGGGCAGCAACGCCCCCAAGCTCTCCAGCGGGTCAAAGGCCGACGAAGGCACATTCACGGGCGGTGCCGCCGGGGGCGTGTCCACGACGGGCGGCGCGTCTGACGCGAGCAGGTCGCTGAAGTCGTCGTCAAAGTCCGCGAGCGGCGTTGCGCGGGTCTCGGGCGCGTCCTGCTCGAAGACGGAGAGGGCGTCGAGCGAGGGGTCTTGAAGCGACGGCGGCAGCAGCAGGTCCAAGTCCTCGAGCCCGCCGTCGTCGACCGCCGGCCCCCCATGGACCTCTGCGCTCGCCGCGGCCAACAGGGCACCGAAGGCCTCAAGGTCGGCGGGCGGCGGCGTTCGGTCAGCGTCAATGACCTCGCCGAAGGCGCGGTCGCTCTCCGCTTCGGCCGACGGCAGCGGGTCGTCACGAAGCAGGTCACTGAAGTCGTCCTCCGGGGCGTTCATCAGGCCCCCGAAGTCCTCAGCGCCGAAGTCGTCGCTCTCGTTCAAGCTGGCGTCGGGGGACAGCTCCAGGGACGAGAAGCCGCTGAGGTCGCCGGCGACAGAGGCCGGCGCCTCGGGCGCCGATGGCATGGGCGGCGCAGCCACAGGGACCGCTTCCACGGGGGCGGCCGGAGGCGCATCGTACGCATCGAGCGCGTCGAGGCCATCAAAGCCGTCCAAGCCGTCGTCGTCCACGCTCATGTCGAGGTTCTGCGGCGGCGCAGCCAACTCGCCATCACCCAAATCGAGCGCGCTCAGGTCGAGGTCCGCGTAGTCGTCGGCGGGGGCGGCTTCGATGACCGCCGCGTGCCCGACCGAGGCGGCGCCTCGGGCCATGCCTTGGCTGAGCCGCTGCATGCGCTGGCTCGCCTCGTGATGGTTTGGGCTGAGCTGCAGCACCTCGCCGAGGTGCGCCATGGCGATCTCCGGCGCGCGGCCCTCGACCACGCTCGCGAGGCGCATCAGCGCCGTGATCGCTTCGTCTCGGCGGCCGAGCGCGAGCGAGAGCTCCTTGCGGTGCGTGAGCGCGCCCTCATGCTCAGGGCTGAGCGCCAGGGCCTTGTCGGCGCTGGCGACCGCGTGCTCGACGAGCGCGTACTTGAGCAGCAGCTCAATGTCGAGCAGGTGCCGATTGAGCTGCGCCTCGGGCGAGAGCGTCTCGACCGCCGGCGCGATCGTGAGCCGCTGCATGCCCTGCGTGCTCGTGATCCCCTGCGTGAACAAGAGGCTCGGGTTCACTTGCTGGGGCACAGCGGTCGCCGCGCGCCCAGCGCCGGTCGCCGACAGCGCCTCAACGTCCGTCGGATCGAGCGCGAGCAAGCGGCGGTACGCGTCAAGGCGCCCCACGGTGTTCCCGACCTCTTCGTGAATCCGCGCGACCTCGCGATGCACGGACACGGCCTTCGCCGTTTGGCCGAGCGCCGCGAACGCGCGCGCCAGCAACTCAAGGGTCTCGATGTCGGTCGGCGTCGACTTGAAGACCAGTTGAAGTCGCGCGAGCGCCCGCTTCGCGTCTCCCTTGCGCAGGTACGCGCTCGACAGCCGACGCAGGGTGTCGAGATCGTTCGGCGCCAAGTAGACCATCCGCTCCGCGACTTGAACGAAGTCGTCGAGTCGGTCCCGCGCATCGAGCAAGTCGAGCACGAGTCGGAACTCACCACAGGCGGCGTCGAGATCACCGAGCCGCGCGTGCCCCTCGGCGAGCCGGATACGCGACGGCACGTCGTCTGGCAGCAGCTCGCAGATGCGCGCCAGCACGTCTAAGGCCTCGCGCGCGCGCCCCTCACGCTCGTAGGCCGCGGCGACGACCTGGTACTGCGCGACGGCATCTGGCCCCATGCTGAGCTGCACATACAGCTCCGCGAGGCGCAGGTGCCCGTCGGCGTAGCCGGGGTCGCTGTTGAGGATCTGCTTCCAGCAGGCGACGGCCTTCAGGAAGAAGCCGCGCTCCGTGTAGTGGTTCGCGGCCTTGAGATAGGCGTTGACGGCCCCCGCGATGGAGCCGCCCTGCTTCTGGTAGTCGCCGAGCTTGAGCCAGAGGCGCACGTCCTCGGGGTCCTCGGAAAGGACCTGAACCAAGAGCTCGGCCGCCTTGGCGAAGCTGCCCCGCGCGGCCAAGCGCTGGGCGTCCGCGATCGCCTTGTTCTTATTTATCGCCAATCGGAGCGCCTAACCAGTTGAAATCAATGGAAAAGCGCCCCGATCGTAGGGGCGACCGGGGCGGACGTCAAGAAAAGCCGGGGCTTACTTGCCGACGCGCGACACGTACTCGCCGGTGCGGGTGTCGATCTTGATGACCTCGCCCTCCTCGACGAAGAGCGGGACCTTGACGACCGCGCCGGTCTCGACGGTCGCGGGCTTCGTCGCGCCCTGCGCCGTGTCGCCCCGCATGCCCGGCTCGCAGTACGTGATCTTCAGCTCGACGAAGTTCGGCAGGTCTACGCCGATGGGCTTCTCGTTGTAGAGCACCACGTCGACGGAGATGTTCTCCTGCAGGAACTGCGCGGCCTCGCCGAGCGCGTCCTCGGTCATCACGACCTGGTCGAAGGTCGCATTGTCCATGAAGTGCCAGCCCTCAAGGTCCTTGTAGAGGGCCTGCATGGTGATCTCGCGGACGTCGGGGCGGCCGAACTTCTCGCCGGAGCGGAAGTTGTTCTGCAGCACACGGCCGTCGATCATGTTCTTCATCTTCGTCGCGATGAAGGCCACGCCCTTGCCGGGCTTGACGAACTGGCACTCCGTGATCTGGTAGAGGCCCCCCTCGTACTCGATCCTCAGACCCTTGCGAAATTCGGACGTATCGATCATGCGGCCCTCCGGGCGTTCAGTGTGTCGATGAGGGCCTCGAGCGCGAGGCGATAGCCCAGCGCGCCGAAGCCCGAGATGGTGCCGACGCAGACGTCAGCGAGGTAGGAGACGTGGCGGAATGGCTCGCGCCGCGCCACGTTCGTCAGGTGGACCTCGACTGCGGGCAGCTCGACCGCGAGCAGCGCATCGCGGAGCGCCACGCTGGTGTGCGTGTACGCCCCTGCGTTGATGACGACGCCGTCTTGGGTGCCCCGCGCGGCGTGCAGCGCGTCGATCAGCGCCCCCTCGTGGTTGCTCTGAACGAACGTCAGCGCGTGTGCGTCGGCCGCCCAAGCCCGGAGCGTCTGCTCGATCGAGGCCCGCGTCTCGTGCCCGTAGAGGGCCGCTTCGCGCGTCCCCAGCAGGTTCAAGTTGGGGCCATCGAGCACGAGCACGCGCATGGTGCCTCAGAGCTCGCGCGCGATGTTGGGGGCGGCGACACGCAGCTGAAAACGCGCGCGCCCCGTCGAGGCCTCACGAGGCACCCGCAGGGCCACGAAGTACTGGCTCGACACGAAGCGCACCAGCGTCGTCTCGTGCTCGCCCTCGAGCGTAACCTCGCTCAGGACGCCGACCTCCATCGCGTCGCCCGCCCCCGCGAGCTGCTTCAGCACGCTGCCGTACTCGCGGCTCGCGTCGTCGGGCGCGACGGCGCGGCCATCGTCTCCGACCGCATCGATCGTCAGTCCGTCTAGGCTAACGAGCGCCGCACCGCGGCCACCCGAGAGCTGGACGATGCGCGCGAGAGTCGATTCGAACACGCGTCCCCCTCTCCAAGCACGGGCCGCGTTCTAACGCCGCGGCGCACGCGCTGTCAACGTGACCTCAGCGCGCCTGCGTGCAGAGCTGCTGCGCGATGGGGTCGACCGCGAAGGCGTTGCACTCCGCGCACGTAAAGGCGCGGTCCTGCCCCGGGAAGGCAGGGCAGAAGAGCGACGCGTCTTGGGCCGCCTCGATCTCAGCCGGCGACGTGCAGTCGAAGGGGAACGAGATCAGACACCCGTTGCAGACGCGCAGCGAGAAGTCGAACGCGTTGGACTCGATCTCGTTGCCGTCCGACGTCTCGCCGAAGAACTGCACGTTCACCGTCAGGTCGATGCTTGCGCGCGCCGGGCGCACTCCCTCGCTGCCAATGACCAAGAACTGGTCCGCGTCGCGCAGGGCCTTGAGATCCGTCGGGTTCAAGACCTCGAGCGGGAGCACCGCCGAGCCCTGCGTCGGGACGCGACCGGAGAGCCGAACGTCGCGGTCGGGGATCTCGGCGCTGATCTCGTCGGACGTCGTGAACTGCAGGCGAGCCCGCTTGATCGTGATGTCCTTGGTGTTGATGCGCCCATCCTCGACGGCGAAGTTCTGCACCTCGGTGACGTCTTGGATGTTGTTCTGAACACGCGGGAAGAGCGTGTAGGCGCGACCGACGGCCAAGTCGATCGTGCCCGCCGTGAGCGCGGTCTCTTCGCTCGTGCTCGGCACGCAATCATTGTCGAGGGGCTGCATCTGCTGGACGACGAGGTGGCCGTCTTGGTCGGACACACAGCTCGTCTGACCCGCGAGGGCGAGCGCCGCGAGCACACCGGTCAGCCGCATGAGTGACGTCTTCATTCGTTCCCTCGGTTCAGGTCTGCGCAGAGAGCATCGATCATTGCCCTGTCTACGCGCAAAATAACAGCGTCTGAGAGTGTGCGCAGCAAGACGAAGCGGAGGGCGTCGGCCTGCGTCTTCTTGTCGAACCACAGGCGGTCGAGGACCTCAGGCGTCCGCCATGGGCGGTCGTCGTGCGGGACGCCCAACGCTCGGAGCGCACCCGCGACGCGCTCGACATCCCGCGCAGGCAAGCCCACGAGGCGCGCGCTGAGCTTGAGCGCGAAGTTCAGGCCCACCGCCACGGCCTCACCATGCTCGAGCGCCCCGTAGCCGGCGGCGGCTTCAACGGCGTGGCCCAGCGTGTGGCCCAAGTTCAGGAGCGCCCGCTCGCCGCGCTCGAGCGGGTCACGCTCGACGACGACCGCCTTGAGGGCCACCGAGCGCCTGAGCACGTCCGCCAGCGCGACCGGCGCACCGGCCACGAGGGCGTCCGCCTGGTCGGTCAGCAGGTCGAGCAGCCCGGGGTCGAAGAGGGCCGCGTGCTTCACCGACTCGACGAGGCCCGCGGCGACAGAGCGGCGCGGCAGGGTGCGCAGGTAGCCCGTGTCGATAAAGACGGCCGCGGGCGGATAGAACGCGCCGACCAGATTCTTGCCGAGCGGGTGGTTGATGGCCGTCTTGCCACCGACGCTGCTGTCCGTCTGCGAGAGCACGGTCGTGGGGACCTGGACGAGCGGGAGCCCGCGCAGGAGCGTCGCGGCCATGTAGCCCGAAAGGTCGCCCACCACGCCGCCGCCGAACGCCACCACGACCGTGCCTCGGTCCACGCCCCACGACAAAGCGGCGTCGTAGAGGCTCGAGAGCACGGTCAGCGACTTGCTCCCCTCGCCCGCAGGCACGGCAGCCCACCCGACCCGCAGGCCCGCGCCCGCGAGCGCCTGCCGGAGCGGCGCGCCGTAGAGCGCGTCGACCGTGGTGTCCGTAACCACGAAGGCCCGCTGCGTGGTGGCGAGCGCGCGGACCCCCTCAACGAGCGCACCGAGCGCGTCGACGCCGAAGTGCACGGGGTAGCTGACCTCGCCGTGCCGCGCGATGAGCGGCGCGTCGCTCAACGCGCTGTCAGGCGCTCGAGGCCCGCGAGCACAGCGGCGGTGACCGCCGACGGATCTGCCCCGTCCGCGTCGACCTCGACGTCGCTGTGTGCGTAGAGCGCGGCTCGGGCTGAGAGGCGGGCGCGGGTCTCGTCGAGATCCTCGCCAAGGAGCGGCCGCGCCTGCTCAGGCTGAGAGAGCGCCCGCAGACGCGCGGTCTCGGCGCTCACGCGCAAGTGGACGAGCACGGCGCGCGCGCGCACCGCGGCCAGGCTCGCGTCGATCAAAAGCGCGCCGCCGCCGAGCGCAATCACGCTCTGCGGCCCATTGAGTGCCTCTTCGAGCGCGCGCGCCTCGTGCTGGCGAAACGCGGCCTCGCCCTCGGCGTGAATCAGCGCGGCGGGCGTGCGGCCGGTCTGCGCGATGACGCGCTCGTCTAGGTCGATGAAGGGCAGCGCCAAGCGCACCGCGAGCCGCCGCCCAACGAGCGTCTTGCCCGCCGCCATGAACCCGCACAGGCACAGGTGCCGACCTTCGAGCGCGGGCGCGCTCACGACCGTCTCGGCCGCGATGGCCGCCGGCCACTCCGTCGTCAAGGCGCGGTCCGCACCGAGGCGGCGGAGCGGTTCACGATCCGCGGCGTCAAGAAGATCAGCAGCTCCGTGCGGCGGTCGCTCTCGCGGTAGTTGCTGAACAGCGCGCCCAAGATCGGGATGCGCGCGAAGAACGGCACCTCGGCCTTCGAGAAGCCGCCATTGCTCGTGTAGATGCCGCCAATGACGGTGGTGTCGCCGTCCTTCAGGAGCACGTTCGTCTTGGCCGTCTTCTTGAGGATCGTCGGGTCGCCGCGGGCGCCGACGTTCTGGAAGTCCGGCGTATTATTCTCGGCCTGAACATCGAGGTAGATGTTGCCGTCCTGCGTGACGTGCGGCTTGACCGTGAGCTTGAGGACAGCGTCGAAGAAGACCGTGTTCACGCCCGCCGCGCTGACCTGCGAGATCGGGATGCTCACGCCCTGGCTGATCGTGGCCTCTTTGTTGTCGAGGGTCGTGACCTTCGGCGAGGAGACGATCTTGACCTGCCCCTGGCTCTCGGCCGCCGAGAGGCGAACGTTCAGGTTAAACGTACCGTCGACGCTGCCGAAGGTGAGGCCGAGGCCGCCACCGGTGCCCGAGCCGATCACGGCCGGCATGTTCACGATGAAGTTCGGGTTCGTCGACGTGCCCTCGACCGGGGCCTGCCGGTCGTCCGCCGCGCCTCGGATGCCGATGACGCTCGGGAACTTGAGGCCGGTCGGGTTGCCCGTCGCTGAGCTCCAGAGCGCGTCGCCACCCCACTGAATACCGAACTGCGCCTCGCTGTTGGTGTTCACCTCGACGATGCGCGCCTCGATCATCACCTGCGGCGTCTGCGTGTCGAGGCGACGCACGAGGTCTTCGGCCGCCTCGAGGCTCTCGTCGACGTCCTTAACGATCACGGTGTTCGTGCGGCTGTCGAACTCGACCTTGCCGCGCTCGGTCAGCACGCTCTGAATGCGGGCGATCAAGTTCTCGGCCACGGCGTGGTTGATCGAGATGAGCTTGACGTTCAGCGGCTTGAGCTTGTCCTTGAGCTGCTGCGCCTCGAGCTCCAGCTTGCGCTCAGCCGCCAGGTCCTCGGCCGTGCCGACGCGGATGATGTCGCCCTCGCGCACCATGTCCAGGTTCTTGGCGCGGAGCACAATGTCGAGCGCCTGGTCCCACGGCACCATGTTCAGGTGCAGCGTGACGGTGCCCGTGACCTTGTCGCTGATCACGACGTTGACGTTGCCCTCTTTGGAGAGCAGCCGCAGCACGTTGTGAACGTCCGCGTCCTTGATGTCGACGTTGATCTTTCGACCGCCGTAGCGCTTCTTCTTGTTGCCCTTGTTGGCGTCTGCGGCCGCTGCCGCGCCCTGCGTCTGGAGCGGGCCCGTGTAGACGGCCGCCGACGCCCGGTCGAGCGTGACCTCTTGCGAGGCCTGCGCCACAGGCGCGGTACGCGTCCGGGCGGGCTTCTCGAAGCGCCACACCAGCGCGTCGCCTTCGACCGCCACGCGATCGGTGACGCGGTCGCCCAGCGTCACGACGACGCGCACGCGGTCCCCCTCGCCCGGGGCCTGGAAGCTGCTGACGAGCTTCACGGCGCCGTCGAACGCGCTCGTGTCGAGGCTGCGCTCCATGTTCGGGTCAATCGTCGCGCCCTCGAGCTCCAGGATTCGGGTCCGCTCGCCCTCTTGGCGCACGGCGTACCGGGCCTCGCCTGCGACCCGAACACGGATCTCGGTGCTCTGCGGCTTGTCCTCGAAGCGCACGTCGGCCACGCGAACGCTCCGCGCGGGCTTGGCCGCAGCGGTCACGGTCGGCGCCGCGGCGGCCACAGGCGGTGCCACGACCACCGGCGCGACCGCGACGGGCGTGGGTCCGGGCAGCGCGTCTGCCACATCCCGACGCCGCTGCGCCTCGCTCTTCGCGGTCTTGAGCGCCTGTTCGCTCTCTCCGAGCGCGGCCTTCAAGCGAGCCGCTTCGGCCCGCAGCGCCTCGGCCTCCCGCTCGAGTCCACTCGCCTTGCCTTGCCCCTTCGCGCCCTCGGCGCGTGCCCCCACGAGCTCGGCGTCCAGAGCGCGCAGCCGCGTATCGAGCGCCGACGCCGCCTTCGCCGACTCGAGCCGCGCGACCTCGGCGCGCTGCGCAGAGACCTCGGCGGCCCGCGCGCGCTGCTCTGCTTCGAGCCGCGCCGTCGCCTCACGGTTGTTGTCGGCACGTGCCTGCGCGAGCTGCGCAGAGAGCGCGTTCTCAGCGCCTTCAAGCGCCGCGATGCGCGCGAGCGTCTCGCCGCGCTGCGCGTCGAGCGTCGCGAGCTGCGCCTTGAGCGCGCTCCGGTCCTGCTCCGCGGCTTGAGCCCGG
>CANLBD010000108.1 GCA_947488215.1 Myxococcales bacterium | reverse complement strand
CGGGTCGCTCGGTTTCCTCGATGGCGAGCAGACGACGCGCGGCGGGATTCAACACCGTGAGAGTGCCCCGCTCGTCCGTCATCACGACGCCCTGGTCCATGGCCTCGACCATGAGCTCCAGCCGACGCTGCTCATCGAGGCGCTGCCGAACAGCGCGCGTCAGGGCGTCTTGGAGCTGGTCACGCCAGACCGTGAAGAGCTGCTCGTCCTCACGCTCGAGGGCAGACGCGCGCACCACGACAAGCACCCCCCGCAGGTCTCGATCGACAAAGACCGGCAAGTAGGGTGACTCCGCCGGCACACCGTGCCGCTCGCCGCTCGGGAGGCTGCGCGGGGTCTGCGTGCGCTTGAGCGACGCGCCGGGCGTGCGGCCCGAGAGCTGCTGGAGACGCGACAACGCCGACGCGACCGCGAGCCGGGCGTCGTCTTCACCGGGCGGGTCATCCTGGTCCGGCCGGACCGCGACGTGGGCAAACGCCCCCTGCTCGGGCAAGAGGTCGATGACGCCCACGACCGCGCTCGCCCGCAGGTGCTGCGCGACGCTGTCGAGCACGGTCGACAGGATCCGAGATGGGTCGCGGAGTTCAGCGAGCGTTCTCAGAAGCTTGTGCTGCGCGCTCAGGGCCTCGACCTGTAGCCGAAGTCGCTCCGTCAGGCTCGCGCGCTCCCGCTCCAGCCGGCTCTGGCTCGTGGCGTGCCGCAGCGTCTGCAGAAACTCCGCCTGGCCGTCTGGCGTGAGCATCGTCTCGTTCTTGTCGAGGTATCGAAAGACCTTGCCGCCGCGCAGGATGTTGACGAGCTGCTCGGCCGAGGTGCGCCCCGAGAGCAAGATGCAGGGCAGGCGCTGTGTGCGCTCGTCGGACTTGATGGCCGCGATGAGCTCATCCCCCGAGGTTCGTGGCATCTTTTGGTCGGTGATGAGCGCGTCGAAGGCCTCGCTCCGCGCCCGCTCCAGCGCTTCGGCAGCGCTGTAGGCGGCCACGACCTGAAACTCAGACCGCAGCAGGCGCCGAAGGTGGACGTGGTCGTCCTCGTTGTCATCGACGACGAGGATGCGCGCGGGTTTCTCCACCATGGCCCGGATTACAGACGCCAGCGGCGCGGAAAGTCAACCGCGGGTCCGCGTGCCGCCTGACCCCTTACTCAATCTCGACCCCAACGCGGCTGCCGCGCGACTCGCCATCGGTCGAGACGCTGGCCCAAACATAGCGAGGGCGCCCCACAACGGCCTCAAGCGGGAGCTGCGCGAACAGCGCGCTGTCATCCGACGCGCCGCGATTGTCGCTCATCACGAAGATGTGGCCTGTGGCAACCAGCGCAGGCTCGGGACCACGCGGCGCTCGCCCCGAATAAGTCACGACGTAGCTCCCCCCCTCCAGCGCGCGCTCGAGATAGCCGGTCAGCGAGGCCAGCGTGAGCGCGAGCGGCCCCTCACCGAAGTTTGGGACACGCAGCGCCTCGAGCGGCTCCCACGCGAGGGGCTCACCATCCACGACCGGGTGGCCCTCGCGCAGCTGCACGGAGCGGCCGGCAGTGGCCACGACCCGCGCGATGCGCGGCCGCTCCTCGGGCCGCTGCACCACGACGAGATCACCCTCGACGGGGGGAGTTCGGCTGAAAGCCAGCCGGTCGACCAGCACGATGTCGCCCTCAAGCAGCTTGGGGAACATCGCCTCGTCATCGATCTCGACCGCGGCGACGCGCGCCGCGCGCACCACCGACTGTCCGAGCAGGAAAGGGCCAGCCCACAGACCGCAGAAGAGCGTGAGGTAGACGGGGACATGGTTCATCGGGCCGGGGACATAGGCGGGGCCGAGGCGTTCGATGCGTTCGGCGAGATCGACGAACAGCCAGCCGAGATAGAGCGCGTAGACGGTCCCCAGGAGCGCGAGCGGGAGCCACGGCACGAACAGCCAGTAGACCCATGCGGCGGCTGAGGCGGAGAGAACGAGAAACGCCCCCATCCACAGGCGGAGGCCCAGCAGGAGCTCACCGCAATAGACGTGGCCGAGTCCCGGCATCGCGAGCGTGAGCGCGATCGCTGCCGCGTAGGAGCGCGGGGCGCGCGGTCCGTGGTTCTGAAGGCCGTCCACGGGTGGACTGTACCCGCCTTGAAAGGCCCGATCTAGTGGTGTATCTTGCCGCCCCGTTTGTTCTAACTCCGCTTGCCGAAAGGGTTTTCCGATGCGCGCATGGCTCCGTCCCGTCGCTCTGTCCCTCGTAGTCGGTGCGTCCGTGGTCGGATGCGCCGCGCCCGACCCCAATGCGCCCGAGACCTGGATCGGGAAGCTCGAGGGGGGCGAGCGGATGGCCGCAATCCAAAAGCTCGGCGAGATGAAGGCGAAGGTCGCGGTCGAGCCGCTCAAGAACGCCTGGAAGTCGGGTCTTGACCGCAGCCACATCATCGCGGCGCTCGTGAAAATCGACGACCCCGCGGCCAAGTCGGTCATGCTCGAGGCGATTCAGGGCACAGACGCCCAGCTCGCAGAGCCCGCAGGCAAGGCGCTGCTCAAGTGGGAGGCGAAGGAGTACGCCGACCAGTACTTGGCGATCGCGTCAAACCTGAAGGCGCCCAAAGAGTCGCGGAACGCGGCGCTCGAGATGCTCGCAAAGTTCCCCGAGCCCCGCTTCGTCGACGCGCTCGTCCCGATTCTCGAGGGCGACCCTGAGCGCGACCCGATCGTGTTCAACGGGCACGCCGCCGAGGCGCTCGGCAAGCTCAAGGCGGAGAAGGCGATTCCCGGTCTGATCGCGTGCATGTGGCTCGATGACCACCTACGCCGCAACGAGGTCGCGCGCTGCCGTTTGGCGCTGACGCGCGTCGGCCCGAAGGCCGTGCCCGCGCTGGTCGAGACGCTCGAGCGCAAGAATCGCACGGTCGAGGAGCGCGCACGCAAGCTGCAATACGACAAGGGTGGCCTCATCGAGGCCAAGGTCGCCGAGGCCTTGGGTGACATGCCCGACCCCGCTGCGGTCGAGCCGCTCTTGGCGACGCTCAAGCAGTTCGACGAGATGCCCTCGTACATCAACGACCCGCGCAAGCAGCAGGCGTTCGTGATGAGCGGCGTGCAGAAGATCATCTCGATCGCCAGCGCGCTTGCGAGCATCGGCGACGAGCGCGCGGTGGACGCGCTGCTCGGTATCCTTGAGGACAAGGAGCTCGTGCTCGAGCACAAGCTCGCGGCTGTGCAGCAGCTCGCGTTCTTGGGCTCGCAGAAGGCCGTACCCGGCTTGATGAAGGCGCTCGCCAAGATACCCGACGCCGAGGACCCCGTGAGCAACGGCCTGCATGTGCAGATCGCGCTGAACACCGCCAATCTGGTGGACGGCAGCGACCCCAAGGCGGTCGCCGCGCTCGACAAGCAGCTCGCAGCGATTCAGGCCAAGATCGCCCAGTGGATCGACGCCGCAGAGAAGAAGCGCGCGGCGGCGACCGATCCGCAGGAGAAGGCAGTCCTGCGAGAGAACATCGAAAAGGGCTACAAGGCGTGGTCGAAGAGCCACGCCGAAGCGCAGGCCAAGGTCGAAGCGCTCAAGGCATGCGGCGTGGACGCGACCTGCTGGGTCGGCAAGCTCAAGGAGGGCGAGGCCGTCCGCAACAAGGCGGGCTACCAGCTCGCGAACGAGAAGACGAACCGAGACGCGGCGCTGCAGGGCTTGGCCGGGGTACTCCAGAGCGATGATCTGGTGCTCGCCAACATCGCGGTCTTCGGCATCGCGCGGCTCGGCGGCAAGACGGCCGTCCCGGTCGTGCAGGCCACGCGGGACATCGTCGCGGCCAAGGCGGAGAAAGACCGCCGCCTCGATGGCGCCGTCTACACGATGGATCTGCTGATGGCGCGCCTCGAGAACAAGTAAAGCGATGAGCGCCGAGGGGACGCTGGTCATCGAGGTCCTCTCGGGCGCGCGCGCCGGCGAGCGCGCGGTTCTCCCGCTGCCGAGCGCAGTCGGTCGCTCGCCGGAGTCGGCGCTCTGCCTGCCCGACGCGCACCTGAGCGGCGCCCACGGTCGCTTCGAGGCGCGGGAGGGCGGTGTCGTCTATGTGGACCGCGGCAGCACGAACGGCTCGACGCATGGCCGAGACGGGCACCGCACTCCGCTGAGCGTGGCCCTCTCCGAGGTGATGCTCGCGGTCGGCGATAGCCTCGAATTGGGCGACCCCGCGCAGGCGGTCGTCCTGCGCGTCGCCGCCTTGCCGGAGCCCGCGGACGACGCGCCGGGTCAGGTCATCGCGCGCCGCGCGATCGCCGATGTTGAGGCGGTCACGCAGCGCGTCGCAGCGGATACGACGCGGCTCGCTGCGCTCTTTCGACACGCCCGCACCCTGGCGCGAGCGAGTGACCTCGACGCGGTGCTTGAGGCCGCATCGGCGCTGGTCTTTGAGCTTTTGCCGCGCGCGACGCACATGGGCGTCGCGCTTCGCGAAGCGGGCGGCAAGTTCCCCGTCGCGTTCTCTCGCCAACGCAGCGGAGGGCCGTGTGAGAACGCCGTCAGCCGGACCCTTGTGCGCCGTGTGGTCGACGAGCGCGCAGGCCTGCTCCTGACCAACGCCGCCACCGAGCTCTCGAGCACGCGGTCCATCGTGCAGGCGGGCTTGCGGAGCACGCTGTGCGTGCCCTTGTGGACGGGCGACGATGTGCGCGGCGTGCTCCAAGTCGACAACCGCGAGTCGGCGGGGTTGTTCGGGGCCGCGGAGCTCGAGGCGCTGACGGTCGCCGCGCAGCAAGTCTCGCTCGCGGCCGAAAACGCGCGTCTTGTTGCGCGCTTGCGACACGCCGAGCAGCGCCTCGAGGGCGAGAACCGCTTCCTCAAGCAGCGCGAAGCGGACGCGACCTTCTCCGGGATCGTCGGACGCAGCGCGGGCGTCGAGGCCGTCCTGCGCGCCGTCGAGAAGGTCCGTGAGACGCGCGTGCCCGTGTTGATTCAGGGCGAGACAGGCACCGGCAAGGAGCTGGTCGCGCGCGCGCTCCACTACACGAGCAACCGACGCGAGCGCCTCTTCGTCGCGCAAAACTGCAGCGCGCTGGCTGAGAACCTGCTTGAGAGCGAGCTCTTTGGTCACGTGAAGGGCGCGTTCACGGGCGCAGACCGAGACAAGAAGGGCCTCTTCGAGCTGGCAGATGGCGGCACGCTCTTCCTCGACGAGGTCGGCGAGGCGCCCCTCTCGATCCAAGCGAAGCTCCTGCGGGTGCTCCAAGAGGGCGAGATCTGGCCGGTCGGCGCCGCGAAGCCCCGCTCGGTCGACGTCCGCGTCGTGAGCGCCACCCACCGCGACTTGGAGCGCATGGTCCGCGAGGGGGGCTTTCGTCAGGACCTCTTCTATAGGCTCCATGTTTACCCCGTGCGCATGCCCGCGCTCCGCGAGCGGCGCGAGGACATTCCCCTGCTCGCGCGTCACTTTCTTGAGCGCTACGCGCGCGAATTTGGTCGCGCGATCACGGGCTTCGTACCCGAAGCCATCGAGCGCCTCGCCGTTTATGACTGGCCAGGCAATGTCCGGGAGCTCCAGAACGAGGTCCAGCGAGCACTCATCACGCGCACCGAGGGTGACTTGGTTCAGGTCGAAGATCTGTCCCCTCGCCTCCTCGGTCGCTCCGCCGTTTCCGACGCAGGCGACCTGCCCCGCGGCTCGCTCAAGGACATGCTCGACGCTGTTGAGCGTCTGCTGCTCCAGCGCGCGCTGCGAGAGCATGCCAACAATAAGACCCGGGCCGCCGAGGCGCTGGGGGTCACCCGCGAGGGCCTGCACAAGAAGCTCGCGCGCTTCGGCATAAACGCTTGAGTCGCGACGCTTGGCTCAGGGCGTTGCGGGACCCCGACCCTGACGTCGCGGTCGACGCAGCGCAGCGCCTCGGAGACTTGGGGGACACCTCCGCGGTCGGCCCGCTGTGCCAGGCGCTCCGAGCGGGGGCCGCCGCGGTCCGAGGCGCCGCCTGCGAAGCGCTCGGCGCCCTGGGAGACGCTCGGGCTGTCGGTCCGCTGGTCAGCTTGTTGCGCGACGTGGACGACGACGTCCGGGGAGAGGCGTTCTCGGCGCTCCTCGCCATCGCCCAGTCGCGGGCGCGCGCGCTGCCGGCCGACGCGTTCATGGGCGACCCCGCCGACGCCCCCGCCGAGGCGATGACGCAGATCGTTTGGCAGACCGACACCGAGGCGCTGACGCTTTTGCAGCACGCGCTGCGCGACCCCGACCCCGAGGTGCGGATCGGCGCCGCATTCACGCTGGGACGGCTCGGCGTCCTGGCCGCGCTCGCCCCCCTAGCGACGCTGGCCGAGCGTGATCCCGAGGTGGACGTCCGCTCTGCCGCAGCCTTCGCGTTGGGCGATCTGGGCGAGCGCGGCGCGGTGGGCGCAGCAGACGCGCTGACGCATGCTTGGCAAGGTCAAGAGACCCCCGACGAGGTCGCGGTCGCGGTCACGCGCGCCTTCGTCGAGATCGCAGACACGCGGGGTTTTCGAGTGCTCGCCGACGCCCTGCGCCACGCCGACCCGCGGGTGCGACAGCTGGGCGCCATGGGCCTCGGGCGCCTGGGCGATACGACCGCCGTCCCCCGGCTCTGCAAAGCCCTAAACGACCCGAACGTTGGGGTGCAGCGCTGTGTCGCCGCCGCGCTCGGGCAGCTCCGCGACCCCATGGCGATCAAGCCCCTGCTGAGCGCCGTGCATGGTCGAGATGCCGAGGTCCGCGCGACGATCGCCGCTGCTCTCGAGCAGTTCGACCGCGCGGTGATGTCCGCTGTCTTGGTCGACGCGGCGCGCACGCCGGACGCCGGCCTGCGGGAGAGCGCGGTCTACCTCCTCGGCCGCCTCGGCATCGACGCGGGCCTCACGCGCGCGCTCCGCGACCCTGAGGCGACCGTCCGTAAGGCCGCCGCGCTCGCGCTCGGGCACCTCGGCGCGCTGCACCACCGCGCCACGCTCGAGGGCGCGCTGCAAGACGAGGACTGGACTGTTCGGGTCGCCGCCGCCGAGGCGCTGCGTCGCCTCGGCGACCCCGCTGCGTTGCCTGCGCTCCGCGCCAGACAAGCGGACCCGCACCGCGTGGTGCGGAATGCCGTGTCGACTGCGTTGAAGCACTTGGGTCCGGCCACCGAATCGTGAACAATGCGGGCGCCATGGAGAAGCGCCCCCTCTACATCGCGATCGAAGGCCCCATCGGGGTCGGCAAGTCGACCCTCGTTCATCGGCTGCGCGAGCGCATGCAGGCGCGCTTGGTCATGGAGGTCGTCGAGGAGAACCCATTCCTCGCGAACTTCTACGAAGACCGCGAACGCTATGCCTTCCAGACGCAGCTCTTCTTCTTGATGAGCCGCTTCAAGCAGCAAGAAGAGCTCCAGCAGGCAGACCTGTTTGCCCCCGATACGCTCGCGGACTACCACCTGCTCAAGGACCGTATCTTCGCGCGCATCACGCTCCGCGACGACGAGCTCGCGCTCTACGAGCGCGTCTACTCTTCGCTTGAGAAGCAGATTCTGCAGCCCGACGTGCTGATCTATTTGTCCGCGCCGATTGACGTCCTGCTCGAGCGGATTCGGCGACGCGGCCGTCCGTTTGAGCGCGACTTCGACCCAGAGTATCTCGCGCTGGTCGCCGACACCTACCGACACCACTTCGAGCACTACCGAACGACACCCTTGCTCGCGCTCGACAACACGCACATCGACTACGCGAGCGATCCCGAGCCCGTTGAGACGATCTTGGCTGAGGTCCTGCGCTTGGCGGGGCGCTGAGGTGCGGGCGCGCACCACTGTGGCGCTTGCGCTCTTCGGCGCCACCGCGTGCGTCTCCGAGCTGCCCAACTTCCGTGACCCCTCCGCGTTGAAAGACGCGCTGGCGGGGGATGCGTTGGCCGACGTGGATGACGCGCGAACGCGCCCCGACGGGCCCCCCGCAGACGCCGTCACGCCCCGCGCCGACGCACGCAACGACGCGGTCTTCGACGCCACCCCGCTGCCGGATGCGCGGGCCATCGATGACCTCGGTGTCCCGAGCGATGCGTCTCCCCCCCTCGACTTTGCGGTCTCGGACGCCGCCGACCTCGACGCGCAACCGGCGGACGGCGCGCTCATCGACGCGGCGTTCGTCCCCGATGGGGCACTCGCCGTCGACCAAGACGACGACCGCGTGCCCGATGCTGTGGACAACTGTATCTTCGTCTGGAACGCCGACCAGCTCGACACGGACGGTGACGGGGACGGGGACCGATGCGACCCCTGCCCCGTCGGGGGCGACCCGACGGACGCAGACGGCGACGGTGTGCGTCGGTGCGACGCAGATTGTGACGACACCAGCCGCACGATCTACCCGGGCGCAACGGAGTACTGCGATACGACCGATAATGACTGCGACCGGCGCGTGGATGAGGACTTTCGCGCGCTCGGCGCCGCGTGTTCGTCGGGTTTGGGCGCATGCGCGCAACGCGGCAGCTTCACCTGCGCCGAGGACCGCCGCGGCGTGGAGTGCGACGCCCTGCCCGGCTCTCCGGCCGCTGAAATGTGCGACCAGCTCGACAATGACTGCGACGGCCTGGTCGACGACGGCCTCGCTGGGTGCTGCCTCGAAGGCGAGATGCGCGTCTGCGGACGCAACACGGGCGCCTGCGTCGCGGGGCAGCAGGTCTGCGACGCGAACCGCGTGTGGGGCCCCTGCGTCGGCGCAAGCGTCGGCGAGGCCGAGGTCTGCAACGACGCAGACGACGACTGCGATGGGCTGACGGACGAGGGCGTACTCAACCGCTGCCTCACGTGCGGCGCAGAGCCGAGCGAGCGCTGCAACGGCGCGGACGAGGACTGCGACGGGCGCGTCGACGAGAGCTTCCCGCTCGACGAGGCGTGCATCTCCGGCCAAGGCATCTGCGCGACGCCGGGCCTGTATGTGTGCGATATCTTTGGAAATCTGGCGTGCAACGTCGTCCCCGGCGGGCCCGAAGCCGAGGTCTGCAACCGACTCGATGACGACTGTGATGGCCGCACGGACGAGGCGGGGCTCCCCTTCGGACCGTGCAACGCGGGGCTTGGCGCATGTGCCGCGCAGGGTGAGTGGCGGTGCAACGAGGGCATCGTCGAGTGCGATGCTGAGCCCGCCGTGCCTACCCCCGAGCAGTGCAACGCGGTCGATGACGACTGCGACGGTGCGACCGACGAGGGCTTTCAGGTGGGTGCCCCCTGCCAAGCCGAGGGCTTGGGTCAGTGCGCGACAAGCGGGGCGATCGTGTGCGCGGGCCCGCAAGCCACGACGTGCACGGCGCCCGTCGTTCTGCCCACGGTCGAGGTCTGCAATGGCCTCGATGATGACTGCAACGGGGCCATCGACGACGGACCGCGCGTGTGTGGTCGCTACATCGCCGACCACTGCAAGGTCTGGCTCGGCTGGAGCGACATCAACATCGGCGGCGCGGGACCGAATGGCATGTGGGCGCAGTGCCCGGCGTCTCCGCGCGATTTCGTGACCCCCAACCAGCACTGCACCTCGGCGCCGACCGCCGCGGGCGGGATCTTCAGCGACCTGTCGACCACGGGCGGCGTGAACGGGGACGACTGGTTCAGCGTCGCCTTCACCTGCACCGACCCAAACAACGCGCCGCTGGCGGCTTGGCTGCAGAACAGCTGCGCGGTCTACTTGGGGTACACAGACATCAACCGGATCGGCAACGGCGACGGCTTGCAGGCATGGGGTCCATGCCCCGGCGTGAACGCAGGCGAGGTCGGTGGGGTCAAGTGCACGTCGAGCGCGTTCGACGGACAATTCCACGGCCTGCGAACCGACGGCGTTGTCAACAACGACGACGACTTCGGCCTCGCGTGGCTGTGCCGTGACGCCGGCCAGCCGGCGCGCGCCGCTGCGGCCCAGCAGGCGGTGCGCATCTGGTTCGCGATGGACCACAATGGCGACCCAGTTCGCGCCAGCGTCAACACGTGGTCCAACTGCCCGCGTGACCTGACCGACAACGGCGGCGACGAGCGATGCGTGGGCACGCACGGCGACGGCCTGTTCCGCCGTCTGGACATGCAAACTGTCCAGAACAACCGAAACTTCAGCTTCGGGATCGGCCTCTCCGTGATCCCCCCTTGAGGGGTTCACGCT
>CANLBD010000107.1 GCA_947488215.1 Myxococcales bacterium | reverse complement strand
CGCCCACGCAGACGCCACGGTCGCCGCCGTGGACGCCGAGGCCCTGTTCGCGCGGGTGAACGCGGAGCTCGACCATCGCGCAGCGGGCGCGGCCCGGGCAGCGGCTGTTCACGCCGAGAGCGAGCGCCCGGGGCTACTGCGCTGGCTGTCCACGCTGCTATCGCCGCCGGTGATGCTGGGGATGGCGGGCGTCGCCGCAGCGACTGCGTTCTTTGTCCTGCGCCAGAGCGCGCCCGAGACCCCGCCCGAGGGCAAGAGCGCGCTCGTGGGGCTCACGCCCCCCGTGCCCGTGACGCAGGTCGCCCAGAAGCCCGTAGACCCTGCGTCGGGCCCGGCGGAGACGATCGTCGCCGTCGAGGGGGTCGAGAGCGAGGGCGTCAAGACTGTGCTCGTCAGCCAACCGGCGGACGATGGGACCACCGTGATCTGGTTGCTGGATGAGGCCGACGCCGGCGCAGGCAGCGCGGGCGCGCAAGACGACCCCATCTGAGCTTGGGAGCACCGCCATGAAGTCATCTCTCCTCGTGACGCTCGCGTGCGCCCTTGCGCTGTGCGGCGTCGCACACGCGCAGCAGACGCCGGGGACCGCGCAGGTCGGACAGGCCGCCCCCGCCGGCGACGCGATCCGGCTCAAGGTCTCGGTGATCCACGCCTTCAAGTCCGAGGGCCTCGCCGACCCGAAGCTCGACAAGATCCGCGGAGAGCTGACCGAGGCCTTCGCGGGCTACAAGGGCTTTAAGCTGCTGCAGTCCGAAGAGCTGCCCATCTTTGATCCCATGCCGCCGCTCGACCCGAACCCCGCCAAGTCGATCAAGCTCCCCAACGGCGAGACCGCAGAGTTCCTCCACTCTGGTGTGAGTCCGAAGGGCCAGCACAGCATCCGCTTCTCGCTGGCGCAGGCGAAGGTCGTCGTCGACCTCAAGGCGCCGCTGCGCAAGGTCTTCTACCAAGCGGGCATGAAGCACGCGGGCGGCATCTTGATCCTGGCGATGTACCTCACGCCCCCGACGGTCGAGGCCGCGCCGCAGTGAAGGGCGCGTCCGCGCAGTCAGCGCTCCCGGTCGCCACGCTCACGGGGCACATCCGCGACCTGCTCGAGTCGAACTTCCGGGGCCTGTGGGTCACGGGCGAGCTGCGCGAGGTCAAGCCGCACCACACCGGGCACGTCTACATGGCGTTGCGCGATGGCGAGGCGCGCCTCGACGCCGTCGTCTGGAAAGGCACGGTCGCGACGATGCGCTGGCGGCCCGCCGAGGGCACGCTCGTCGCCGCTTACGGACGCCTGAGCCTATACGCGCCGCACGGCGCCTATCGATTCATCATCGAGCGGCTCGAGCCTGTGGGCGCGGGCGCGCTCGACGCCGCGCTGCAGGCGCTCAAGGCCAAGCTCGCGGCCGAGGGGCTCTTCGCCGTCGAACGCAAGCGGCCGCTCCCGAAGCTGCCGCGCGCCGTGGGCGTGGTCACGAGCGCGACCGGGGCCGCTCGCCGCGACATCGAGGCCGTCGTGCACCGGCGCTCGCCTCAGATCCCGATCATCTTGTACCCCGCGACCGTACAGGGCGACACCGCCCCCGCGGACGTGGCGCGGGGCATCGCGCGGCTCGGGGCGACGCCCGGCGTCGACGTCATCATCGTGGGCCGCGGCGGCGGCAGCGGGGATGATCTGGCGGCCTTCGACACCGAGGTCGTGGCGCGCGCCATCGCCGCCTGCCCCGTACCGGTGATCAGCGCAGTCGGCCACGAGACAGACACCTCGATCGCGGACTTGGTGGCCGACTTGCGAGCGCCGACGCCCTCCGCCGCGGCAGAGTCGGCCGTGCCCGTGCGAGACGACCTGCTGCGCCTGGTCGATGACCTCGCCGAGCGGGCCGACGCCGCCGTGAGACGCGGCCTCGACCGCCGCGCAGAACGCCTCGAGGGGCTGACGCGGCGGCTCGAGCGAGGGGTGTCGTTCGACGCCCGCCGCCGCGTCTTGGACCGCCTCGCGGCACGCCTGCACGACGCGGCGCGCGGCGCGGTGGGGAGCCGGCGACAGCGGCTCGTGGCCGCGGAGCACGCCCTGTCAGCCCAGCACCCGCACGCGCGCCTCAAGCGGGCTCGGGAGGCGCTGAGTCGGGCGCGCGCTCGGCTCGAGGCGCTCGGACCTCAGCCCGCGACCACCGCGCGTAGCCAGCTCGCAGTGCTCGCAGCGCGCCTGCAAGCGCTGTCACCCCTCGCGAGCCTCGACCGCGGCTACTCCCTGACCCGCCGCGCCGACGGCGGCGTCGTGCGCGCGTCCTCAGACGTCGAGGTCGGCGACACCCTCACAACCCAGTTGCGCTCGGGGTGGGTCTCCTCCACCGTCACCGGGCGCGGCGAGGCCGCCCCACCCCACGAGCCGGAGAGCACACCCTGATGGCCGAAACGACCGAAGAGACCGCGTTCGAGCAGCTCGTCGAGGAGCTCCAGGGCCTGGTGGCCAAGCTCGAGGCGGGCAACCTGCCGCTCGACGAGTCCCTGCGACTGTACGAGCGCGGCGTGGTGCTCACGCGCCAGGCCAACGACCGCCTCGAGGGCGCAGAGCGCAAGATCGAGGTCCTGCAAAAGTCCCTGAGCGAGGCCGCGCCTTGACCGGCGCGCTGGGTGACGACCGCGCGCGGCTGCTCGAGCTCTTCGAGGGCGCGCTCGAGGCCCACCTGAGCGCGCTCGTCGACTGGCCCGCTTCGCTCGTCGAGAGCTGCCGCTATGCGCTGGGCACGGGCGGAAAGCGTGTTCGCCCGCTCCTGTGCCTCATGGCGGCCGAGGCGGCCGGGGGCGACGCGCGCGCGGCCCTGCCCATCGCGCTGGGCTTGGAGCTCGTCCACACCTACAGCTTGGTCCACGACGACCTGCCGTCGATGGACGACGACGATATGCGCCGCGGTCAGCCGACGTGCCACATCCGCTTTGGCGAGGCGCACGCGATCCTGACGGGGGACGCCCTGCTGACCGAGGCCTTCGCGGTCGTCGGCGCGAGCGGTCGCGCGGACCTGTGCATGCGCCTCGCGCAGGCCGCGGGCGGCGCGGGCATGGTCGCCGGGCAGGTGCTCGACATCGCGCCCGGGCCCGTGGCCAGCCGCGCAGCGCTCGAGGACCTGCATCGCCGCAAGACCGGCGCGCTGCTGCGCTGCTCGGCGCTCGGCGGGGCGAAGGCGGTGGGCGCCTCGGCCGAGGTCGCCGCGCATCTCACGCGCTACGGCGAGGCCGTCGGCCTGCTCTTTCAGTTGATCGACGACCTGCTCGACGCCACACAAGACGCCGAGGCAGGCAACCGCAGCTACCTCGACCACCTGCCCGCGGACGCCGTACGCGGCCTCGCCGCTCAGGTCGCGGCCGAGGCCACCGAGGCCGCGCACGCGCTCGGCGACCGCGGCGCCACACTCGCCGCCTTCGCGCAGGAGCTGCTCCACCGCACCGTATGACGCGCCGTGCCCCGCGCGGGCGAATCGACGCCCTGCTCGTCGAGCGCGGGCTCGCCCCCACGCTCGAGAAGGCGCGCGCCCACATCTTGGCGGGCGAGGTCGTCGTCGGTGAACGCCGCGCCGACAAGCCAGGCGAGCCCGTGCCTGCCGACGCCCCACTCCGGCTCAGGCTCCGCACGCGCGGCGACGCCTTCGTCTCGCGCGCGGCGGGCAAGCTCGTGCACGCCCTCGACACCTTTGGGCTGGAGCCGGCGGGCCTGGTCGTGCTCGATCTGGGCGCGAGCACAGGGGGCTTTACGGACGTGCTGCTCCGACGAGGCGCGCGTCGGGTCTACGCTGTCGACGTGGGCACGAACCAGCTGCACGCCACGCTGCGCGCAGACCCTCGCGTGGTGGTGCTCGAGGAGACGCACGCGCGCGACGTGAGCGCGGCGCTGGTCCCGGAGCCCATCGACGCGCTCGTCGCGGATGTGTCATTCATCTCGCTCTGCGCGGCGCTCCCCGCCCCGCTCGAGCGCCTCGCCCCGCGCGCGTGGGTCGCAGTCCTCGTCAAGCCGCAGTTCGAGGCCCGTCGCGCCGAGGTCGAAGAGGGCGGCCGCGTGACGCGCCCCGAGGTCATCGAGCGCGTCTGCGCCGAGGTCGCCGCCTGCCTGACTGCCCGCGGCTTTGTGTGCGAAGCGCCCGTCGACTCGCCTGTGCCCGGCGCGCAGTCGGGCAACGTCGAGCGTCTGCTCGTGGCCCGGCGCGGCGCGGCGGACGCGCCCGCGCAGGCCTAGACCGGCGCGTCCTCCTCGAGCACGGGAGCGGCGCGCAGGGCGGCCTTGCCGTCACGGACGTAAACCCGAAACCGCACGTCCTTGCACTTGAACTTCTCGACGAGCTGCTGGCGCGTGCGGAGCAGCTTGTGGCGGAACTTCTTGTATTCGCTCGGGTCCGCGGGCTCGCCGCACTGCTTCTTGAGCTCGAGGAACTCCGCGAAGACCTCGGCCATGTAGGCCTCGTCCTCGGGCGTGCCATCCGCCGGCGCGGGGCCGACCTGCGAGCCCTCACCGCGGCCCTGCTCGTCGCGCAGAGCCGCGAGCAGCTCGACCGGCACCGGACGAATCGCGGTGTTCTCGTGGCGGGGTGGCTCGACGGGGATCGTGGGCGCTTGGCTGCGTGTGATGTCGGGCTTGGGCAGAACGCTCCCGCCGACCGCGGGCCTGAAGTCGGCGTCCGTGTGGGACTCGTGGTCGCCGTCGTCTGCGTCAAGGCGCGGCACGCTGGTCGCCGCGCGTGGCTCGGTTGCGGGCTCCTGCGACGGCTCTCCGGCGAGGTCGACCGGCCCGATGCGCGCCACAGGCACAGTCGGCGCCGTCAACGAGACGGCGCGCGCGACGGGGTGTTCCCCTGAAGGCCGCGGCCCCTCGCCGCGACCCCGCTTGCGGCCCGCCGCGACGGCCTCGATGGCCGCGACGGAGATCGGGTGGAGCCAGTCCGCGTAGCGGCTCGGCAGCAGCGGCGCGCCCGTCGGCAGCTCCTCGACGGCGCGCGCGAGCTGCTTGACCGCGCGGCGCGTGCCAAAATAGCCCCAGAGCAGCGTGAGCGCGATGAGCGCGGCCGCAGCGGACAAGACCGCCTGCGAGCGCTCGTTATCACCGAAAGCGCGACCGAGGACAACACTGAGACCGCCGACTGCGCTGACGTCGACGGGCTGCGCCTCGTCCCAGCCCAAGACCAGCGACATGCCGGGCAGAGCGGGCACCTCGAAGCGCGCGGACCGCACGCCGGGCAGACCCGGGACGACTACAGGCGCCTTAGGCGCGGCCTCGAGCGCAGGGACGACCCACGGCTCGGGCGGCTGCGTGCCCAGCGGCTTGCCCATGAGCGCGACCGCCAACTTGACGAGTGACTGCCCCGAGTCTTGGTGGGCGCGCAGTACGACCTCGACGGGCAGCGGACCGACCGTGGCAATAAAGCCCGGCGGGGTGGCGGGCGTCAGGCTGGAGATCGGCACGACCATCACCCAGCGGTCGCGGCCGTTCAGGTTGACCGGCAGGCCGAGCGGCGAGCGCTCCAGATCAGCCAGCCGCGGCGCCAGTCGACCGGCGAGCGGCGAGGGCTTCGAGCCCAGCGGCGCGCGCTGGGCGTCAAAGAGCGCGACGTCGACGGTGCGGTGCTCCGCTTGCAGTTGCTCGACGACGGGCTCAAAGACCGCGGGGAGCACCGCCGCGGGCATCTCAGGCGTACGCTGCGCCAGCGCGGCCAAGACCCGCGGATCGGCCGCGAGGAGCCGAGTGACGTGGGTCTGCGCCTGCAGCGCGTTCGCAGCCTCGAGCTCAAGGCCGCGCGCGGCCGCTTGAACGGTCCGCCACTGCGCGATGCGCAGCTCATCGTCGCGGACGTTCGTGAGCGTAAGCCCGCCCGCCGCCAGCAACCCCAGCAGCGCCAAGCCCAGCACGGCGATTATGCGTGAGAAGATCATAGGTTTCGCGCTTTTACTCCTCGCGCGGCCGCGAGGGCCAGCGCGATCCACACCGGCACATACTCCGCGAGGCGCCAGGGTCCGTCCGACTGCCAAACACCTGTGCCCAGCGCGCCGATTCGCGGGACATAGGCGAGCGCTGCGAGCGCGACCCACAGGCACACGGCCGCCCCCATCGCGCGAGCGCCCGGAGACGCCAGCCAAAGCAGCCCGAACGGCAGCGCCCACAGCAAATACCAGGGGTGAACGACCGGCGAGACCAGCAGGAGCGCGAGGCAGAAGGGGCCGAGCAGATCGAACACGGGCTCAGAGCGCCGCGGTTGCGCCCACGCCCACCCGAGCACCGCGACGAGCAGCGCGACTGCGCTCGCCTTGGCCGAGGCGAAGACCAGCTCATCGAGCCACAGGCGCGAGTCGGCCGCGCTCCCGCCGCCAACCAGGGCTCGAGCCACGGTCACCACGAGCTCGGGGACGTCTAACGGCGCGTCCGCGTGAAGACCCCACGCCAGAAAGACGCGCTCAAAAGTCGCGGAGATGACCGCGAAGAGGCCGTCGTTGAAGCGCCAACGGTGCGCGTAGGTCGAGAGCCCCGCGCCCATGTCCGCGACCTGCGTGATGAATGGCGCCCCCAGCACGGCAGCCACCCCGAGCGCGCCCAGCCAAGCGCGCCGCGGCCCCCGAAGCAAGGCGACGACCGGAAAGAGCTTTGTACCCGCCGCGATCGCGAGGGCCGCGCCTGCCCGGCCGGTGTGGCCGCGCGAGAACGCCACGCCCGCCCAGGCCAGAGCGGCGACGCCAAATACGTCGATGTGCGCGCCCACAGTGACCTCGAGCGCGACGAGCGGGCACGCGAGCCAGCCGAGCGCGATGGCGGGCGATGCCCCGCGCGCGGCGGCCCAGCGTGCGAGGCCGAGCGCGACGAGGGCGTCCGCGCCGATCGTTCCCAAGCGCCACGCGAGCGCGCTCGGGCCCGCCAGCCCGAAGACCGCAAAGAGGCACTGCGCAGCCGGCGGGTAGATCGTCGGCACCTCGGGGTGTCCGATCTGTTACCGCACGCTGGCCAGCGAGGGCGCGGACTGCGCGAGCGCGTCGAGGGTCGCCGCGGCGGGCGCCCACTGATACGGCCCGAGACCCGCGCGCCACGTCGCGGCGTCCCACAGGTAGCGCCACAGGTCCTCGCTCAGGACCGGGTCCACGGTGAGCAGCGCCGCGCGACCGATGAGGGCCGCCCAGAGCGCGGAGCGCAGAGAAGGCGCCCAGGACGCCCCATCGTCGTGGGTCAGGCGCGCACAGAGCCAGAGCCATGGCGCGCTCAGGACGAGCGCCGCGACCATGAGCGCCTCAGCCCGATGGGCAGCGGTGCCCGGCACGCTCCACGCGGCGAGC
This sequence comes from Myxococcales bacterium, assembly GCA_947488215.1. GTDB lineage: Bacteria > Myxococcota_A > Bradymonadia > UBA7976 > UBA1532 > CANLBD01. The sequence continues at coordinate 2,829 of CANLBD010000107.1, read as the reverse complement.
GCGGGGACCGCCCCCACCGCGAACACGAGCCCGAGCACGAGGCCCCGCCGCGCACCGGCCCCGTTCAGGGCGCGGCCTCGGGCAGCGGGCTGGGCGTCACCGCGCGAGGCGGCATCAGGCTCCCCAAGCCCGCGAGCAGGAAACCGGCGAGGAAGAGCGCCAAGAACGGCACCGTGACCCAGAGACCCGCCCGCGCCGCCTGAATGATCGTCAGCAGATAGACGGCCGCGAGCGCCAGCTCGACCAGCGCGAAGGCGTTACGCCGCGCCTGGTACGCGACGCCGTTCAGGCGAGAGGCGCGGCCGACGACCCCGAGCTTGGGTGTGCGCACGAACGGAGAGACCTGACCGAGCAGCGCCTCGACGGTCGCCCGGCTGTTGTTGACCGCGAGCGCGATCCCAACAGCCAGCACGACAGGCAGCGTCGCCCAGCGCTCAAGCGCGGACCGGCCGAGCTCGCGCTGGCTGAGCAGGTAGAAGACCGACACCGAGAGCGTCGCGCCCAAGAAGAAGGGCAAGTCGATGACGAGCGTCTGGTGCAGACCGAGCTCAGCGCGCCGATGGAGGGCGAACGGCGCCATGAGCGCGAGCGTCACGAGCAAGGGATAGCCCAGGTTGCCGGTGAGGTGAACGAGCGCCTCGAGCTTGACCTTGAGCGGCTGTGAGCTTCGCAGAATCCGGGGCAGGAGCTTGCGGGCGACCTGAATGGACCCCTTCGCCCAGCGGTGCTGCTGCGCCTTGAAGGCGTTCATGTCGACCGGCACCTCGGCAGGCGCCACGACCTCGGGCAGAAAGACGAAGCGCCACCCCTTGAGCTGCGCGCGGTAGGACAAGTCCAAGTCCTCGGTCAGTGTATCGTGCTGCCAGCCCCCCGCCTCGTCGATGGCGGCGCGGCGCCACACGCCCGCCGTCCCGTTGAAGTTGAAGAAGCGACCGGACCGGTTGCGGGCGGTGTGCTCAATCAAGAAGTGCCCGTCGAGCAGCACGCTCTGCGCGCGCGTCAGCCAGGAGAACTCGCGGTTGATGTGCCCCCAGCGGGCCTGAACCATTCCCACGCCGGGGTCAGCGAAGTGCGGCACGGTGCGCTTCAAGAAGTCTTGAGCCGGCACGAAGTCGGCGTCGAAGACGGCCACAAGCTCGCCCTTCGCGCGCTCGAGGCCGTGCGACAGAGCGCCCGCCTTGAAGCCTTGTCGCTCTGAGCGGCGCAGGTGAACGATGTCGTGCCCCTCGGCGCGGAGCTGCTCGACGACGGCGGCGACCAGCGTGACCGTATCGTCCGTGGAATCATCGAGCACCTGCAGGTGCAGTCGATCCCGCGGCCAGTCGAGCGCGGCCGTGGCGCGGATGAGCCGCTCCGCGACGTATCGCTCGTTGTAGAGCGGGAGCTGCACGGTGACCTGCGGCCAATCTTCGGGCGGTGAGGGCTCGCGTGCGCTCGCGTGCCGAAACCGCAGGTAGGTGAAGGCCATGTGCAGGCGGTGGAGCCCGAACGCCGACAGACCGACGAGCACGCTCAGGTACACACCCAGAAAGACGAAGTCACCGAGGCTGATCATGTCTGCGGCGGGCTCACCCTGCCATCTTCTTTTCGAGCAGCGGCTTGAGCTGCACGACCGCAGCAGAGTGAATCTGGCTGATGCGCGACTCCGTGACGCCGAGGAGCGTGCCGATCTCTTTTAGGCTCATGTCCTCGAAGTAGTAGAGCATCAACACGACGCGATGCCGCTCGGGCAGCTCCTGAATGGCCTCCATCATCTGGTCCCGTTCGGCGGTCTGCTCCGAGGTGTCCTCGGGGTTCAGCGCCGCGGGATCGGCCACGCCCTCTAGGAAGTCCCGCTTCTCCTCAGGGCTCGCGCCGCCGAGGTCCTCGTAGGAGACGACGTTGACCGCGCGCGCCTTGTCGACGAGGAGCTGGTACTCCTCAAGCGACAAGTTCATCTCCGTCGCCACCTCGAGCGGCGTCGCGGGGCGGCCGAGGCGCCCTTGCAGCTCGCGCTGCATCGCCTCGATGTTCGTCCCCTTCTGGCGAACGCTGCGCGGCACCCAATCGAGCGAGCGCAGCTCGTCCACGATCGCGCCCCGAATTCGAATCTCCGCGTAACTCTTGAAGTTACAGCTCTTTTCAGCGTCGTACTTCTCCGCGGCGTCGATGAGCCCCAGCACGCCAGCGCTCATGAGGTCATCGAGCTCTACGTTCGCTGGCAGCCGGGAAAGCATCTTGTAGGCCACCTTCTTGATGAGGTAGCTGAACTGCTCGACGACCGCGTTGCGGTCGAGCGGGAGCGGCTCTTCAGAGGCTTTGGCTGGCGTCGGCGTCTCGAGCAACGGGACCCCCTTCCGAACTGGCCGTGAGCGGACGCGCATTATACATGCCGATGCGTCCGGTTGCACGGGCGGCGCCTTCGGTCTGTTTTAGCGGGGGCAGCCGGCGCCGAGCTCGAGCCACACAGCCACGTCAGCGGCGCTGGCGCCGAGCTCGACGATGACCTCGCCCCGCCACGTCGGTGACTCACCCCGCTCGCACGGCTCAGCATCCGGTGACGGATTCGGCTCGAGCCAGGCGACGACGCGGTAGCGGCCGGGGACCAGCGCGAGCGGCGGCAGCGGCGGGGGGAACGGCGACGCGAGCGGCGCCTCTGCGACCGGCGCTGTCCATCCCCCCTCTTCGACCAGCCGCAGGTGCGCGAAGAGGGGCGGCGCGCCTGGGGGCTCGTCGGGCACGGCGGCGCCCTCGGCCAGGGCGAGCGCAGGGCGGAGCGTGACGCTCGGCGTGGGGCAGGCCAAGGCGTCGAGCGTGAGCGCGCCGAGCTCGAGCGGCGCCGCGGGCTCG
>CANLBD010000106.1 GCA_947488215.1 Myxococcales bacterium | reverse complement strand
GTGCGCATCGCGCGGAGCCTCTCGAGCTGACCCGCGAGCATGGGACGCCCTCCCACGTCCGCCAGGATCTTGCCTGGCAGGCGCGTCGAGGTCATCCGCGCCTGGACGACGACGACGACTCGGCTCACGGCGCGTCGCTCGACGCGACGTTGGGCTCGCGCCGCCACGTCCGCCGCGTGCGACCATCGGGCTGAAGCGCGCTCGTGACGGGCACGAAGCCTGCGCGGGCGAACGCGGCCTCGCTCGCGAGGTTGCCGGCGAAGACGAACGCTTCGACGGGACTCCAGCCCAGCGCGCTCAGGTGTCGACAGGCCGCGTCGATGCATCGTGCCGCGAGGCCCTGACCGCGACTCTCGGGCGCGACGACGAGGCCAATGACCGCGCGCCGCGGCGCACCATTTGCCTGTTCGAGCGTCGCCATGACATAGCCCACGCGCTGGTCGCCCCGCTGCGCGACCCACACGCGAGTGAACTCTGCGAACGGGTCAGGGAGCTCGTCGAGGGCCAGCGGGCGTCGGCGATTCGACACGGCCACGCTCTCGGGCAGGTTACGCAGAGACAGCACCCATGCCAGGTCTTCGACGCGGACTGGGCGAAGGTGCAGGCCCGGGACGTCTGGCGCGCTCGAGCGCGCGAGTTCACGCAGGGCCTCGACGACCGGGATCAAGCTCACCGCCGCGTCGATGACGCGCAGGCCTGCACGCTGCGCCGCCGCCAGCCCGTTCGGAGCGTCCTCGGCCGCCAGCGCCCCCGAAGCCTCGCAGCCGGCATGAGCCAGCGCGCGTCGATAGACCGCGGGGTGGGGCTTGCTCGCGACGAGGCCCGTCGTGTCGTGCACCGCGGCGACTGGGCCCAGGCCAGCGCGCTCAAGCGCGCGGCGAACCCAAGGCGCGGGCGCCGCCGATACAACGTGCACGTCGACGCCGAGCGCGTCGGCCTCGCGCAGCAGGTCGTGCGCGCCGTCGCGCGGTGATACGGCCTCCTCGTAGGCGATTTCGACCCGGGCTCGGTAGTCCCGCAACAAGGCTTCGAGCGGTGGCTTGAGCCCGTGCGTGGCCTTGAGGGTCGCGACGATCTCGGGCAGGGCAGGGCCATTGAGCGCGTCGAACTCCTCACCCGAGGGGGCGCAGCCGTGCGCCTCGAGAAAGCTCGCGTAGGCCAAAGCAAGCGCGGGGAGGCTGTCGACGAGGGTGCCGTCGAAGTCGATGAGGAGCGCGGGGCGGGTCACGACCAGTCCCCGTCGAGCAGCCCTTCGCCGATGTGAAGTGCGCGGGTGGCGCGTCGGCCCTCGATCTCGACGAGGCGTCGGGGGTGCACGCCGAGCGGCTGGTTGCCGGGTCGGAGAATATCGAGGTTCTCACCCTCGCGGAGTACATCCCCCACGGCAACGGAGCGCGTGACCTGCACCCCGCGCCGGGCGTACGCGGCGAGCTCGCGCTCCGCCTCGAGCACGACCTTTTCCCCCGTGCCGCGGAGCTGCTCGACCGCACGCAGGCCGCGCACCATGGCAGCGAGCTCATCCGGCGTTACGGCGAAGGCGTGGTCTGGACCGGGCAGGCGTCGGTCGAGTGTGAAGTGCTTCTCCACCACGCACGCGCCGAGCGCGGCGGCGGCGATGGGCGCGTGCGTAGGGTGCAGGCTGTGGTCCGAGAGCCCGACAGGCAAGCCGAAGCGCGCGCGCAGCGTCTCAATCGCGCGCAGGTTCATCGCTTCGGACGGCGCGGGGTACTTTGCTGTGCACTGGAGCAAGCAGAGCGGTCCGCCGCCGTGCGCCTGGAAATGCCCCACCGCCCACGCGACATCGTCGAGGGTGGCCGCGCCCGTGCTCATGATCGTCGGCTTGCCGCTGCGCGCGGCGCGTTCGATCAGGCGGACGTGGCTGATCTCGTAGGATGCAATTTTATGAACGGAAACGTGAGGGTCTACGGCCTCGAAGTCGGGGAGCGAGAAGGCGGTCGACATGAAGTCGAGGCCGCGGCGCGTGGCATGGTCAGCGAGCTTCGGGATGAGCGGGTAGGGCATCGCCAGGTCGGCGAAGATCTCGCGGATGTCCTCGAGGATGCCGCCCGCGGCCAGGTACTCGCTCTGGCCGGCGTTCGGCACATAGACCGTCTCGGGCCGATAGGTCTGGAACTTGACGGCGTCGGCGCCTGCTTCGGCTGCGGCGTCGATGAGCGCGAACCCCATGCGTTCGTCGCGTGCAGCGGTGCCCATACGCCAGTTCGAGCCCGCCTCGGCGATGACGTAGACGCGGTCTGGGCGGAATGCGTGGGGCGTGCTCATGGCAGGGCTCCAGAAGCTCTGAGGAACGCCTCGAGGCCGCCGGGCGTGAGGGGCGTCGCGTCCTCAACGCGGTGGGGGTGCGTCACCCGCTTGAGCGAGGGCGTCGGGGTGCGATCGTTCGGCAGGACGACGAGGTAATCGGGCGTCTCATAGGCCTGAGGGACCTCGCTCTCCGAGAGTAGGCCGGGCGAGCCGGTGTCCGCGATTGTCGGGAGCGACGACACGACGGACCGCACTGCGGACTCCGACTCAGTGACTTGACCGCGGTGCGCGCGCGCGAGCACCGTGAGAAGGTCGCGGACGCGCACGACGGGAGCCTGACAGACGAACACCTCGCCGCCGAGCGCGGTCTGGGTGGCGGTGAGGACGAGGCGCGCGGCATCGCCTAAGGGGAGCAAGAAGCGCCGCTCGTCGTGCCGCGGCAGGACAACCGGCGCGCCCGCGCGGAGCTGGTCGCGGGCGGTCAGGAGCCAGTCCGCGTGAGGGTGGGCGAGCGGGCCCACGCGGACGCTGGTGAGCAGCGTGGTGGCGCTCCCGCCGGCCTGATAGGCAGCCGTGACGAGCCGCTCCGCCATCAGGTGCGAGGCGCCCAGCACACCCACGGGGTCGACGGCCGCGCCGTTGGAGACCAGGACGACCCGCTGAACGCCCGCCTCGACCGCTGCGCTGATGACGTTCTGGACGCCGATAAGGTTCGTCTGGACGGCCTCGAAGGGGTTGTATTCGCAAAGCCCCACATGTTGGAGAGTGCCGGTGTGAATCACGACGTCGATGCGCTCGAACGCACGAACGAGCCGCTCTCGGTCTCGGACGTCCCCCATGAGCGTGCGCAAGCGACCGACGGTGCCCGGCGCCGCGGCGCGGAGCTGCTGCTCGGCGAAGAACAGGCCGGACTCGTTTTGGTCGAAGAGCCTGAGGAGCGCGGGATGGTGCTCTGTGACGAGCTGGCGGCACACTTCGAGGCCCAGGACGCTGGCCGCGCCCGTGACAAGGACCTTGCGGCCCGAGAGCGAGAATCGGGCCTCGTCGAACTCCCACGGGTGCTTCACGGCTTGACCCCGAGCACGCGCGCCAGCGCCTCGACTACGTCGTCTTGGTCGGCGTCTGTCATGCCAGGAAAGATCGGCAGGGAGACCGCTCGGCGGCCGTAGTCTTCGGCCACCGGGAAGTCACCCTCGGCGTGGCCAAAGCGCTCACGAAAGAGCGTGTGCAAGTGGAGCGGCGCGTAGTGCATCTGCACGCCGATCCCCTCCGCGCGGAGCGCGTCGAAGACCCATCGACGCCGCTGGGCGAAAGCGCCGCGGACACGCACAATGAAAAGATGCCACGCGTGGGCGCCGACCTCGCCGGGAGGTCCCTCGAGCACTTCGGCGAACGGCGCGAGCAACGAACGATAGCGCTGCGCGAGTGCCCGGCGCCGGGCGAGGAAACGATCAAGCTTAGCGAGCTGCGACACGCCCAGCGCCGCGTTGATGTCTGGCAGGCGATAGTTCATGCCGGGCTCAGCGATATCGTACGCCCACGGGCCGACTTCGGGCATCAGGACGAGGTTGTGGTGGCGGAAGCGGCGCACCCGGGCCGCGAGCTCGGCGTCGTCGGTGAGTACCGCGCCACCCTCGCCGGTCGTGATGTGCTTGACCGGGTGGAAGCTCGTGGTGGCGGCAGCGAACGTCGACTGCGCCGGGCGCCCTTGAGCGGTCGCGCCGAGGCTGTGTGCGCCATCGCAGTACACGGGCCTCTGAGTCGCGTCGCGCAGCGCGTCGGCGTCCGAAGCGAGCCCCGCGAAGTCCACGGTCGTGACAAAGCGCGTTCGGGGCGTGACCGCATCCGCCGCGCGCGCGGCGGAGAGGTTCAGCGTGTCGGGGTCGAGATCGGCGAAGACGGGGCGCGCGCCGCACCATAGCGCTGCAACGGCCGTCGCTGCGAACGTGACGGGAGGGACAACGACCTCGTCGCCCTCGCGCAGCTCCGCGGCAACGTACATGGCGTGGAGCGCCGTGGTCCCATTGTTCACCGCGACCGCGTGCCCAACACCGCACCGAGCAGCGAGCGCAGCCTCGAACGCCGCGACATGCGGGCCGGTCGTGAGCAGGGGCTCACGCAGCATGGTGGCCACTGCGGCGACGTCGTCATCCTCGATAGTCTGGCGCCCGTAGGGCAGCGGGTGCTCGCGCACTGGGGCGCCGCCATCGATCGCCAAGCGGCCGGTTGAACGTGGGTCCATGTACGCATCGTGGTCCAGGCGGGCGCTCGCGTAAAGTCTGCTCACGGAGGTCGGAATCGGGGCACACTGCGGCTCCCTGAACGGAGGATGGAACGTGGTTCGACGCACAATGGTCGGCTGGGTGTGCGCTGTGCTCGGCGCGTGCGGGACGGACAACTTTGGGGACACGCCGGCGCCCGGTGGCTCGGTGGGGGCGCCCGATGTGGGCCTGCCCCCTGTCGTGGGCCGCGAGGCGGGCGGCCCGCCGCCGATCGTCGTCCAGGACGCCGGCGGTGGCGCATCGGGGGGCGACGCGAGCGGCGGCGGTGGAGGCGGCGGCGGAGGCGGCGGGGGTCGCGCGCCCTTCTGCGCACCGGGGCGCGACGAAGCCTGCAATGACCTCGACGACAACTGCGACGGGTTCGTGGACGAGGGCTGCGTCTGCATGGGGCCCGAGAAGAGCTGCTACCCGGGTCATCCGGCGGACCTTGAAGGCCCTGGGACCCAGTGCCGTGCAGGCCGACAAGCCTGTGACTTTGAGACCTATGGACCCTGCGAGGGCTTTGTCTTGCCCAGCGCCGAGGTCTGCGACGGCCTCGACAACGACTGCAACGGCCGAATCGATGACATCGGTCAATGCGACAACACGCCCCCAGAGGCGATTTGTCCGCCCGACCAGGCAGGCCCTCCGCTCGCGAGTTACCCCCTGCGCGGCGGCTATCGCGACGCAGACGGCGACCCGATGGCTCAGGCGACCTGGCGCGTCGTGGAGCAGCCCGGCGGCTCGACAGCGCTGCCCATGCCCGCGAACGCGCTGGAGTCTCAGGTGTTTGTGGACCTGCAGGGGACGTTCGTCTTTGAGCTCGAGGTCCGCGACGCGGACGGCGGCGTCGGTCGTTGTCAGACGCGTGTGCAGGCGACCGGCAGCGATGCGCTCCGCATCGAGATGGTCTGGAACGCCGGCGCTCAGAACGACGCGAGCGATGTCGACATGCACCTGCGGCGGCCTGGGGGCGAGTGGTTCGACGGCGGCGACACGGGCTCGGACTGTTACTTCTCGAACTGTCGGCAGTGCACGGCGGGCACGAGCGAAGAGGCGTGTCGAGAGGAGCTCGCGCGCATCAACGCCGACCCCGCCGCTTCACCGACGCCTGTGCTGACGTGGTTCCCGCCGGCGGATGATGATGACCCTCGGCTCGACCTCGACGACGTCGAGGGGCTCGGTCCGGAGAACATCAACATCCGTCGTCCCCGCGACGGGTCCTACCGCTTGGGAGTCCACTACTGGGACGAGGACGGCTTCGGCGCGTCGACGGTCACGGTGCGTGTCTTCTGCGGCGGCGCGCTCGCGCGAGAGTTCGAGCCCGTCGTGCTCATGCCCGACTTCGCCGGAGGAGGCAGCAGCTCGACGGAGTTCTGGGAGGTCGCAGACATCGCCTGGGCGAACGGGACCTGTCAGGTCAACGAACTGGGCGTGCGCGGATGCCGCCAGATCTGCACCCGTGGTGAGTTTGACGCCGCGCCTGAGTGCCCGCGTGGCCAGCAGCGCGGTGAGGCGTGTCGCTGACTCACGCCGCGTCGAGGGCCTGAAGCGTCAGCCGCCGCGCGGCCTCGACCTGAGCGTCGACGTCCCCGAGGGAGGCGAACGAAGCCTCGCTCCGCGGCGTGCGAATGACGACGAGGCGAGTGCGTGTCGCCGCGCGCTCGAGCTGTTGGTCCACGACGCCGGACCGCTGCTGCCGACCCACGGCCGAGGCACCGACGACATGGACGTAGCTGCACTCAGCGGGGAAGGCCTCGAGCGCAGCATCGAGGAAGATGCGGTCTTTGGCGCCGCCATCGACGCAGGGCTCACCGTTCACGGTGCGCGGCCCGAAGAGATAGGGGATCGCGCAGCTCGCTGTGACGGCCTCGACGAGATCACCCTCTTGAATCAGCCGGCACGCGCCGTCGGTTCGACGCACTACACCCGCGCCAAACGGTCGAGGGAGCGTGTCGAAGCGGGCAGGGAGGACCTCGCGCAGGCGCGCAGCGAGACCGTCGAGGGAGACCAGCCCGGGCCCGGGAGAGGCCCATGGCCAGCGCGCGCGCAAGCTCTTGTACGGCGGCGCGTCTCCGAGAAAGGCACGCATTTCAGCGACGTTGAGGCCGGAAGCCCACAACGCACCGACGACGGCGCCCGAGCTCACACCCACGATCGCCGTGGGTACGACACCTCGGTCCTCGAGAGCCGCGATGACGCCCATGTGGCGCGCAAAGGCCAAGAATCCGCTTGAGAGGACAACGACATGGCTCATGGCGCGAAGGCGTTCATACGCAGGAGCACGGGACCGTCGCTCTCGACGATGACGTCGTAGTCACCCGCAGGGACGAAGGGGGCGATGATGTTCACGCCCGGGCCCGACTGGCATGCCAGCTCCGTCGAGACGTCCGAACAGGCACCGCGGAGAGCGACGCGCACTGGACGGCCCTCGCTGCGGGCCTCGAGGAAGACCTGCGACGCCGCGTTGAGCGTGAAGTGCACGATGGACTCGCCCGCTCCGCTCTGGAGGCAGCTGTCTTCGAAACGCCCGGGCGGCATGGCGGGGTCGAGGGGCACGTTCGCGTTCACGACCGCCTCACGTGCACCCGCACAGCCCGCCTCTTGATCGACAAAGGCCGAGAGGGTGCCGTTGACGGGCCCCTCGACGACGACCCAGTAGCTGCCCGCGTTGAGGCTCGGCACCCGCAGAGAGCGCCCGCCCTCGCTGCAGTCGTAGGGCAGCGCGGCGGCATCGCAGGCCGGCAGAATCGCGAGGCCGGACTGGGGCAGGAGCGTATCGAGGACGATGGAGACGCTGGTTCGCACCGGCAGGTCGAGCCGATACACTGCGTCGGGCGTGCCAGGCGACAAGCACGGGACGTCGAAGTCGTTGCGGCCGCCGACCACGCTGACGGGCACAGTGTCGCCGACGCCGAAGACGGGCGCCTCGATACATCGTCCGGCGGGGTCGGCGCGACGCGTGGTTACGAGTCGCCAGCGCGCGGCGTGGTCACCGCGCACGCGGACCTGGTCACCGCGCACGATGTCCGCAGGCAAACGCTGGCCCTCAACCGTCGCTTCGACGCGCCCGCTGATGGTCTCGAGGGCGACGCGCGCGGGCTCGTCGAGCGCATAGGTGAACCAGTCTTCGTCCGCGCTTACGTCCGAGTGGCAAAGGGTGCCGTCAATCGCCTCCAGCGGGAGTGGACGCGCGCTGCCCGCCGTGTCGTTGCGCCAGGGGCGCTCGAAGCGGTCGTCGTCACAGCCCTCGACGACCTCGACACTGTAGGGGCCCGACGCGCCGGGTGGCGCGCTCACGCGGACCCAATACACGCCCGCCGGGGCGGCGGCCCAGGCCGTTCCCGCGACGCCCAAGCTGCGGTCTACGGCCGTTGTCAGGTCACCCGCGGGGTAGAGCCAGACGGTCGGCGTCGGTTGGTCAGAGGCTGACCGCGTCGTCACCCGCGCGCCCACCGCGGTCTCGAGCGTGAACCAGTCGTCCAGAGACTCGCACAGCCCGAAGCCTTCCGTGAGACCGGGACCAAGGGCGAGCGTGCGCTCCGGATCGGAGACATCGACGGCGTCTGGAGAGGGGCAGGCGGGCAGGGGGACGCAGGTGGCGGCACCGCTGCAGCGCCGACCTGCGACGCAGGCGTCGTCCATAACGCACTGTCGGGCGTCGACGCAGGTGACCCCTTGGCAGACCGTCGAACCCGGGCAGCCGTCGCCGAGGGCACAGTCGACGCACTCGCCCCCCAAGCACGACCAGCCAGCGACGCAGTCGGCATCCTGAGAGCAGGGCGCAGCCTGGGCGCAGCGACCACGGTCACACACTTGTGGCGCTGGACAAGCGCAGGGCTCGTAGTCCAGGCGAGGCGAGGGCGGGGCCAGCTGCACGTCGCCGAGCGGCTCGGCGTCGATTACGGGCACCGCGGCGTCGACCTCGGGCGCAACGGAGTCGACCTCAGGCGCCGCGTCGCCCTGTGGGGCGTCCGGCGGCAGCGTGGGCCCATCGAGCGGGCGCGTCGCGTCGACCACGACCGCCTGCGCGTCGAGACGTGCGTCGTCTTCGAGCCGAGCGTCTCGAACGCGCGCATCGACGACCGGGGGTGCCCAAGCGTCCGGGACCCGAAAGTCCCCTGCGACGTAAGCGTCAACGAGCGCCGCGTCCTGAGGCGGTCGCTGCCCGACGTCCGTCGCGGTCGAGGTCGACGGTGCGTCGCCGCACGCCGCCGCCAGAGTCAACGCCCCCGTAAGAGCGCACCACCGCGGGGCAGCGCGGTTCACGTGCCGCTCTTGGGGGCCGTCGAGGTCGAGAGGTCTACGGTGAACGTGCGCCCGTCGAAGGCGGCGCGCTGCAAATTGACGCGGAACGTCTTGGAGCCGATTCCGAGCTGCGTCTTCATCGCGATGGTCTTCGAGAAATCGAACATATTCTGCGTCACGCTGGGCAGGAATGCGACCGCACGCAGCAGCGCGGGTCCTTTGAACTCCTCGACGCTTGAGTCTTTGATCCCGACGGCGAGCTTGCCCTTGGCGGCGTCGTATTCGACGGTCGGGACACCCGCGGCGCGTCCATAGACGCACATCTGTGGTGTGCCCAAACTCCACAGATGAACCTTGAGGGGACGCGCGTCACTGCCACCCCAAGCGGCGCCGACCTGAACACCGCCCTCGCGGCTCGGCTTGCCTGTGTCATCGTATCGGCTCGGCAACTTGCCGCGTCCCATCGCCCAGTTCGCGAGCGCCGTGACCGTTTCTGCGGCGATCTGAACGCGCAGCGCGTCCTTGGGACTCTTTGCCGCCGCCGCCGCGAGGGCGCTCAGGCTCGATTCGCCGAGGCCATTTTCGACGGGCAGCGATGTGCGGACGTCGAGCCGAAAGACGCCGTTCGCGCCGCTGCCGACCGAGGTCAGCGTGAGCGCCTCGATGGGCACGTCTGGCATGCCCATCTCAAAGCTCGCGATCTCCCCGATCCGCTTGAGGACGCGCTCGCGGAGGAGCGCGTAGCCTCTGCTCGTGAGGTACTCGATGCCCTCACGTGCCAGGCGGTCGACCAGGCCGCGCTGGACGACAGCGCGCGCGACGCTGGGCAGCTGGCCCCAGAGCGCGTCGGCCAGCTTACGCGCGGCACCCTCATCGAGCCGAGGCGTGACGGACTCGAAGAGGTCGCCACGGATGGAGAACCGGAGCGTGCCGCGGCTCGTGTTCACAGTGATGGGGGCCTTCGCGGTCAGGTCGAGCCCGAAGAGCGCGCGGCCGTCGTAGTTCACGTCGAAGTCGAGACGCAGGCGGGCTGCGTCCGCCTTGTCGACCGAAAGCTGCAGCGCTCTGGGTGTGAACTCGAGCCGATTCGGGACATAGCGACCCACGTCGCCAAGTCCCGGCAGGTCGACAGGCGTGCGGGGAATGCGCGCGGCCGCTGCGTCGATCGCCTCGGTGAGGGCAGCGCGTGGCATTGCGATACTCAGGTGAGGCGCGCGCGTCGAGTCTGCGCCCCCCTGAAACTTTCGGGCGAATGCTTCGTGGTCATCCTTGAGCACGGCGCACTGCGGGCCGCAGCCCGAGAGCGTCAGGGCAAAGAGTAGTGCAAGGAGCGAGGCGAGAAGCGGGCGAGCGTTCATGGCGGCATGATGCTGAGTCCGCGCGCGCGCGTCCACACGCTCACGCGGTCCTGACCCGCGATCTCGAAG
>CANLBD010000105.1 GCA_947488215.1 Myxococcales bacterium | reverse complement strand
CCACATGTAGGCGTCACCGCGCAGCCGATCAAGAGAGAGCTCCGCGAGCGCAGAGGCGGCGATCTGGTCGCGGGTCGACAAGTTCCCCCGCAGATTCGAGACTTGGAGCGCGAAGACCGCAGCGAAGCCCGCGGCGCTCACCGCCACGGCCACGAGGATCTCAACGAGCGTGAACCCCTTGGAGCGCCCGACGCGGCTCATATCGCCTCCAGCACAAGCCGCGCAGGCTGCGCGAAGTCGAAGCGCACGCGGCGCGGCGGTCCGTTCGTCGGCCCCTGCTCTGTCTGGAAGCGCTGAACCAGCAGCTGCGTCTGCCCGTTGACTGGCGTGACCGCGTTGCCATCAATCCGCATCAGCGAGCCGTCGACCCGGGCGCAGAGCGTCAGGTCGGCAACGAGCGGGTTCCCGATGTTCCCCCCCGGAGGCACCCACCCACTGAGCCCGACGAAGTTGGTCCTCAGGCCGGGGACCTGCTCGAGTTCACTCTCGTCGTCGCCGACACCGTAGGCGGCGATGACGCGGCTCCGCGCGTTCACGTTCGCGGCGACCTCCGCACAGCTCGTGCCTTGGGCCTCGCGGATCTCAACCCGTCCGCTCGGCAGGTTTCGGTTCATCTGCCGAAAGCTCACGACGTAGGCCCGGGTTCGACGCTGGGCTTGGCTCTTCACCCGGTTAAACTCATGGGTGAAGAAGGTGGCGACGCTCACGTCTTGGTCGCGCGCGCCGAACGTCCGCAAGTTCGGGAATGCGAGGAGCGTGATGGCGATGACCATGACCACGACGAACATCAGCTCAGTGAGCGTGAAGCCCCGCGGGTTCCGCGGACTGCAGGCGGTGTAGCGCATGCCCGAGGGCGAAGCAAAAAGCGCGCCGCGCGCCCAGCCGCAGACATTCGCCCCATGCCGGTGGCGGAGCTACGCAAAACTTGCGCTGTACGGAAACAATTTGCGGGCTGTTGCAAACTGCTAGTCTCAGCCTGTGCCGGACTCGCACTCACCATCGACGGGCCGCAGCGTCTACCAGCTCGGCGCCTTGGTTTTGATGATGGCGCCTGCCGCAGCGCGGGCGACCGCGTGGAACGTTCGGGCAGACACGCGCATCACCGCCGACCGCTGGCGCGGCACGCTCTCCGAGCCCGTGGACCGGGTTGACGTCCGCCCAAGGCTCTTCCTGGGCGGGTGGGACTTCGAGGGCGACGGTGACAAGACTCATCGCTTCTCCCTCGTGGCCGACTTGGAGCTGGCGACGGATTTCGGTCCCACGGACACGGCGCGCCGGGTGACTCAGCCGCGCCGCGCGATGTTCGAGCTCTACCAGGCCGAGCTCCGTTGGCGTGAGCGCCTGTCGGGACAAGTCACGACCGACCTCAAGCTCGGGCGTCAGCTCCTCATCGACGCCCTCACGCCCGGGGGCTGGGATGCGCTGGACGGCGCGACCCTGCGGCTCGGCCTGCCCTACATCGTCCTCGAGGGCACCGGCGGTCTCGCGGTGCGCCGCGAGTGGAACGCGCTCGGCCCAGATGTGTTCGCACCGGACGGCGCGGCGCTGCCCGAGCGACCCGGCTACATTGTCGGCGCCGCAGCGGAGGTGGCGAACATCGAGACCGTCCATGCCCGCGTGGGCTGGCGACGCCAGTTCGAGGCCTCGGACCGCGTTCAGCGTGAGGACGTCGGCGGCGCGATCACCCTCGGCCCGTGGGCGAACGCCTCATTGGAGTCGGGTGCCCGTTTCGACTTGCTCTACCACTGGCTCGGCGAGGTCTACGCCCAGGCGGGCTTCGGCGATGCCGAGCTGTGGCGCCTAACTGCGGGCTGGCGATACGAGCGCCCTACATTCGGCGCCGACAGCATCTGGAACGCGTTCTCCGTGATGCCGTGGCAAGACTTGACCCTCAGGGGACACTTCAGCCCCGGCCTTTGGCGCCTGAATGCAGACGCTGGCGCGCGGCGCTTTGACGCGGGTCCCGCGGACGCTCAAGCCCCGGGCGCGGAGCTCGTCGGCGTGGTGCTGCCCGAGGATCCCGCGACCGCGGGCCTCAACCCGCATCCCATCGCTTGGGATGGCGGCGCGCGCGTCACGCGGTGGCTCGATGAGTCGGGCGACCTGCACGTGGGCGCCGAAGCGCGCCTCGGCTTCGGATACGGCGGCCGGCGGCACTATGGAGACGTCTTCGGGCAGGTGCCCGTCCTCGGGGCAGGCCACTTTGCGCCGATGTTCCTGACCGCGCGCCTCGGCGCCGTCGAGTTTGAGGACGCGCAGAGAAAGTCGTTCAGCGGCATCTCTGGCTGGGGCGTCCTCGGGAGCCGCTGGCAGGTCTCTGAGTCCGCGCGCTTCGAGCTTGTGGCCGAGGGGCACTCGAGCCGCTTCACGCCCTTTCGCTCGCGCGTTTTCGCGCAGGCGACGCTGGAGGACTGGCTGTGACCCGCCTCGCCATCGCGGTCGTGCTCGCCGCCCTCTTCGCCGCGGTCAGCGCTGCGCTCGCGCAAACGCCGCGCACCGCGCTCGATGCCGTTTATCCCCCACAGAGCATCCCGCTCGCGTTCGACCACGCGTTGCACCTCACGAAGGCGAAGAGCACCTGCGGTGACTGCCACGCTTCGGTCAAGACCTCCGTGCGCGCCTCGGACCGCAACTTGCCCGAGGAGCGGGTATGCCTCGACTGCCACGACGTCCTCGAGGAGCCGATTGAGAAGGCCGACCCGCCGGCAGAGTGCAAGACCTGCCACCCGAACTACGTCCCGACGTTTCCAGCCGGCGTTGACCGCGACGAAACCAGCAAGGCGACGCCGCACCCGCCGCGCGTGGTGATCCCGGCGCCTGCCATCAAGTTCGGCCACAAGCTGCACCTCGACCGCGGCATCGAGTGCTCGGCGTGCCACGTCGGCATCGAGTCGGCTGGACTCGGTACACGGGCGCACCTGCCGATGATGGACCAGTGCACGTCGTGCCACGACGGTCGCCAAGCGCCGAGCCGCTGCGATACCTGTCACCTCGCCACGCCGGACGGACGCCTCGTCACGGACCTGCCGCACGGCAAGCTCGTCCCTCGTGGCCTCTTTCGAAACGACGACCACAGCGGCGACTTCGTGCGCTCTCACGGCCCCGCGGCGAAGGCCGACGCCGCTTATTGCGCGAATTGTCACAAAGAGCAGGAGTGCGTGTCCTGCCACCTCAGTGGCCCGAAGCCGTTGTCGATTCACGCGGGTGACTTTGTGCTGACGCACGGCCCCGAGGCTCGGCGCAACGACCCGTCCTGCGAGAGCTGCCACCGACAGCAGTCATTCTGCCGCGACTGCCACGTTCGGAGCGGCGTGAGCGACCAGCCCGGCGCGCTCTACTTCTCGGCGGCCGGCAACGCGACGGGGCGCTTTCACCGAGAGGGCTTTGTCGCGCCGCTCGGCGGCATCCCAACGCCCGCCCACCACAAGTTCGAGGCGCGAAAGAACCTGCGTCAGTGCGTGAGCTGTCACCAGGAGAGCACCTGCGTGCAGTGTCACAGCGTGCAAGCGAGCGCCGCGATTCGCGCCAACCCTCACCCGCCCGGTTTTCGTGCCCAGTGCGACCGAGCGCTCCGCCAAAACGATCGGGGATGCGTGAAGTGTCACGAGTCGCGCGCTGCGCTCGAGGTCATGTGCGGGCAATAGCGCGCCGCGACCGTTGACGCATGGGCGGCGCGTCTGTAAACGCGCCCGTCATGTCGAACCACGAAGCTGAAATCGCCCGCCGTCGAACGTTCGCGATCATCTCGCACCCCGACGCCGGCAAGACCACCATCACGGAGAAGCTCCTGCTCTTCGGCGGAGCCATCCAGATGGCAGGCGCGGTGCGCGCGCGTCGAAGTGGCAAGTTTGCCGCGAGCGACTTCATTGAGATCGAGAAGCAGCGCGGGATCTCCGTCAGCACGGCGGTGATGAGCTTCGAGCATGCGGGGTGCGCGATCAACCTGCTCGATACGCCTGGCCACGAAGACTTCAGCGAGGATACCTACCGCGTCCTCACGGCCGTCGACAGCGCGCTCATGGTGCTCGACTCCGCGAAGGGCGTCGAGGCGCGCACGCTCGCGTTGATGGAAGTCTGTCGCCTGCGCGACACGCCGGTCATTACCTTCTGCAACAAGTTTGACCGAGAGGCCCTTGAGCCCTTCGAGCTCCTCGACAACATCGAGAAGAAGCTCAACATCCAATGTGCCCCGATGACGTGGCCCATCGGCATGGGCAAGGACTTTCAAGGCGTCTACGACCTCATCGACCGGAGCGTCGTCTTCTACGAGGCCACGGCGCGCGGCCGAAAGAACGAGATCGTTAAGGTCGATCCCGCGACGCCTGCATTGGTCGACGCGGTCGGGGAGTCCGCCGCCCGCAAGCTGCGCGAAGATCTCGAGCTGCTCGACGGCGCGAGCGCGCCCTTCAACCAGACCCAGTTCTTTCGAGGCCGACAGACGCCGGTCTTTTTCGGCAGCGCGATCAACAACTTCGGCGTCAAGGAGCTCTTGGATTCGTTCGCCCGATTCGCGCCGGCCCCCCAACCGAGAGCGACGACGACCCGGTTCGTCGAGCCCGCGGAGCCGGCGTTCACAGGCTTCGTGTTCAAGATCCAAGCGAACCTCGACCCGTCGCATCGCGACCGTATGGCGTTTATCCGGATCACGTCTGGCCGCTACGAGCGCGGGATGAAGATGCGGCACGTGCGCAGCGGGCGGGACGTCGCGGTGAACAACGCGACCACATTCCTGGCCCGCGAGCGCACGCTCGCCGAAGAGGCCTTCCCGGGCGACATCATCGGCGTGCACAACCACGGCGCGATCCGGATTGGCGACACCTTCACCGAGGGCGAAGCGCTCAAGTTCACCGGGATTCCGTCCTTCGCGCCGGAGCTCTTTCGGCGCGCGCGTCTCTTGGATCCACTCAAGTCCAAGTCCCTGGTCAAGGGGCTTGAGCAGCTCGCCGAAGAGGGCGCCGCGCAGCTCTACAGGCCCCTCGACGGGCAGGACTACCTGCTCGGCGCGCTCGGCTCACTGCAGTTCGACGTCATTCAGTCGCGCTTGGCTGCGGAGTACAACGTGCGGGCTCGTTTCGAGGATACGCCGTTTCAAGCCGCACGCTGGTTGCGTTCCGACGATCCACAGGCGCTCGAGAAATTCGTACATCAGAACAGGGACCGCATTTATCGCGACCTGTCCGACCAGCTCACGTTCGTCGCGAACACGGACTGGGCCATGAACTACGCGGCCCAGCAAAACCCCAAGGTCGAGTTCCTCAAGACGATGGAGATCGCGTGATGCGAGCGAACCGATTTGGCGTACGCGCGGCTGTCGTTCTCAGCGCACTCGCGCTGGGCTGCACGACGACCAACCCTGACCTGAAGAACGGGCTCACCCAAGACGACGGCGGCGGACGCGACGCCCGTCGCCCCGGCCCGGTCACGGACGCGGACCAACCCCCCGTGGGCGGGGCAGCGAGCGCGGACGCTCTGCCAGTCGGCGGTAGCGACCCGCGAGACGCCAGCGGCGGCGGGATCGACCCGAGCGACGCCAAGCCGAATACGGGCGGCGCGCTCGCTGACGCAGACGTCGCGGAGTGCACACCGGGAACGCCAAGCCGAGAGGACTGCGGGCGCAACGGCCGCGGCCAACGCGAGCGCGCGTGCGACGATAGCGGACGCTTCGGTCCATGGTCCGAGTGCGTAGACCCCGACGTCTGTGACGACGGGACAGCCGAGACGCAGGCCTGCGGCGTCCGAGGTCGCGGCGAGCAGCAGCGCGTCTGCAACAACGGGCAGTGGAGCGGTTGGGCCCCCTGTGACGACCCGGACCAAGAATGCGCCGACGGGACGAGCGAGGTGGCAGCCTGCGGGCTCAACGGCCGCGGCACGCAGACACACACCTGCGTCAACGGTCGATACGGCATGTGGTCGGATTGCGTTGACCCCGACGTCTGCATCGACGCGGCGACCGATACGGGCGTGTGCGGCCTCAACCGCCGCGGGCAGCGGGTCCGCACCTGCACCGAGGGCCAGTGGAGCCCGTTCAGCGCTTGCCAGGACCCCGACATCTGCGTGGAGGGCACGCAGGAGTCCCGCGACTGCCCGGCCGGAGGCACCCAGTCTCGCGCATGCGTGCAGGGCCAGTGGAGCGCCTTCAGCGCATGCCCGGCGGCGCCGTGTGATGCGATCGTGGCGGTGGGCGTGGGCGTAACGGCGTCCGAGACATTCCCAACGGATACGCTGACCTCGAGCTGCAACGGCAGCGACCGGGGTGAGCGTGCGCTCTCGTTCACCGCACCCGCCGTTGGCACCTATACCTTCCGCCTCTCTGAAGGCAGTCGCACAGCGAGCCTGTCTGTTCGGAACGAATGCGCCCGTCAGGCGAGCGAACTGACATGCATCCCACCCGACTCCGAGCGCGTCGTTCAGCAGGTCATGGCCGCCGGCCAGACGCTCTACCTGATCGTCGAGAGCACGAACAACGCCCAGCCGTTCAGCCTTGAGGTCACGGCGCAGAACTTGGTTGGGCCATGTGCAACGCCGCAGCTCGCGGTGGTGGGCGAGAACCGCGCGCAGACCATCGGCGGGAGCGGCCTCGAGTCCACATGCCGGGGCGCCGGACCGGAAAAGGTCTTCCTCTTCACGCCGCCGCAATCCGGGCTGTGGTCTTTGGACCCCGCCGACTCAAGCTTCGATACCGTGGTCTCAGTCAGGACCGCCTGCGACGCCGCCGCCTCTGAGCTCGCGTGCATCGATGACCTCGGCAATAACCAGCGTCAGGCTGAGCTCGTCGTGCCGCTCGTCGCCGGCACACTGTACGCCGTCATCGTCGATGGCTTCGGCGCGAACGACGCCGGCTCGATCGTACTCACCGTCAGCCGAGCGGAGCCGCTGCCGAGCGACGTGAGCACAGTTCAAGTACCGGCGGGCCTATTCCTGCGTGGGAGCAGCTCCGACAACGCCCCCAACAACGAACGCCCGCAGCAGGAGGTGGGCGTCTCGGAGTACGAGATCGACGTCGATGAGGTCACGGTCGATGAGTTCGACGCCTGTGTCGCTGCAGGTCGCTGTGCAGAGCCTGATTTCGGAGACGTCGAAGGTTGCAACTGGGAAAACCGACGAGACCTCGGTGGGCACCCGATGAACTGTTTGACGTGGTTCGAGGCCGCCAACTACTGCGCGCAGGTCGGCAAGCGCCTGCCAACCGAAGCGGAGTGGGAGAAGGCTGCACGCGGGGGCTGCGAGCGTCGTGGCGCAGCGGCTTGCGACGCGGCCGTTGATGCGCCGCCCTATGCGTGGGGGGCAGCCCCCCCTCCGGACTGCGACCGAGCTCAGAAGCGGTCGTGCGATGAGGGTCGAACGGCCGAGGTGCCCGCGACGAACCCGGCGGGCAACAGCCCGTATGGCGTGCACGACATGGCGGGTAACGTCGCCGAGTGGGTCGCTGACTGCTATGCGGCCGACTTCTACACCACGGGGGGACTCGCAGACCCGTTCAACGCTGGGCCCGTCTGCGACCAAGCCGTCCGACGTGGCGGCCAGTCGACCGAAGACAGCTGGCAGAGCTTCCGCGTCGCGCGCCGCGTCCCGACCGCTCCGAGCGAGGGCGCCGCGGGCGTCCGCTGCGTTCAGTGAGGTCCGCGCTCAGCGACGGACGGGCGCGCCCGCCTCGCTGGTGCGCCACGTCAGCTCATCGACCTTCCGGCCGCGCGGATCAAGCAGGCGCGCGGCGTCATCGCGGTTATTGAGCGACAAGCCGTTCGGGGCGACGAAGGCACCCTCGACCGCGCCGCCGCCGCCAAAGACCGTGACCTGCTCACCCGGCTCAAGGCCCGCGTTGCTCGGGAATGTGAACCGGACGCCCCCGCGGTCGGCGATGGCGTAGCCCGCGAGGCTCATCGCGCGCCCACCGGCGTTCTTGATGGTCACGGACTCGTCGGCTCGATCGTCGAAGACACCATCGCCGCTCAGGTCCGCATCCGGCGCGGGCACCGCGGAGTCCAAGACCAGCAGCGGAGCGCGGGCGGCGTCAGTCACATCGCACGTCGCGCGCGGGGTCGCGCAGACCTTGCTCTGAACCGTCCGCGCGCGGGCCGCAGGCTGGCAAACAAAGCCGACGTCGCAGCCATCGTCGGCGGTGCACTCAAACGTGCACGCCTTCGCGCCGCCCATCGTGACGCACCGATTGCCTGGGCCGCCGCAGTCGCTGTCGCGCGAGCACGCCGCGCAGAGTGCGCCGTCCGCAGCGAATGGATGGCCGCGCGGATTATCGTCGATGCCGTGGAGCCCGTACATGCTGCTGAACCACGGCGACGTGCCGTCGAGGCGGCGCAGCAGCTCCGAGACCTTCCACGCCCGCAGGACACCGCCCGCTTCGTCATTCGTGAGCGCGTCGAGCAACGCATAGACCGGCTCAGGGGTCTCGGCGTTGCTGAAGCTCGTCGTGGTAATGACGTCGAGAAATGCGCCGCCTCGCTTCGCGGGATTCGCGAAGAAGCCCTCCCCGATGGCGTAGGTGTCGCAGCCCTCGGCAAAGACGAGCTGGGCGCGCCCCGCCGGCAGGTCAAGGCCGGGGAGCTCTGCGTCGTCGAGGTCGCCCTCTTCGGTCTTCTTCCAGTTGGCGAGCGCGAAGCCGTAGAACGGACCGCTGTGACCCGAGAACACGATGACGTCCCGCGCCGCGAGGCTCGCGCGCATGTCCGCCTCGAGGGCTCGCCCCCCCGCGTCCGTGTCGGGGTCGGTCTCGGTGCCCGGCTGGCCCCAAAACAGGCTCACGCGGACCTCGACCTCGCCGTCGGGGGTCTGCAGGGCGCGCGTCAGAGGTCCGCTCGTACGCTTCAGGTCCGCGAAGCGCGCGACGGGCGACTCGAAGCCACGTGACACGAGCTCCTCGTAGAGCGCGGCGCTGTGCTTCAGGTGATACGCGCTGTGGTAGTCCCAGCCGAAGTGCACCCCGATGTCGAGCACGCCGTCAGCCAGCAAGCCGCGGTAGTCGAAGTACGCGTCGGTCGACGGCGGCTGCCGCTCGATGACCAGCCGCAAGGTCTCCTGCTGACTCTCCGGGAGCGTGCGCGGATTGAACGCGTCCCACGGCGCCTTGCGATACCACTCGCTGTTGATCTCGAGCGCCTGCATCTCCTCGGTCGACACGCGGCCGATCCGAAGGTCGAACGCCGCGCGACCATCCGCCAGCCGTGTGGTCGGGAGCTGCTCGATCAGGTCCGGCGGGCCAGCGACCTCCTGTCGAAAATCGAACGCGAAGGTGAGCGCGTCGACCTCGCGCAGGTTCAGGTCCTCGTAGCTGCCGTTCTTGGTGAGCGACTGAAAGCCACCGTAGCGGGCGTTGGTCTCTTTCGACTCCTTCTCGACCAAGTACTCCGAGAGGAACCACCCGACGACGACCTGCCGAAACGGCACGAGCGCCTTGGCCCGCGCGAGCCGCTCCGCGCGGCTCTTGTTCGCGTCGCTCGCCTCGATCGTCACCGTCGTGGAGCCCGTGACGGTGAACTCACGCGCCGACGACGAGATGAAGTTGTCTTCTTTGCCCGCCTCGACGACGACGAGGTCTCCGCCTTCGCTCAGCGGCGCCGAGGGAGGCGCGGCGCCGTCGCACGCTGAGACGCCCGCAGCGGCCAGACAGAAGAGCGAGGACATGCGTCGAAGAGACATGGATACTCCAGTAGTCACGTGAGGCGCGCGCGGACGCGCCGCGCCCGCGAGAGCAAAGTTCGGGCCACATCACGCACCTCGCCCACCCCCAACGCCGCCGCCGTCCCAGCGCAGAGCAGGCCCGCGAGGGCGCTGAGCAGGGTCGCCCGCAAGAGCGCGGGCCATTCGCCGGGCAGCGCCGCGGACAGCGTGTGCCCGACGGCTACAGAGACCCCGACCGCGACGCCGAGCCGAGCGAGCGCGTGAACCAGTCCGGGCGCAGCGCTCTCACTCCCGACCCGCCGCGCGAGCAGTGCGCTCAACACACCCGCGTTGAGCGAGATGGCGACCGCGGACGCCACGGCGAGGCCGGTCGCGCCAAAAGACGCCGCCAGCGCACCGTACAGGGGGAAGGCCGCGAGCGTGACCACGGACCCCACCAGCGTGGGGGTGAGCGTATCCCCCAGAGCGTAGAAGCCTCGAGCATACAGCCCTTGGACTGACCACCCCCACAGCCCGACGCAGACCCACGCGGTCAACTCGCCGATCTGGGCAAGGTCGGCGGCCGAGAAGCGTCGCTCCCCCCAGAT
>CANLBD010000104.1 GCA_947488215.1 Myxococcales bacterium | reverse complement strand
GGTTGCGCGCGGTGCCTGAAGGGGCCCGACCCGGCTCGGCAAAGAACGTCGCGACACGCTCCCGATCCGTCGCCTCGCAGAACCACGCGCCGTACCACGGCAGACTCGGGGCGGACTTCTCGCCGAGCCGCGCGACCAGCGCGCCGTACTGCTCAGTCACAAAGCCCCAAGCCACCGCGCGCGTCTCCGGAGTGCCGCCCGCGGCCCCGATCAGCGTCCGAATGTCCTGCGCGCGGAGCTGGCTCGATGTCGTGAGCGCGAGGCTCCGTTGGAGGAGCGTGGGCGCTCTAAATGCGCCGAGTGCGCGGATGGTGACGTCGCGGTGCTGCGGCAGCGTCGCCTTCGACAAGCGGTCGAGCAGCGCCGTATGGAGCGCGTCGTCGCCTCGACTCGCGGCGAGAGACAGGTACATGCCCAGGGTCTCAGTATCCACGCCGTCTGGGTCAGCGATGAACTGGCGGGCGACCTCTCGCGCGAACGCAAGGATCGCGGGGTCTTCGGTCAAGTCGAAGTGGGTCGCCACCAGCGTGCCGCGCAGCAGGCGGTCAGCCTCAGGCTCATCATAGCGTGGCTTCAGGCCCATGCGGTTCAAGTGGGGCGCGATGAGTCGGGTCGACAGGGCCGCGAGCGCCGCGTGCGGTCGCTCGCCGGTCACGCCATAGACGCGACGCAGCGCCCCTGCGACGGCCGAGACGACGAGTCGGTGAGGGTCATCGCCCAAGCGGACCATCTGCTCCGCCCACGCGGGCGCATCCATCGCGCCCGCGTCGAAGAGCGCCGTGATGTGGCCGGGCAGCGCGGCGCGCTCTCGTGTCGTAAGCCGCGCGCGCGGCGGCGCAGTGAGCGTGCTCAGGGCCTCGGGCGCGAGCGACCAACGGTAGTAGCCGCGCTCGTCCGCGTTCGGATGCAGCCACGTCGGACAGCCAGGCGCGAGCAGACGAAAGGTCCGCTCGGGGGCGTCGAGCACAAAGCACTGGCGCTGGGGCTCGGGCGCGGCCTCCGTCGCGACCCGGATACAGACCGGGATTTGCCACGCTGCGGGCGAGAGCTCAACGTCTTGCGGGACATAGCGCGCCTGCTTGAGCGTGAGGCGCGCCGGGGCCGCCGGGCCATCGCAGGCCCATGACACGTCGACGCTCGGCGCGCCCGTCTGGTCGACGAAGCTGGAGAACATCGGGGCGACGTCCCGCTGAGCTGCGCCTGAGACGGCAGCGTAGAGGTCACTCGTCTCAACGTTGCGGTGCGCGTGCTTCGCCATGTACGCGAGCATCCCGGCGCGAAACACGTCCGCACCGAGGAACGACTCCATCATCCCGATCACGGCCGCGCCCTTGCCGTACGTCATGCCATCGAAGGCGTTGTAGACGTCGCCACCATGGGTGATGGGCTGACGAATCGCGCGTTGCGAGGGCGTTGAGTCCGCTGCCATGAGCCCCCCTGCGGATTGGGCTTGCCCTGCGTCGGCCTCCCACTTGGGCTCGAGCTGGTCGACGACGCGCCCGCCCATCCACGTGGCGAAGGCCTCGTTGAGCCACAGGTCGTCCCACCAGGACAGCGTGACCAAGTCACCGAACCAGATGTGCGCGAGCTCGTGCGCGATGAAAGAGAGCGTCGCCTGGCGCTCGCCGATCGAGGGCGCGCTGGGCAGGAGCAGCAGGCGCTCGCGGAACGTGATCAGGCCGGGGTTCTCCATCGCGCCGGCCGAGAAGTTGGGCACGGCGACGAGGTCGAGCTTGTCGTAGGGGTAGCGCTGGTCGAAGTAGGCCTCGATGACCTTGAGCGCGCGCGCTGTCTCGTTCAACGCGAAGGTCGCCAAGTGAGCCTTGCCCCGAGGCGTGAGAATGCGCGTCGGCGTCGACAGACCCAGAGACGCGCTCGCCTCGGCCGCTTCGAGCGGACCCACCGCGAACGCCAGCAAGTAGCTCGGCAGCGCGGGCGTCGGGCGGAAACGGTGGGCGATAAACGCGCCGCCGTCGACGGACTCGGCGCTCGCTTCGGGCGCGTTGGCAAAGGCCCGCAGCCCCTTCGGCGCCTCGACCGTGACGTGCCACGGCGCCTTGTGGTCGGGCTGGTCGAAGCAGGGGAAGGCCCGACGTGCCTCGAGCGGCTCGAATTGAGAGTAGACGTACCACTCGGCAGGGTTGCCGTCCTGAACGCGATAAATGCCCTCGGGGACCTCGGTCAGCGGCCCGGAGAACTCGAGGCCGATCTCGACCGGTCCCGCCTTCAGGAGCTCACCGACGAACAGTGAGAGCCCGCCGTTTTCGCCCTGAATGACCTGCGCTTGGAGTGTCCGGGTCTTCACGATCACGGTCGCGCGGCTGATGCTCAGCCCTTCGCTGTGCAGTCGGATCGTATCGGTCTCAAGATAGACGTGCGCGGGTATCCGAATTGAGCCCGACAGGCGCTCCGCCGACGGATCGATGCGGAGCCGCAGGTGGTGCTCTAGGGGGACTACGCCGCGGTCGAGGACGACGTTTCCGTCCTGCGGCGGGGGGGCGTGTCGAACTTCGGGGCCGCCGCCGCAGCCGAGGACTGCGGCGAGGGCGAGGCTCAAAGCGAGGCTGCGCGTGCTCATGGGCGCGGGAGCATACCAGCACTCCGCGCGCAGGGCGCGATCAGCGTCGGCAGGCGCCGATGCGGCCGAGGTAGACCTGCGCGCCCGCCGAGATGCCCGACGGCGTCGGGGTCGGGTCGAGCGTGTAGAAGACGCCCAAGTTGCTCACGGTGCCGGCGCTGTTCGCGCTGCGGGCGACCGCGCCCTCGGGCGGGTCGATCGTCACCGGATCGAGGCCGACGCCGACCGTGTTGATGCGCGTCACGCCCACGCGCTGCGCGCCACCGCCGATGTCGTCCCACGCGACACCGAAGAACTCCGGCTCGTGCCAGGTCACGTCCGAGACGACCGAGATGCCGGTCGCGCCTTGCACGGTCGGGGTCGCCTGCACGCTGCCGTCGCCCGCGATGATCGAGAGGCGCGTCTCGACGGTGCCCGCCTCGTCCACGTGCGACCAGCCGAGGCCAAACGTGTCATTGCCGTAGGCCAGCGAGATGCCGGACTGCGCGCCCGCGTTGTTCGGCAGCTGCGAGACGCGGTCGACCGCGCCATTCTCGCCGAGCAGAGCGAAGTTGAGGTCGAAGAGCGAGTTCGCCCCCGGCGTCAGCCACGCGGCGCCCCAGTTCCCGTTGCCAAAGACGACGTGCGGAGAGGTGGCGCGGGTCGGGGAGAGCGTGACGCGCGGGCCGAACGTCTGGCCCCCCTCGTCGAGCGTCTGCGCGAAGAGGCCGCCGGTGCCCGCGTTGCCCCGCGTGAAGAGCACCAGGCCACCCGAGAGCTGCGCCCAGCCCAGGGCGATGCGGTCGGCGTCGAACGTGTCCGCGATCTCGGTCGGCGCGTCGATGGGTGTGCCGTCTGCGCCGGTCAAATGCACGCGGATGCCCGTGAAGCCCGAGACGGGGTCGCGGTCGCCGAGCCACGCGATGACATAGCCGCCGCCGTTCCACGCGACCTCGTACTTCGGGAGCCGCGCGCGGCCGAGCGTCTGCGAGGCGCCGACGGGCTGCCCCATCGCGTTCACGCGCTGGAACTGAACATCGCCGACGTTGTTCCCGGCGGGCGCGAACGAGACGACGCCCCACTCCATGCCGTTCCACACGGCGCGCGGTGAGTGCGCACCGGTCGCGTTCGACGTAATCGCGACGGGGTTCGCGAGCAGGCCGTACCCCGTCGCCGGAGGACACTCTGGCCCCGTCGGGCCCATGTCGGGCGGGGTTGCGTCCACGCTCGGTCCCACGTCGGCCACAGGCGCGCCGCCCGTGGGGACGTCCGCGTTCGGGTTCGCGTCCTCGACGGGGCCGACGTCCGCCGCCGCGGCGTCGGGCGTGATGTCGACGGGGGACTTCGAGTCACCGCCGCCGCACGCGCCGAGCGCCGCGCAGAGCCCGGCGACCAGCAGGGAGCGTTGGGAGAGCAGGGCAGCGCGGCTGCGCAGGAGTGAGGACGAGGTCGTGTTCATGCCCCGCTTCTACCAAAGGACGGCGAGCAGGGTCCAGACGGTTCAGTCGACCTCGGCGATGAGCACCTTCAGGTAATCGGTCTCCGGCGCGGTCGCGAGCGCGGGGTGGTCGGGCGCCGCGCTGCGACGCTCCAGGACCCGCACCCAGCGGCGCGCGTCGGCCGCCGCCTCGGTGAGCATCACGTCGAACGATGCGCGGTCCATGTGGGCGCTGCACGAGCAAGTCACCAGGAGCCCGCCCGGCCGCAGCAGCTTGAGCGCCCGCAGGTTGATCTCCTTGTACGCGCGCCGCCCCGCGTCGACGGCGTCGCGGGACTTCGCGAAGGCGGGGGGGTCGAGCACGATCGTATCGAAGCGGCGACCCTCGGCCTCACACGCCCTCAAGTAGTCGAAGACGTTCTCTTCGAGGCAGCGCACGTTCAGGCCGTTGCGGTCCGCCCGCGTCTTGAGGCGTGCGAGCGCCGCGCCGCTGCTGTCCACCGCAGACACGTCCGCACCCGCGCGGGCCATCGCGAGCGCGAAGCCGCCGTCGTAGCTGAAGCAGTCCAACGCCTCGCCCCGCGCTCGGGCAGCGACCGCCGCGCGGTTGTCGGTCTGGTCCAAGAAGGCCCCGGTCTTCTGACCGTCGAGCAGGTCGAAGTCGAGGTCCAGCCCGATCAGGTGCGCGCGCACGTCCTTGGGGTCTGGCGCGTCGTCGGCGGCGTAGCGCACGCCCTTCTCCACGGCCAAGCCCTCAAGCTGTCGAACGCGCACATCGTTACGCGCCACGATGAGGCGGGCGCCTGTGAGGGCGCGCAAGCGCTCGATGAGCTCGGCCTCGCGGCGCGCCATGCCCTGCGTCAGGCATTGGTAAGACAGCGCGGGCCCATAGCGGTCGACGATGAGGCCCGGCAGCCCGTCGGCGTCGCCGTGAACCAGCCTGCACGCCTCGGGACGTCCAGCGCGGCGTCCGATGGCCCGCTCAAGGAGTGACCAGAGGCCGTCGTCGTTCGCGGTCTCCGACGTGAGCGGCACGAAGCGCAGCGCGATCTGCGAGGCGTCGGAGTAGAGGGCGACGCCGCCGCTCTTGCCACTCGGCAGGCGCACGCCCACCAGATCGCCGCCGCGGACGTCCGACCCAACGGCGTCCAGATCGGACCGATAGATCCACGGGTGACCGCGTCGGAGTCGGAGGACGCCCTTCGCGGTCAGGGTCACGCTTCGGCTGGCTTGCATGGGCGCCACATAGCAGCGTCCGTGCAGGCGCGGCAAGGCGCGCGGCTCACGGCGCTGCGGACAGGACGACGCAGGCGTTCTTGCCGCCGAATCCGAAGGCGTTGAGCGCCAGATGATTCAGGCGCGCCGGTCGCGCGCCGTGGCGCACGTAGTCGAGGTCGCAGCGCGGGTCGAGGCGCGCGTCGGTCAGGTGCAACGTCGGGTGAAGTCGCTGCGCCTGCAGGCACAGCACGCCCGCCACGGCCGCGAGCCCGGCGGCGGCGCCCAAGCCGTGTCCGACCATCGACTTCAATGCAGGCACGCCGAGGGCGTCCGCGTGCGGTCCGAAGACTGCACGGACGACCTGGGTCTCGTTCACGTCGTTGTGCGGTGTCCCTGTGCCGTGTGCGAGCACGGCGCCCAGGTCACTCGGCGCCAGGCCCGCCCGCTCGACAGCGAGGCGCATGGCGCGCGCCCGCTGCGCGCCATTTTCGGCGGGCGCTGTCATGTGGGCGGCGTCACACGTCGCGGCGTGGCTCGCCAGGGTCGCTCGAACCCGTGCGCCCCGCGCCCGGGCGAAGGCGGGCCGCTCCAAGACCAAGAGGCCGGCGCCCTCGCCCATCACGAAGCCGTCGCGGTCGATGGCGAAAGGGCGAGAGGCCGACTCGGGCGCGTCGTTGCGTTCGGAGAGCGCGCGTGCTTGCCCGAACGCGATCATGGTCGACGGCACGATGGGCGCCTCAACGCCGCCCGCGATGACGACGTCCGCTTGGTCAGACTCCAAGAGCCACAGTGCGAGCCCGAGGGCGTCTGCGCCCGAGGCGCACGCGGTCGAGACCGTGTGGCAGGGGCCAAACGCGCCGACATGAATCGCGATCTGCGCTGCGGCCGCATCGCAAAAACTCGCCAGGACCGTGCTCGGCGGCACGGCGCGCGGCCCCCGCGTGAAGCACGCCTCGTGCGCGGTCCAGACCCACTCCATGGGGGCGCAGGTACCGGTCACGACGGCCACACGGTTGGGGTCGACGCCGACGAGCGTCGCCGCCGTCGTGGATGCCCAAAGACCTGCGTCGCGGAGGGCCAGCTGCGCCGCCGCGACGCCCAAGTGTCCGGCTCGGTCCATGCGCTTCGCGGCGCGCCGGTCCATGAACGCGGTCGGCTCGAACCCTGAGATGGGGCAGCACACCCAGCTGCGCCACTCGCGCGTGTCGAAGCCCTCGACGTGGCGCCCCGCCGAACGCCCCGCGAAGAGCGCCTCGGCGAACGCATCGAGTCCCACGCCGATGGGCGAAATGACCCCGAGCCCGGTGATCGCGCCTGCGGCTCGGCCGGTGCCGCTCACTGACCGAGCGCGCGCGCCGCCAAACGACCGAAGCGGCCATTTGCGTCAAGGCGGTGAGCCCGCGCCAGGGTCGCGCGGCCCGCACTCTGAAGCTCCCGGGTCGAGAGCTGTGCACGACCGAGCGCGTACAACGACTCGGCGGAGTAGGCTTCCAGGTCAACAGCTCGACGCAGGAACTTGAACGCCGCTTCGGATTGCCCGCTCGCAAGCGCGAGCTGCCCCGCGACGCGATTCGCCAGCGCCAAGTTGGGCGCGAGCCGGAGCGCCTCATTCACGGCGTCCCGCGCAGCCGAGCCCGAGCCGCCCTCCATCGCGACGGCCTCGGCGCGGGTGGCGAGCACGACCGCGAGCGCTCGCGCGCTCGACCCGGACGCTCGGGCGCGTCTCTCGGCGTCCTCGGCAGCTGCCGCGGCGAGGTCTGCACGGCCAGCCGTGATCCACACGCGCGCGGCGGCGAGCGACGCCACAGGAGCGCTCGCCTGTGTCGCGGCGGCGTTGAACGCGCGCTGGGCCGATGACCACTGGCCTGCAAGGGCGAACGCTCGGCCGGCGTCGATCCGCACATCGGTCGCGTCCGGCGCCGCCTCGCTGAGCGGCGTCAGTGCTTTCAGGGCGTCTTCGGCGCGCTCCTCGCGCAGCGCGAGGAGACCCTCGATATAGCGGGCCGAGGCGGAGTCCCCGGATTTTTCGGCCGCTTGAGCCAGCGCCGCTGCAGCCTCGAGGTTCATCGTCGCGAGGTGGGCCCGCGCCAGCCGACGCACGGCACTGGGTGGCTGAGGATCGCGGACCGCGCGCTCGGCGAGGGTCGCGATGACCGCCTGCGGGTCCTGCTCCGCTTCGGCAAAGGCGGCGAGCTGGTCCGCAGCGGGCATGTACGCCGAGTTGATGGTGAGCGCGTCGGCGCAGGCTCGGCGCGCCCGATCAGGTGAGCCGGCGAGGGCATAGGCTCGACACAGGCCCGCCTTCGCCAGCGCGTCGCGCGTGTCGACGACCAAGGCGTTCTTGAAGCTCTCGATGGCAGCGGCAGCGTTGCCCTCTGCGAGCAGCACCTCGGCGAACGCGCGGAAGCGGAGCGCAGGGTCCTCAAGTGGGTTTTGAGAGCCGGGTCCGTCCCGCAGGCGCTTGAGCTCGTCCTTGCGGATCGATGTGCGCTGCAACATCCACCTCGCAAGCGCTCGATACACCCGCACCTCGAAGTGCTTGGCGTCGAGCGTCGCGGCGTCATCGAGGACCCGCTCCGCCTGTGAGAACTGGCCGCTCTCGATGTAGGCGCGGCCCTGCAGCATCAGCGTCTGCGCAGTCTTTCGGCCGATGCGGTCGAGCACAGTGAGGGCGCCGCGCGCGTCGCCTCGGGCCAGCCGTGCGCGGGCCAGATACTCCGCGTGCTGCGGCTCCTCGGGGTGCATTCGAGCGGCCTCGACCAGTACGCGCTCTGCGGCGTCGAGCTTGTATTCGCGCAGGTCGAGCGCCGCGACGTTCGCGGCGAAACGCGGGTCTCGGGGCGCCGCTCGAGCCGCCTGCTAGAACGCTGCGCGCGCCGCAGCGGCGTCTCCCTGAGCCAGAGTGAAACGCCCGAGCGCCTCTTGCGCGAGCGCGGCCTGCTTCGGGCTCAGGCCACCCTGCGCCAAGAGGCTCCTCAGCTCCGTCGCGGCGTCGTCTTGGCGTTTCTCGAGCGCAATCCTGATGCGCGCGTACCCGATTCGTGCGTCGACCGATGACGCGGCCGGCCCGTCCATCAAGCGCTGCATGCCCTCATACGCAAGACCGTATTGACCGCGCGCCATGCGCGCCTCGGCGACAGTGAGCGCAACCCCGACGTTCTCGGGCGCTGAACGCTGCGCGGCGCCGAGTCGCTCGGTCGCGGGCTCACGCAACCCTTCGGCCAGCGCCGCCTGACCCCAGAGCCAGTGCGCGTCCGCGTCGTCGCGGCGCAGCGTCAGCGCCCGGTCGGCCGCCCGACGTGTCGCGGCGAAGTCGCCCGCCTCGAGCCGTGTCCAAGCCTCGGCGAGCGCCGTGTCAGGCTCGTTGGCCGCGTGTTCAGTCGCCCCCATCAGCGCTTGGTCGGAGATCGCTCGGCGCGCCTCGTCGGCGTCCCGCGCGACGCGCTCGGCCTCGACACGCGCACGGAGCGCGACGACGACGCGGCGTCGTTGGCTGAGTCCGTTGGCCCCGAGCGCCTCAAAGAGGCCGCTTGCCGCCCGGGCGGCCAAATCGACCTCTTCGACGCCAGCGCCGACCGCGTCACTCGCGGCGCGGCGCGCAGCCGGGGTCGCCTCAGCAAGGCGCGAGGCCGTCGTCGCAGCGGCTGCATCAAGGCGCTTCGCCTGAGACGCGTACCGCCAGGTGGCAATCAGTCCGAGTGTCAACGCCACCACCGCCGTGAGCCCCAGGGCGCGGCGCGCGCGGGGTGGGATGAACGACAGCGCCGCGCCTGAACCAAGGCTCGCCGAGGGCTGCGCCGGTGCGCGTCGGCGTTGCGCGGCGACAATGTCCGCGACCGCGTCGGGGACCTGCGTGCGATGGCCCGTCCGCGCGTCGAAGTAGCTGCCAAAGGCTGCGTCGTATCTCGGCGGCTCCGAGGTCTCAGGTGCGGGCGGCGGCGCGACCACAGCCGGGAGGGGCGGACTTGGCTTGGGCAACGGCGGCGCAGGCTGGACGGTCGGCCGCGGCGGCGCGGCAGGCGCGCGCAGCCCGTCGAACTCGGCAGGGTCGAGTGGGATGTCCAGCAGGTCTTGCAGGCCAGGCGTGGCTTTGGGGGTGCCAGGTCGCTTCCGCGTGGGCGTGCCGGTCGGCTGGACGGGCAGCGGCGGCGGTGCCGGCTTGGCGGGCGGCGGCGCGGATGGCGCAGACCGTGGCGCCCACTCGGCCCGCGCCGGCACGCTCTGAGGTCGTGGCGCCTCGGGCGCGTGCGGCGGCGCCGAGGGCAGCGTCGGCGCCGCCTTCAACGCTGAGGCGGCCTCGGCCGCGGGCTGAACCTGGGGGGGCTCCGGGGGCTCTGGCGTGCTTGCCCGCGCAGGCAGCAGCGGCTGCGTCGGCGCGCGCGCGGGTCGTGCGGACTCGTCGAGGATCGAGTCGCGGTCGCTCAGCGCGGCGGGCGCGTCGGCGGTCTGCGCGTCGAGGTCCTCGCGGACCTCCGTGTGCACGACCTCACCCGCGGTGGGCTCCGCCTCGAAGGGCGTCGAGCTCTCGGACGTGCTCAGGGAGACTTCGAAGTCGCCCGGCACCGAGAATCGCGGGCTGACCAGCGCGGCCTCGCTCAGCGCCCCGCGCTTCTTGTCCAGGCGAACCGTGCCCAGCGCCGCGTCGACGACGTCCTCGCCGACGTCATGCGCGACGACGTGCGCGACGGTCGGCACCGGCTGGTCTCGCTCGGTCGGCGCGGCAACGGGGCCGGGCGAGAGCCCCGCCTCGAAGTCGAACACAGGCAGTGCGATGCGCGGACCGGCGGCAGGGCGCGCCGCGGCATCGGGCGTAGGGGTCGCCAGAGCGGAGCGAGCCTGCTCCGCTGCCAATCCTGGGCTCAACATCTCCTCGGTCCGGTCTGTCATCAACAGCGCGACCGCCGCCGCGTGGCCATCGACATCGAGCGTTTTGAGGCCGGTGCGGGGGTGGGGAGGGCGGCCGGCGAGAGACGGCAGCTCTCGCACGCGCGGTTGCGTCCCCCCGACCTGCGGCGCGGGTGAGGCCTCCGCCGCAGGTTGGGTCGGCGGCACGACCGCGATGCGCT
>CANLBD010000103.1 GCA_947488215.1 Myxococcales bacterium | reverse complement strand
GCTTCGGCCAGGGCTGCGACGCGCTGCATGCGGTCCAGCGCCCAGAAGAGGTTGACGGCTGTCGGGCGCGTGCCGCGGAGCAGCGCAACGGCCGCGTCGAGCGAAGGCCCCCGCGCGCCGTTGCGCGCCGCGAGCGCGACCCCCATGGCCGCAGCGATCCCGATCGCGGGCGCACCGCGGACGACCATCTCGACGATGGCGCCCGCGACCTCTTCGACCGTGCGCGCGACGACGTAGACCTCTCGGGTCGGCAGCGCGCGCTGGTCAATCAGCCGCACGCCCTCTTCCGTCCATTCGACGGGCGAGGCGGCCTCGGTCATCGGCGTCAACCCTCGGCCAAGAGGCGGTCGAGCAGCTCGTTGACTAGGCCGGGGTTGGCCTTGCCACCGCTCTGCTTCATGACCTGGCCCACCAGGAAGCCCTTGAGGCCGACCTTGCCGGAGCGATAGCCGCTGACCTGCACCGGGTTTGCCTCGATGACCCCGCGGACGATGGCCTCGATCGCGCTCGTATCGGTGACCTGCCGCAGCCCCTCGGCCTCGACGATTTCGTCCGGCGCGCGGCCCGTCTCCATCATGCGCTCGAAGACGGTCTTCGCGATCTTGCCGCTGATGGTCGCGTCGTCGATCAGCGCCACGAGTCGGGCGAGGCCGTGCGGCGTGACGCTGCACTCGCCGACTGCCGTCGCCGAGACACGACCGAGGAGCTCGCTCGTTACCCAGTTGCAGATCGCCTTCGGGTTGCGATGCGCGGCCACGGCGGCCTCGAAGTAGCGCGCCAAGACCGGCTCGGCCGTGAGTACGCCGGCGTCGTAGGGCGACAGGCCGTAATCGGACACGAGCCGCTTTCGCATCGCCGCCGGCAGCTCTGGCTGCGTGCCGCGCAGGCGCTCGACCTGCGCCGGGTCGAGGACGAGCACAGGCAGGTCCGGCTCGGGGAAGTACCGGTAGTCGTGGGCGTCCTCTTTGCCGCGCATGCTGCGCGTGCGCCCCGCGCCTTCGTCCCAGAGCCGCGTCTCCTGAATGATCGCGCCGCCCCCCTCGATGACCTCGATGTGACGCGAGATTTCGTACTCGATCGCGCGCTGAACACCGCGGAAAGTGTTCATGTTCTTGATCTCGGTGCGCGTGCCGAACTTGGCCTGCCCTCGCGGCCGAATCGAGACGTTCGCGTCGCAGCGAAAGCTGCCCTCTTCCATGTTGCCATCGCAGACGCCCAAGTAGCGCACGACCTCGTGCAGCGCCTTGAGGTAGGCGACGGCGTCGTCCGCGCTCCGCATCTCCGGCTCGCTCACGATCTCGATGAGCGGCACGCCTGCGCGGTTCAGGTCGACGAGGGTCGCGCCGGTGTCCATGTGGATGGACTTGCCGGCGTCTTCCTCCATGTGGATACGCGTGATCCCGATGGTGCGCGCCGCACCACTCTCGGGCTCGATGAACAGCTTGCCGTGCTCCAAGATTGGGAGCTCGTACTGCGTGATCTGGTAGCCCTTGGGCAGGTCTGGGTAGAAGTAGTGCTTGCGCGAGAAGACGCTGCGCGCGCGCACCTCGCACTCGAGCGCCAGGCCAGCGCGTATGGCGAACTCGACGGCCTCGGCGTTGAGGACGGGCAGCACACCGGGGTGCCCCAAGCAGATGGGGCACGTGTTGCTGTTGATCGGCGCGCCGAAGTCGGTCGGGCAGCTGCAGAAGAGCTTCTCGCGCGTCAGGAGCTGACAGTGGACCTCAAGGCCGATGACGACCTCCCAATCGATGCTCATGCTGCACCTCCTGCGCGGGCGACGAAGGGCTCGGCCGGCGCCCGCGTGTGCCAGGTCGTGGCGTCCTCGTAGGCGGCGCCGACGCGCAAGAGCGTCGGCTCGTCGAACGCGCGCCCCAAGAGCTGCAGGCCAATGGGCAGGCCGCGGTCGTCGAAGCCGCAGGGCAGCGACAAGCCGGGCAGGCCGGCCAAGTTGCACGAGATCGTGAAGATGTCCGCGAGGTACATCTGCAGCGGGTCGTCCATGCGCTCACCGAGCTTGAACGCCGTGGTCGGCGAGGTCGGCGTCGCGATCACGTCGACCTCGCTGAACGCCGCTTCGAAGTCCCGCAGGATCAGCGTTCGCACTTGGCCCGCCTTGCGGTAGTACGCGTCGTAGTAGCCCGCAGAGAGCGCGAACGTGCCGAGCATGATGCGCCGCTTGACCTCGAGGCCGAAGCCCTCTCCGCGCGAGCGGGCATAGAGGCCGTACAGGTCGTCTGCCTTGGCGCGGTGGCCGTAGCGCACGCCATCGTAGCGAGCGAGGTTGCTGGACGCTTCGGCCGTAGCGACGAGGTAGTAGGCCGCGACCCCGAGGGGTGAGTGCGGCAGGCTGACGGGCTTGACCTCGGCGCCGAGCGCCTTGAGCTGCTCGACCGCGGCGTAGACAGCGCTCGAGACCTGCGGATCGAGGCCGCTCTCCGGAAAATACTCACGCGGCAAGCCGACGCGCAGGCCGCGCAGATCGGCGCCGCGAGGCAGGTCGGCGAGGCCGGTGGGCACCTCGCGCTGCGACGACGTCGAGTCGCGCGGATCGTAGCCCGCGATGACCTCTTCGAGCAGCGCGACGTCGCGCACTGTGCGGCCCATGGGGCCGACTTGGTCGAGGCTGCTTGCGAAGGCGATTACGCCGAAGCGGCTCACGCGCCCCCATGTGGGCTTGAGGCCGACGATGCCGCAGAGCGCCGCGGGCTGACGGATCGAGCCGCCGGTGTCGGTGCCGAGCGTGCCGGGCGTCAGACGCGCGGCGACCGCCGCCGAGCTGCCGCCCGAGCTCCCGCCCGGCGTGCGCTCGATGTCCCACGGGTTGTGGGTCTTCTTGAACGCGCTGTTCTCCGTGGAGGAGCCCATGGCGAACTCATCCATGTTGAGCTTGCCGATCACCACGACGCCCGCCGCCCGCAGTCGCTCGACGACCGTCGCGTCGTAGATCGGCACGAAGTCCTCGAGGACCTTGCTCGCGCACGTCGTGCGCAGGCCCTTCGTGAGGAAGATGTCCTTGAGGCCCATGGGCACGCCCGCGAGCGCACCCACCGGCTGCCCCGCAGCGCGCGCAGCGTCGATCGCCGCGGCCTGCGCGAGCGCACCCTCCGCGTCGACAGTCAGGTACGCGCCGATGGCGTCGTCATGGGCGGTGATGCGGTTCAGGTAGGCCCGCGTCGCCTCGACGGCCGTGACGGTGCCCGCACGCAGGGCGTCGCGGAGCTCGATGAGCGTGAGCGTCGTGACGTCCATCAGAGCACCTTGGGGACGCGGAAGGCGCCTGTGCTGTGGTCCGGCGCGTTGCGGACGTGGGCCCCCGGGTCGAGCGCGATCCGCAGCCCGTCTTCGCGTAGTCGGGTCTGCTCCCCCGCCGCCGCGAGCGGCTCGACGCCCGTGGTGTCGA
This sequence comes from Myxococcales bacterium, assembly GCA_947488215.1. GTDB lineage: Bacteria > Myxococcota_A > Bradymonadia > UBA7976 > UBA1532 > CANLBD01. The sequence continues at coordinate 6,883 of CANLBD010000103.1, read as the reverse complement.
CGGCGTCGAGCTGCTCGACGTAGCCCAAGATGTCGCCGAGTTGCCGCCGCAGCAGCTCCAGCGTGGCGTCGTCGAGCTCAAGCCGCGCGAGGCGGGCGATGCGGCGGACGGTCTCGTCCCCGTCGAAGAGGTGGCGCGCGCTTTCCAAGTCGAACCTCCGAGAATCAGACGGCGGCCTTATAGCAGGCCGACGCGCTTCAGGGCAGTCGTTCGAGGCGACGGCGCGCCATGTCGCTGCGCCGGCCGTTGGGGTGCGCCGCGAGAAAGGTCTCGTAGGCGCGGCGCGCGTCGGCCGTGCGTCCCGCCTTCTCGTAGGCCTCCGCGGTGCCATAGAGCGCGTCTGCGTAGCGCGGGCTCCGCTCGAGCGCGCGGCCAAAATACGCGAGCGCGTCGGAGAACTTCTTCTGATCGATCGCGCACCAGCCGAGATAGGCCAGCGGCTCCGGGCTGCGAGGCTTCTGCGCCGCCGCCTGCTCAAAGAGCTTCGAGGCCCGCACGGGCGCGCCCTCTTCGAGGAGCGTGGCACCCCGCGTCATGAGGGCGTCGAAGCTCTCGTCCGAGACCGCCGGGGCGCGCGGAGGCGTCGTGCTCACGCTCGGGGTCGCCGCGCGCGACGCCGCGGCGGCCACCCGAGGCGGCGCCGAGACCACGCGCGCGACAGGCGCAGGGGAGACCGGGGTCGGTGGCGCGGACTCGGGCGCGATCACTGCGGCCGGGACCGAGACCACCGCGGGCGCCGCAGAGGCCGCGGTTGCCTGCTGCCGAAGGCGCTCGAGCAGCGCGCGCGCGGGCTCGTGGCCGGGGTTTGCGGCGACGAGCTCGACGAGCGCTTGGGTCGCGAGCTCAGTCTGTCCGGCGCGCATGAGCGCCTCGGCGCGCATGAACGCGACGCGAGGCAGCCGCCGCGCGGGCTCGGGCAGCGCGTCGATGCGCGCCGCCCACGCAGCGGGTTCGCCCTCGGGTGATGCGAGCCAGGACCGCACGAGCTGCGCCTCGGGCCGCGTGTCCGCGCGCCCCGCGATGCGGTCGAGGTAACGTCCGGCGGCGACCCGGTCCCCCTTCACTCGGGCAAAGTCGGCCCAGGCGAGCTCAGCCTCAACGTCGTCTGGGGCGATGGCCCGAGCGCGCGCGAGGGCCTCTTCCGCGGCCCCGAGGATCGCGTCCACCGGCTGCTCGCGCAGGCGCTGATACTCCGCCCGCGCAGTCGCCGAGCGCGCTCGACCGACCAGCGCACGCGTCGTGAGCGCAGGCTCCGCCGCCGAGTCACCCAACAGTCGCAACACCTCAGCGTAGCCGTCCTCGGCCTGCTTAAAGGTGACCTCGGTGTCTCGGTAGTAGTCCATGTCCGCCCGCTCAAGGAGCACCAAGAGCTGCGCCGCAGGCAACGCACGTGGCACGATGGCGGCGCTCGCGGGAGCGCCCTCGTCGCCCGCGCGCAGGCCTCTGGGCTGTGCCGCCGGCGCGTCGTGCGTGACGCGGTCGAAGGCGACGTAGGCCAGCGCGAACAACGCGCCGGTCACGACGACCCCGATGACGAAGCCGCGTGAGGTGTTCCCGCGCGACTCCGGCATCTCGCCCTCGGGCATCTGGAACGACACGCTGCTCTCGCGACGGAGCGGGCTCGGCGGTGGCGTCGACGGGAGCGCCGTCCGGTGCACGCTGACCTGCGGGCCGGGGAGCGGGGCCATGGTCGACGTCGACGCGCCGAGCCGTCCGCGAAAATCGTGGGCGCCCGTCGCACCGAGGCCGGGGAGCGTGCCGGTCGCGCCGAGCTGGACTTGGATGGGCTGCGACGGCGACGGTCCCTCGAGCCGAAACTCCCCGGTGTCGAGCAGGTCGTCGCGACCACGCGGCGGTGGGGGCGGCGCGGGCGGCAGAGACGAGGGCGTGTTCGAGACGCGGAGCGACGCGGTCGGGGGCGGCGTAGGCCGTGTCAGGTCAGGCTCGGGGGCCCGTCGAACGTCGCTCTCGACGACGAGAAAGAAGCTCGACAGCTCCACGATGGAGCCCAAGGGCTTCCAGCTCTCGCCCGACTTAGAGATCTCGTCGTCGCGCGTGACCTTGCGCTCCAGAATCCAAGTCTGCAGCGTAGAAAGGTCTTTAAAATCGAGGACTTCACCCGTTCTGGCGCGGCGGATGAGCCAGGCCCGAGCGCGCGTCGGCGTCGTCGCTCGCGGCAGCGTCGGCGTCTCGACGACGGCTTGGAACGAGGCGGAGGGCGTCCGGGCAACGGGGTGCTCCCCGGTGCTCACGCGGGGGCGCGCGACCCGAAAGATGTGACCGCAGTGCGTGCACTTGACGTTGATGCCGGACTCGGTGACCCGGCCGTCCTCGAACTCATATTCGGTCCCACACTGCTCGCACTTCACGTCCATGCTTCAGTCCTCGCCGCTGCCGGCTCTCAGGCTCCGATACCGAGTGAGGGCGTCGCGCGCCTCTTGCGAGCGCCCGCCGAGCTTGGACAGGGTCAGCGCCAGGAGGCGCTGCACCTGAGGGTCGCGCGGGGACGCCTGCGCAGCCTGCACGAGCAGCTGCTCTGCGGCCGTATACCGCCGCGCGTCGAACGCGGCCTGTGCGTCCGCGAGCAGCGGGCCCGCGGGTGTCGCCGCGTGAGCAGTCGCGACCTCGCTGGTGGGCGCACCGGGCACGGACGTCGGCGAGGGAACGAGAGCGACGGCGAGGGCGGCGACCCCGCAGGCGGCTGCGGCCACGACGAGCGTAAAGCCGAGACCCCAGGAGCGCTCAAGGTCGGCGCGGGTCTCCTCGATCCGTATCTTGGCGGCCGTGGCGACGGCGGGCGTTGAGGCAAAGCCCCCCGCCCCTGCAGCGGCCCGGCTCGATGGACTCGTGTGGGCCGGGGCGGGCGGACGGCCCTGTGCCGGGCGCCTTGGGGGCATCGCGTCGGCGTCCAAGCGCAGAGGCGCGTCCGCTCCCGGGCCAGGCATGCCGGCGAAGCCTGCGGGAGCGGCAGGCGGGCGAATCCCCAGGCGCGCCGCCAACTCTGGGACGTCGTGCACGAGCTGGTATGCGCCGGCCCCTCGGGCGACACGGATGCTGTCGTAGCTCGGCTTCCCTTCGAGCCAAGCGACGACCGCGTCGATGGTCATGAGCTCGTACTCGACGCCGCGCTCATTCTTGACGCGCCACGCCCCCGCGGCGCCTGCACCCATGACGCGTGTGGGCTGTCCAGCCGGGGGCGGCAGCGCATCATCGAGCAGGCCCAGCGCGTCGAGCGGCTCGCTGGCAACGCCCGCCGGCTCCTCCGTGCCCGGAAAGGTGAACGCGGGCACGAACGCCGGACGGTTCGCCTTCGCCCCGCCGGTCGGCAGCGTCGGCGCGGGCACAGCGTCGAGAATGGAAGAGAGGTCGAACGCATCGCTGACAGACCCGCTCCCCGAGCGCCCACTCGGGTCACTGAGGCTGGCCTCGTTGCTCGATACAAGGCCGACAGGCTCCGTCCCCGATGAGCGCGTTGCCTCCGAGGGGCGCCGGCCCTTGTTGAGCGTGAGGCGTGCGAGCATCGCCTCGCCCGACAATGGGCTGGCGCACGCGCGGCAGGTCACGCCCACAGCGCCGGCCAGCGCCTCGTTTGACGTTCCACACTGAGGGCAGGTCACGACCACGGCGCACAACGCTGCCACAGGCCCGGCCTTCGGCCAAGTTCTGCGCCCTTATCGTGCCGGTCAGGGGGCATCATAGGGGGAGACCCAGCTCGCGATGACGGAGCGCCGCCCGACACCATCGAACTCGACTTGCAGAGTCGTGCGGACGCCCCGCGACACGCCCACCACGCGCCCACGGCCCAAGTCCCCGTGCCAGACCCACATGCCCACGCGCCAAGGACTGTCGCCGCCGGTGTCGTCTTCGTAGACCGGGTCGGCGTAGAGGTCGGCGTCGCTCGAGCGGCGCGTCGACCTCTCACTGCGACCGCGTAGCCCTCCGAACGGCCTCGCGACCGCGCGACTCGGTTCGGGCTCGACACGCGCTTCGATATGCTCGGTCGGTACCTCGCCGATGAAGCGGCTCGGTGTGCAGTGCCGCGTCTCGGTGAAGGTCCGTCGCTCTCGACACCAAGACAGGGTCAAGCGCTGGCGCGCGCGCGTCATCGCGACGTAGGCCAAACGGCGCTCCTCGTCGAGGCCGACTTCGCCGTCTCGTAGCGCGCGCGCGTGCGGGAAGGTGCCCTCCTCGAAGCCGATGACGAAGCACACCGGGAACTCGAGGCCTTTCGCAGCGTGCACCGTCAGCATCGAAACGGCGGTCCCCTCAGGCACTGCGTCCGCGTCGGAGACGAGCTTGACCCGCTCGAGCCAAGCGTCGAGCGGGGCGTCGGGCTGCTCGCGGCTGAACTCTCGGATCGCCACGACCAGGCGCTCGACGTTTTCGACGCGCTGCGCCAGCTCTTCGCTCCGGTCCCGGGTCGCCAAGGCTTGCGCCCGCATCGCTTCGAGGAGGGGGGCCAAAACGGTCTGCGAGACCTGAGACAGCGGGGTCTGCGACGCTGCGAGCGCGCGATGCTCATCGAGCAGGCTCGAAAATGTCGCGAGCGCACCCCGCGCTTTCGCCTTGATCGACGCCGGCGGCATCAGTGCACGCGAATAGAGCGAGAGCTGCGCCTCGGCTGCAGCCTTCGACAAGGCCTCGAGCGAGGTCTCCCCCACGCCCCGACTCGGCGCCCCGATCGCGCGCTGGAAGGCCACGTCGTCATGGGGGTTCACCGCAAGCCGAAGCCAGGCGACGGCGTCGCGGACTTCGGCGCGGTCGTAAAACGAGCGACCGCGGACTTGAACGGCGGGCACGCCTGCAGCGCGGAAGGCCTCCTCGAGATCGAGTGACAGCGACGCGGTGCGGAGCAGGACGGCGAAATCCCCGGGCCCGAGCGCCTCATCGCGGCACAGCGTGCGGACGCGCCCCGCGACCCAGCGGGCCTCGTCACGCGGGCTCTCGAAGGCCTCGACCTCGACGCGGTGCCCATCCCCAGCGTCCGTGAACAATGTCTTGCCCAGGCGCTCCGTGTTGTGAGCAACCACGGCATTCGCGGCCGCGAGGATGTGAGCTGTGCTGCGATAGTTCTGCTCGAGGCGCACCACGGACGCGCCCGCCCATGTCTGCTCAAACGCCAACATGTTGCGGACATCCGCGCCGCGCCAACCATAGATCGCTTGGTCGTCATCGCCGACGACCGTCAGATCGGGGCAGGTCTCCGGCGGCGAGAGCGCGCGCAACCAGCGCATCTGCGCAGGGTTGGTGTCCTGAAACTCGTCGACGAGCACCACAGGCCAGCGGCGCCGGAGCTGCGCCGCGAGCTCAGGCTCTCGCTCGAGGAGCTGCGCGACGCGCAGGATCAAGTCCCCGAAGTCGAGCGCGTTTGACCGGAGCAGCTCAGCCTCGTAGGCGTCGGCGACCCCCGCACCGCCGGCGGCCAGCAAGGTCGGCGGCAGGTCACCCGCCTCGGGCAATCGGCCCTCGTTCTTGGCTCGATCGAAGGCCTCCCGCACCTCGGACGGCTTGACCGACTTCTCCCCGACCCCTTGTGCCTTGAGGACGCGCTTAATCGCCGCGATCTGGTCGTCGTCGTCGTAGATCGTGAAGTTCGCGCCGCGGCCGATGCGCGGCGCCCACTGACGGAGGAGGCGAGCGCTGGTCGCGTGAAAGGTGCCCACGTTCGGGGACGTCGAAGCGCCGCCCGTGAGGGCGTCGACCCGCGCGCGCATCTCGGCGGCGGCCTTATTCGTGAATGTCAGCGCGAGGACATGGTGCCCAGGGAGACCCTCGCGCAGGCGGAGCGCGATGCGGTGTGTGACCACGCGCGTCTTGCCGCTGCCGGCCCCCGCGAGCACCAAGAGCGGGCCTGCGTGGTGCGTCACCGCCGCGCGCTGCGCTGGGTTGAGCCCTGCGAGCAGGTCAGGCGCGCTGGCGGTCGACGAAGGCGGCATCACTCGACCGTGACGCTCTTCGCGAGGTTGCGCGGTTGGTCGACGTCCGTCCCCTTCATGTCGGCGATGTCGTAGGCCAAGAACTGCAGCGGAACGGTGGTCACGAACGGCAGGAGCGATTCATGCACGGCGGGGATCTCGATGCGCTCGTCTATCATTGCATCGAGGGCGTGGTCGCCGGCTGTCACCACCGCAATCACGCGGCCTTCGCGCGCTCGGACCTGCTGCAGATTCGATGCGATCTTGTCGTAGTGGCTGCTCTGCGGTGCGAGGACGACGACAGGCATGTCCGCGTCGATCAACGCGATGGGACCGTGCTTCATCTCGCCAGCGGCGTAGCCCTCGGCGTGGATATAGCTGATTTCCTTCAGCTTGAGCGCGCCCTCGAGCGCGATGGGGTGACACACGCCACGGCCCAGGTAGAGAAAGTCCCGCGCGTTCATGAACTTGCGCGCGACCTTGCTCACGACGGGTGCGCACTCCAGCACGGCGTCGATCAGCCCAGGGAGCTGAACGAGCGCGTCGACCTCGGCGCGGAGCGTCTTTGGCTCGATCGCCCCCCGCCGCTCAGCGAACCACAGCGCAAAGAGCCGGAGCGCCAGCATCTGCGTCATGAACGCCTTCGTGCTCGCGACCCCGATCTCCGGCCCCGCGTGCGTGTAGACCAGGTCGTCCGAGGCGCGCGCAATCGAGCTGTCGATCACGTTGCACACCGACAACACACGCGCGCCGCGCGCTTTGACCTCGCGGAGCGCGGCGAGGGTGTCTGCGGTCTCGCCGGACTGGCTCACAGCGATGAAGAGCGTGCGGTCGTTGATGATGGGGTCGCGGTAGCGCAGCTCGCTCGCTAGGTCGACCTCGACCGGCACGCGCGCTGCCGCCTCGATAAAGCCCTTGCCCACCAGACCCGCGTGCCACGCCGTGCCACACGCGGAAATCACGACGCG
>CANLBD010000102.1 GCA_947488215.1 Myxococcales bacterium | reverse complement strand
TTTCCTCAGTGGTGTTGCGGCGGTTGCCGCTCTCGGGATCAGCACCGCCAGCGCGGTCGAGCTCGACGGCAAGAAGGGCATTGGCGCGGCGACGGCAATCGGTGGCACGAGCGGTCTCGCCTTCAACTACGGCACGGGGAACCTCGCGATCGAGGGTATCCTGAGCGTCGACAACTTCGTGCCCGCTAAGGACGCGGACGGGGTCAACACGATCAACCTCGGCGTCGGCGCTCACTTCATGGCGCTCCGCGCGGACAAGGCCGCGTTCTCGGTCGGTGGTCGTCTCAACCTCGCCATGGGCAAGGCCGGCACCGAGGACGTCACGCAGTTCGGCCTCGACATCCCGACGCGCGTCTACTGGTTCGCCGACGAGCACGTCTCGTTCCACTACGAGACGGGCATCAGCGTTGCCATGGCCGGTGACAAGGGCGGCATCCTGCCCACCAAGGCTACCGCCCCGGAGAGCCGTGACATCAACATCTTCGGCATCCAGTCTGGCGTCGGCGCGACGTTCTGGTGGTAATCGGCTGACCGGCGCTCTGCGCCGTCCGTCGTGAAGAGAGACCGGCCTCGTGCCGGTCTTTTTTTTTGTCTCGATTGCAGTCCGAACGCATTTTTTCGATGCGCGAAGAATTGAAAGGTCGCCGGCGTCCGTGCTACTCCCTCCGGTGGGGGACGCCGAGATGGAGGAGAGAACGATGCGAGTGCGACAGGGCGCGCGCGGTTTTACGCTGATCGAGCTGATGATCGTCGTTGCGATCATTGGGATCTTGGCCGCGATCGCGATCCCGGCGTTCACCAAGTACGTGCGACGGTCCAAGACAACCGAACCGCTGATGAACCTGCGCAAGATTTTCGATGGCAGCGTCGCCTACTACGAGCGCGACCACGCCAATCGCTTCGGCGCGCGCATCGAGGCCCAGTTCCCGCTCGACGCCTCGCCCACCCCGGGTCAGGACGCGTGCTGCAATCAGGACAACGGACGCGGGCAGTCCGTGAACGTGTGTCTGCCGCAGAACTCGCCCGGCATCTGGGACGAGATCCCGACTTGGCAGGCGCTCAACTTCGGCATCGATGACCCCCACTACTACTGGTACTCGTACGATTCCGTCGGCACGGGCGTCGGCTCGCGCTTCACGGCGCGCGCTTCGGGCAACCTGGACTGTGACGCGAACGGCATCTTTTCGACGTTCGAGCGCGTCGGCGGCGTGAACCCCGAGGGGGGCGTCATCGGCGGCGCGGGCGTCTTCAGCGCGCGCGAGACCGAGTAGTCCGACTCTGGACGCTGACGAGAAACTGGACGTCCACTTTCTGGACGCCCCCGTGTTAGGGCCGCTCGGCGCCTCGCCTCGACCCATGGCACGCCCCGCGCAACTCGGGTTGACCATCACGGCGAGTGAGGTTGACCATGAACCTTCGAGATCTGCCCGTCGCGCTTCGGCCGCGAGAGCGGCTGCTTGACGCGGGCCCGGATGCGCTGACGGACGCCGAGCTGCTCGCGATTGTCTTCGGCACCGGCCGAGGGAGCGGCGAGGACGCCCTCGGCTTAGCGCACCGCTTCTTGGGGCAAGTCGGGGGCGTCTCGGCGCTGGCGCGCTGCGATGTTGCCGGATTGCCCAGCATGCCCGGTGTCGGCCCCGTTAAGGCGGCGAGGGTTCGCGCGGCGCTCGCCCTCGCGTCCCGTGCGCGGGACGCCCACCGCACGCCGCACGCGGCACAGGCGCCTCAGCTCGACGAAGGCGCGGCCTCTCACGCGGAGCGCCTCGGGGCCATGTACCGTGACCGCGTCTCCGTGGGTGAGACGGCGCTGCTCGGTCACCGCGACGACCACGTGGCTGTGACGCTCGCGCTCGGTGAGCGCCTCGGGCCGGGCACACGCCCGGGCGCACTGCTCGCGCGCTTGCTGGCCGAAGGAGGCGAAACGCCGTGGACCCTCGTCTCCGTCCGGCCGGGTGGGCCGCCGACGCCAGGAGAGCGACGCGCGGCTCAGGGCGTTGCGCGCGCTGCGACTCTCCTCGGCATGCCGAACGTTCGCGTAGTCATCGTCGGTCGCGTCGGCGTTGAAGTCACCCCAGAGGGCGCGCCATGCTGAGCGTCTTCGCGCTATGGGCCAGCCTGTGGGTCGTTGACCGCGTCGAAGGGCAGTGGGCGGTGTTGCAACACGCGACCCAAGCTACGCGGCTCATGGACGTGCCGGCTGTGCGCCTAGACGCATCGGTCCGAGAGGGCGATGTGGTGGCGTGGCCAAGCGGTCGGCGCGCGCGGCCCGCGATGGAGCAGCAGCGGCGCACACGCCTTCGGGCGCGCCTGCGCAAGGTCCAAGCGCTTGCGTCCAGTCCACAGGTCGTGCAGTTTCGCGCCGTGAAAAATCGGTCGGACCATCGGCAGGACCATTTCTTCCACAAGGCCAAGCGTGAGGGCTTCGCCGCGCGAAGCGTCTACAAGCTCGAGGAGATCGACAAAAAGGGGCAGGTCTTTCGGCGTGGACAGCATGTCCTCGACTTGGGCTGTTCCCCCGGGTCTTGGATGCAGTACCTCGCGACGACTGTTGGACCCAACGGGCGCGTAGCGGGCGTCGACCTGAAGAGCGTGCGTGTCAACCTGCCAGGCCACGCAAAGGCTGTCGTCGGCGACGCCTTCGCGCTCTCAGACGACGAGATTCGCTCGATGGGCGCGCCGTTCGACGTCGTCACGAGTGACATGGCCCCAGCGACGAGCGGCAACCGATTCACGGACCACGTTCGATCGATCGAGCTCTGCCGCCGCGCGCTCGAGGTCGCCACGCGGACCCTGAAGCCGGGCGGCGCGTTTGTCTGTAAGGTCTTCGAGGGCGAAGACGCGCAGGGCTTCTTCGAGGACGTGCGGCGCCTGTTCAAAGAGACGCGGCGTGTGAAGCCCAAGAGCACGCGCACGGAGAGCGTCGAGCTCTTCGTGGTGGGCACCGGCTTCGTCCCGCAGGTCGTTCCGCCGGATGCGCGGGGCGAGGCGGACGAGGTCGCGCTGTGACCGCGGACTCGCTGCTCGCGGCGCTTGCGGCAGATGAGGTCGCGCTGCTCGACGCGCTCGGGCCGGGGATTCGCCGACTAGACGCGCTTCGGGCCGCCTACCTCGCGGGTGAGCTGGGTGGGACGCGAAACTGCGTCCGCGGCGCAATCGCGCCCGTGGACGAGGCGCAGTTCGTGGACTTGCGCAGGCCGGAGGCGCTCTCACACACCGCTGACGCAGCCCTGGTCGAGCTGGGCGCAGCGGCGGTGCGCGCGGGGCACGTCGGCCTAGTCGTGCTGAATGGGGGCATGGCCACCCGCTTCGGTGGGGTCGTCAAGGGCGTGCTGCCGGTCGACGAGGCCCACTCGTTCTTGGGACTAAAGCTGGCGGACGCCCTCCGGGTCGCCCAACACGTGGGCGCCGAGCCCCCGGTCGTGGTGCTGATGAACAGCCGCGCGACGACAGGCCCGACACTCGCGCACCTCGAGGCCAACGACTACTTTGGCTACCCGCCGGAGCGCGTGTGGATGTTTGAGCAGCAGTGGTCGGTGCGGCTTGAGACCTCGGGTGCCGTGTACCGTGAAGCTTCGGGCGCGGCGTCATTCTACGGTCCGGGGCACGGCGACTTGGTCGAGTGCATTGGGCGGAGCGGCCTGCTTCAGCGCTTCATCGACCGTGGAGGCCGTACGCTGCTCATGAGCAACGTAGACAACGTGCCCGCTACGCTCGACCTGCGCCTCCTCGGTCATCATCTGCGGGCCGGCGTCGACGCGTCCGTCGAGCTCGTAGACAAGCGACCCGGAGACGCCGGCGGCGCGCCCGCCTTGGTGGACGGGCGGCCGCAGATCATTGAGGCGTTCCGACTCCCAGAGAGCTTCGATCCCGCGCGTCTTCCGGTCTTCAACACCAACACTCTCTGGTTGCAGGCGAGCGCGCTCGAGCGGGCCCACCCGCTGACGTGGTTCGCGGTGGAAAAGCGCGTGGACGACCAAACTGTGATCCAGTTTGAGCGCCTCGTCGGGGAGCTGACGGCGTTTGTATCGACGCAGTGGCTTCGAGTGTGTCGCGAGGGGCCTGAAACGCGCTTCGTGCCGGTCAAGCATCCCGACGACCTCGGCGCTCAGCGCGATGAGCTGCTCACGGCTTGGCAAGCGCATGCGCCGCCCTCGGCTTGAGGCGCGCCGTGGCGCTCTGAGCGGCGCCCTGCTGGCCGCGGCCTGTGGCGGAGAGATCGAGCGCGCGACGCTCGATGAGCGGCCGCGTGCGGACGACTATGCGGCGCACATCCAGCCAACGTTCGAGCGGCTCGGGTGTAGTCAGGGCAACTTTTGCCACAGCGAACCGCGGGGGGACTTTAAGTTCGTCGTGTCCCCGGACGCCGCGGCGCTGCAGGAGAACTACTTGGGCGCCAAGGCGCTCGTCGACCTTGAGCGACCGGGGGAGAGCCGCTTGCTCAGGGCGCTGTCGGCGTCAAGCCTCGTGCCCGGTGGAACCCATGCGGTCGCTTGCTTTCGGCGAGAAAGTGCGTGTGGTTTCAGGATGTTGAGTGCGTGGATCGCGTGGCGCGAGGAAGGGGATCCTCGCCCCGGTGACCTGGGCTGTTCGGTTATCATGCCCGCGCCGGAGGCGTGCGACCTGCCGATGAGCGACGACGTCTGCTGCCCTCGCGCGTTGGTCGACGCGCCTCCCGTGAGCGACGCGACCGCTGCCGATGCGTCGCAAGCCCCCGAGGACGTCGGCCCCTAGAGGTCAGCGCCTGCGCCGCGCCGGGCCAGACTCCAGCGCAGACCCAGCAGCGCTTGGAGCCGAAGGTCACGGGTCTCGGCTTCACGCACTCCAAGACCTCGAGTGCCCTCGCCGCGGAACGTCAGCGAGGTCGAGGCCACATCCGCGCTCGCCCAGAGCCCCCAACGGCCCGCGATTCGAGACCAGACCTCAAGGCGCCCGCCCAGCCCCAGGCGTCCGGTCGGATCACCGGAGTCGCGGTGCGGCTCTTGAACGAAGAATGGCAGGCCGACGAGGCCCGCGAGTCGCGCGGCGACGTCGCCTTGCATCCAGGGATACTCAAACGCGAGCTCAGCCACGGGGCCAGCAACGAGGCGGTCGACCAGCAGCGCGGGTTCCCGGTGGCTCGCCGACGTGCGGTCGATACGGACGCCCGTCCCCACGAGCAGAGCCGGCGCGTCCGACCGCGGGTTCACAAAGGCTCGAAAGCGCGCTAAGGCCTCGAAGCGCGTCTCGTTGAAGTCAATCGCGGGGTCGCCGCGCTCAGGCCCCTGGAGTCGTGCGCCGAGGCCCAACTCGAGCGCAGCGCGCACACCGAGATGCTCTACGGGCCAGGCCTCGAGCCCCAGCGCGAGCCGAGGCACGCCGTCGAGGCGCGCATCGACTCGCGACGGCGGGGCTTGCAGCCCCGAGCGGCCGCTGACGAGACCTGCGCCAATAAAGAGAGCGGACCTTGAGCGTCGCGCATCGAACAGCGTCGCGCTCTCCGCGGCGACCGCGTGCGCCGACGCTGCAAGGACGATGACGGCCGTGCAAAGACCGGCCAGAATGGCGGCATGACGTCGAATGGCGCGAAGTTAGCTGAGGTCAGCCTCGGCGTGAAGGCTCTGAGCGCGCTGTGCTGCGCTGTGGCGCTCATGGCGCCCTCTGGCGCCGCCGCACAGACGCGTGCTGATGCCGTCGAGCGCGCGCTCGGCGTTTACCTGATTCGGTCAGAGCGTCGAGAGGCCGACGAGCGCGTTCGATGGCCAAGCCCCTCGGAGGCTGAGGTGTGGTTCCAGCGCGACGTGACCCCGGAGACGCGGGACTCCGCTGTCTGTGACTCGGTCCGGTGGCTGCTGCTCGGTCGCCTCAGCGCCTCAAACGGCGTGTTTCCGCTCTTCGATGAAGACGCCGCGCTCAAGCGCGTAACGATGGTTCTCTTCGCGATCGGCACGTCCGTCGCGCCGAATCAAGCAGGCGCCTATGAGCAGCGCCGCGCCGTTCGCCCCGTGGGGCGCGTCTCGATCACGCGCGACACGGCGGCAGCCCTCGACCGGGACCGGCTCAAGGGGGCGCTTGCCGGGCCGGAGTGCGCGCGGCGAGGCGCGATGCTCGTCGACGAGGTCGACGTGCCTTGACTGGCAGGACGACTCAGCGCGCGGCTTGCATCAGGGGCACCTGCGCGGCCCGCTGCGGGGTTACGCTCTCCAAATAGCTCGCCATTGCGCTGCGATAGAGGCGCGCGAGCGCCACAGGCTCCGGCGCGTCGAGCGCCGCATAGTATTCGGCGCGCAGGCCGCCCGGCAGAATGGCGGGTGGGTACCCGTGGGCCAAGAGCATCAGGTTCGTAAAAAGGCGGGCGGTCGTCCCCGGCTGCTTGCGAAACGGGTACGCGAACATCAACCGGTGGTGGACATCCGCCGCGAGCGCGACGGGGTTGATCGTCGTCGCCGCCTCGGCCTCGATCTGCTCGAAGAGCTTGCGCAGGTGATACGGCACCTTGTCGGCCGCGCAGATCGCCTGAAAGTAGTCACGATGCACCGGCGACGTTTGGCGATAGAGCCCGCCGCGGTCTGCCGGGTCGGGGTTCAGCTCAGCGTTGAGCCGCTTGAGCGCGTCGAGCGTGACGGCGCTTGGTCCCTGACCCGCGAGCGTCCATACGCCACGGACCGCGTCGGCATAGCGGCGAATCCGCGCGAAGAGCGGGTGCAGGTAGCTGTCGAAGTCGGCGTCCGCGCCCGAGAGCGCCGCGCGAATCTCTTGGGGCGAGAAGCTCTCGCCTTCAAGCAGGTTGTCGTGGTGAATCCATGCGCCGAGCACGCGGTCCGTCAGCGCCGCCGGCGCGCTTCCGGTCTCGCCACGACGATAGTTCTCCAAGTCTCGAAGAAACGCGGTCCCCATGGCTGACTCCGTTCGCTGGGCGTCCGGAGCGATCGCCATGCACTCTGCGTGCCGCGCGTTGGTCAGGCCTCGCTCGAGTAGGCGTAGCGCCACTCTGGGTGCGATGGGTGCCCGCCGCGGACGATGTCGAAGAACGTCTTTGAGATCAGAGCGGTGATCTCGCCCGGGCGCCCCGAGCCGATGCGGCGGTCGTCCACCTCGCGGACGGGCGTCAGCTCGGCGGCCGTGCCACTCAGGAAGATTTCGTCCGCCGTGTAGAGCTCGTCGCGCGTGAAGCCGCGCTCCTGCACAGGAATGTTCAGGTCCCGCGCGATCTGCAGCACCGTATCTCGCGTGATGCCGCCGAGGATCGAGGCGCCGTAGGCGGCGGTCACGACCTGGCCCCGCTTGACCATGAACAGGTTCTCACCGCTACACTCGGACACGAAGCCCTGAGTGTCGAGCATGATGGCCTCGTCGTAGTCGGCCTTGAGGGCCTCGCGCTTGGCTATGACACTGTTGACATACTGACCGCAGATTTTGCCCTTCACCATGTTCACGTTCGGGTGCATGCGGTTGAAGCTCGAGATCTTGGCACGGATGCCATTCCGCAGGCCCTCCTCGCCGAGGTACGCGCCCCACTGCCACGCGGCGACCGCGACGCGGACGCGGTTGCCGAGCGCACCGAGACCCATGGCCTCGCTCCCCAGGAACACGAGCGGCCGCAGGTAGCCTTGGGGGTACTTGTTGGCCTGCAGCGTCTCGACGCACGCGGCCTCGATGTCCGCGGGGGCGTAGGGGATCTCAAGGCCCAGGATGTGGGCGCTCTCGTAGAGCCGCTCGATGTGCTCCCGAAGCCGAAAGATGTGGCTCTCGCCCGACGCACGCCGGTACGCCCGGATGCCCTCAAAGACGCCGTACCCGTAGTGGAGCGTGTGCGTGAGGACGTGGACGGTCGCGTTCTCGTAGTCCACGAGCGTGCCGTCGAGCCAGATCTTGTCGGACTTGATGTTCATCGGTCACTCCAATCTTTGCGGCGCAATGTCGCCGTTCACGCCTCGGGAGTCCAGCGGCAATGCGTGTGCGGATTGCGGGCGCCGCGATTGACAGGCGCACGTCGGGGCCGCTACCGATTGCGGCCATCAGCGTCGGCAAGGTGTCGCAGCATGTCGTCTAACCTCTCACTGTCGCGGCCCCGCGCCGTTGTCATCATGGCCGCTGGGCTGGGGACGCGCATGCGCTCCTCGCTTGTGAAGGTCATGCACCCGGTCGCTGGACGACCGCTGGTTGACTTCCCGGTGCGGGCGGCGCTCGCGCTCGGCGCTCACCGTGTCGTTGTGGTCTTGGGACACCAACGGGAGCGGGTCGAGGCGCATCTGCGCGCCGCGTTCCCCGAGGCGCCCGTTGCCTTCGCGACCCAAGCGGAACAGCTCGGCACGGCGCACGCGGTCCTGTGTGCGATGCCCCAGCTCGAAGGCTTCGAGGGGGACGTCATTGTCCTGAGCGGCGACGTGCCTAATGTGACGGCGGAGACCCTCGAGGCGTTGATCGCTCTGCCTGCCGCTGTGCGCGTGCTGGGCATGCGCCTCGACGACCCCGCTCAGTACGGTCGCTTCGTTCGCGACGCAGGCAAGCTCGTGCGGATCCGAGAGTTCAAGGATTGCGCGCCTGCAGAGCGTGGGATTCGGGACGTGAACGCGGGCATCTACGCCATCGACGCGGGCTTTCTGCGCGACACGCTCGGGAGCCTCGGGCGCGACAACGCGCAAGGCGAGTACTACCTGACGGACCTCGTCGAGCGCGCCGCAACAGCGGGCCTCGGTGTCGAGACGCTGACGGTTGAAGGTGACGCGGCGCTCGACTTGAACGGCGTGAACGACCGCGCAGACCTCGCGCTGGCTGAGGCGCGCATGCAGGCGCGTCTGCGGCGCGGATGGATGCGCGCTGGCGTAACCTTCGTTGACCCTGCGCGCTGCTGGCTGCACGCGGACATCGAGATCGGCGAGGACACGGTCATCGAGCCGGACGTCGCGCTGCTCGGCACCACGCGCATCGGGCGGGAGTGTTACATCGAGCAGGGCACGCGCCTGTCGAACACGCAGGTCGCCGACCGCGTCACGCTGCACGCTTACACGGTCGCGGAGTCGTCGAACATCGGCGTCGAGTGCACGGTCGGGCCGTTCGCTCGCCTGCGTGAGGGCACGCGCTTCGGGCGCGGTGTCAAGATCGGCAACTTCGTAGAGACGAAGCAGGCGGTTTTTGGCGACGGCGCCAAGGCCAGCCACTTGAGCTACTTGGGCGATGCGGAGATCGGACCGCGCGCGAACATCGGCGCGGGCACCATCACCTGCAACTACG
Source organism: Myxococcales bacterium (assembly GCA_947488215.1). GTDB lineage: Bacteria > Myxococcota_A > Bradymonadia > UBA7976 > UBA1532 > CANLBD01. Next base: position 1,181 of record CANLBD010000102.1, on the reverse strand, counting down.
ACGGCGTGCACAAGCACCGCACGCGGGTGGGCGCCGGGGCCTTCATCGGCTCGGACTCGCAGCTCGTGGCGCCCGTCTCCGTGGGGGACGGCGCGTATGTGGGCGCCGGTACGACCGTCACGCACGACGTGCCGGCGGGCGCGCTCGCGCTGACGCGCGCGCCGACGAAGGTGGTCGAGGGGTGGGTGGAGCGCAAGCGGCAGGCGCGCGAGGCCGAGGCCAAGAACAAGACGCCGGGCGACACCCGGGGAGGGCGCTGAGCCATGTGTGGGATCGTCGGCTATGTTGGTTATCAGGAGAGCGCGGACATCCTCGTACGCGGGCTCGAGCGCTTGGAGTACCGCGGCTACGACTCGGCCGGCGTCGCGGTCCTCGACGGCGGTCGCACGCAGGTCGTCCGCGCGGTGGGCAAGCTGGCGCAGCTCGCAGCGGCGCTGAAGGCCACGCCCGTGCGCGGTTCCGTCGGCATCGGGCACACGCGCTGGGCGACGCATGGTCGACCGTCCGAGGAGAACGCCCACCCGCACAACGCGGGGCCCGTGACCGTCGTTCACAACGGCATCATCGAGAACCACTTGGCGCTCCGCGCACGGCTCCAGTCGCGCGGCGCGCAGTTCCGCAGCGAGACAGACACCGAGATCCTGAGCCACGCGATCCGGGAACACGTCGATGCGGGCGTCGCCTTGTTTGAGAGCGTGCGGCGTGTGCTCGCCGACGTTCAGGGCAGCTACGCCATCGCCGTCACGTCCGAGCGTGAGCCCGACCGCATCGTCGTTGCGAAGAACTCCAGCCCGCTCATCATCGGGATCGGTGAAGGCGAGCGGTATCTGGCGAGCGACATCCCCGCGCTGCTGCCGCACACGCGGGAGGTCGTGTTCCTCTTCGAGGGCGAGATGGCCGAGCTCACGCGCGACGGCCACCGCCTCACGCGGCTCGACGGCACACCGATCGAGCGCGAGAGCAAGACCATCACGTGGACGCCTTCGCAAGCAGAGAAGGGCGGCTATAAGCACTTCATGCTCAAGGAGATCTTCGAGCAGCCGCGCGCCATGACGGACACCCTGCGCGGGCGCATCAGCCGCGAAGAGGGCGGCGTGGTGCTCGAAGACGTTCGGATGACGACTGAGCAGGCGCGTCGTATCGACCGCGTCGTGATTTCCGCCTGTGGCACGGCGTGGCAC
>CANLBD010000101.1 GCA_947488215.1 Myxococcales bacterium | reverse complement strand
CGAGGTCCTCTACATCAAGCACCGCAACGTGCTGATGGACCTCAACCTCATCGTGCTGACCTTTCTGCGCGTGATGCAGAAGATCTTCACGACCGGCTTTCTTGGCGCGTGGCTGCTGCTCGCCGTGCTGGTCTTGCCCGTCGACGTCCAGCGCGCGCTCGCGTTTCCCGTGGGCAGCGTGCGCATCAACCCCATCTACCTGATGCCGCTGGGCATCGCGGCGTGGCATCTGCTCCGTCGCGACCGCGCCGACAAGCGGATGTATGCGCTGCAGACCCCTGTCGATGCACCGCTCCTCGGCTTCGTCGCCCTGACTGCGCTGCTCGTCCCCCTCAGCCACTTCCCGCTCGAAGCTCTCAAAGGCCTCGGGTGGTACGTCTGCAATGGGGTCGTCGTGTTCTACATCATGCTGAACTCACGCCTGGTCACTGAACGGCGGACCCTCTTGGTGAACACGCTGGTCCTCGGCACGGCGGCCGCTGGCCTCAGCGCGACGCTCTCAGCGCTCCAGCAGGCGCGGGTCTCCGGTGAGTTTATCGGCCCACAGGCGCGGCCTGCGACGGCGGTGGTCCTCTCGGCGCTCGTCGTCCTCGCGACGCCGCTCGCGGTCGCTCGCCTGCGTCAGGCGACGACCCACCTGCAGCGCGCGCTCTACGGCGTCTCAACGCTCGCGTTGGTCGGCACCGCGCTCCTCGCGTGGCGCAAGGCGGGCCTGCTCTGCCTCGCGATCGCCCTCTGCGTATACCTGTGGCGCGCGCGCCGCCGCCTCGCCATCGCCGCTGCCGTCGCATACGCTGCGCTCACGCTCACCTTTAGCCTCGCGAACGACCATCGCTACACGCTCGCCCAAATCGGCGTCGAGCTGCGACAGGACTACGAGCGTCAGGCGGAGCTGCTCAGCGGTGTCCGCCTTGAGCGGCTCATGCTCGGCGTCGGCGCGCGCGCGCTGCGTCTGCACGCGCAGACGACTGAGAACCAGCGCCCGATCAAAAACCGGCCGCGCGTGCGCCTCGGCTCGGCTGAGAACACCTGGCTCTCGCTGTTCGCCGAGCACGGCCTCGTGGGCTTCGCGCTCTTCGTCGCGTTCTTCGTCGGCGCCCTGCGGTCGATGTGGCGCGCGCTCCCGCGTATCAACGATGCGAGCGCCCAAGACGACCTGTGGGCCACCTTCTGCGGCCTGACGGCCTTCGGTCTCCTGATGTGGACCGAGGACCTCTTCTATCGCCTGCCCACGTTCGTTCTTTTTTGGACGACCCTGGGCTTGGGGCTCGGGGTGGCGCTCTTCTATGCGCCTGGACCGCGCAAGTTCTATCGGCTCGTACACTTCAGGCACAAGCTCTGACTCACGCCAGAGGGCAGCGACCTGACCCGCTCAACCCTGCGGCGGCGTCCCCTCAGCGGGTCGCCCATCTGCCCCGTACCCCGTCGAGCGATACTCCTGATAGTAGTACTGCCCGTAGCCGCGCCGCGACACGTCGACGTTGTTCAACAGCGCGCCCAAAACGTTCACCTTGACGTCCGCGAGCAGCCGATGCGCCTTCTTGACCATCTCGCGGCTTGTCTGGCCGGCGCGCACAACGAGCACAGCGCCGTCGCACACATTGCCCAAGATCAGGGCGTCCGTCACCGCGCACACGGGCGGTGAATCAAAGATGATGCGGTCGTAGCGCTCCAGCAGTCGCTCGACCACGCGATGAAACGAGGCCGTGTGCAGCAGCTCGGCGGGGTTCGGCGGGATCGGCCCGGAGCACATGATGTCCAGGTTCTCCACACCGCTCGGCTGCGCCACGGTCGCCAAATCCCTCTCAGGGTCGAGCACCAAGTTGCTCAGCCCACGGTTGTTCTCCAGATCGAAGATGCGGTGAATCCGAGGCCGTCGAAGGTCCGAGTCGATCAGGAGCACCCGACTCCCGGACATCGCCATCGTCGCCGCGATGTTGACCGAGGTGCTCGTCTTGCCCTCGCGCGGGCCAGCGCTTGTGATCAGCAGCTTCCGAAGCTCTCGCTCGGGCGCCATGAAAAGCAGGTTCGTCCGCACAGTCCGAACGCACTCCGCTGCCGTGCTGTGCGGGTAGTCGAGCACATACCGGTCGGGGTCGATGGGCCCCGTCGGCTCGAAGCGATTGCCTTTCTTGCGGCGCTGCGGCCGCATGCTCGGCACGAGCCCCAAGAAGGTCAGGCCGAACTCTTTCTCGAGCTGCTCCTGGTTCTTGACCGAGCTGTCGAGGCTGTCGATCAGCAGCGCGAGGCCAATGCCCCCGAAGAGAGCGATCAGCAGCGCCACAGAGAGGTTCACGAACAGCCGCGGAGAAACCGGACGCTCAGGCACGAGCGCAGCGTCCAAGATGCGCACGTTGTTCGCGCGCGCCTCGGCCTGAAGCTGCGCCTCCTTCTGCCGCACCATGAGCTGCGTGTTCAGGTCCTTGCGGCTCTGCGCGGCGGCCTCGAGCCGCTTGTACTCAAGCTCGACCGCGTTGAGCGCCTCCATCTCTCGTTGGATCACCGCCGCGTCGCTCGCGAGCTTCTGCTCGGCCGTGGACGCCGTTTGCAGGCGTCGCTCCATCGACTGCCGAATACCTTGCACCTCGCGCGTCAGGGCCTCGCGCACGCGGGCGATCTTCTCGTCCGACGTCTTCACGTCCGGGTGGCCCTCCATGTAGCGCTTCAGCAGCTCCGTGCGCTCATTTTGGAGCGACACCATTTGCTCCTTCAGCCGTTGCACGAGGCCGTTCGCCAGCACCTCGTCGACACTGGACTCGACTGTCGCTGCGTCGAGGCGCTTGGTCTGGTCGAGCGCTGCCGAGAGCCGCGTCGTCTCTTGGCGCGCCTCGCGGAGCTGCCGGTCGGCGTCGAGGGCCCGCGCTGCGAGCTGGTTCTGCTTGTCCGCGAGCGACGCCGTCAGGATGCCGTTCTTCTGCTTGAACGCCATCAGCGCGTTCTCGGCGTCGTCGATCTCTTTACGGCCATCCCCCACCTGCGTCGCGAGCCAGCGCGCTGCGTCACCCGTGAACGAGATTTTTCGGTCGAGATTCGCGTCTGCGTAGGCGTGGCAGAGTGCGTCCGCGAGCTTGGCCGCGCGTGCGGGATCTGTATCGCGCACTTTCACAAGGACGACGTTGCTGGCCTCGACCGCCTCAACCTGCGTCCGGCTGACCAAAACCGAGACGGGGTCGGCGTTCGCGAGCGCCGCTGCCTGCTCCGTAGGGTCCTCGATACGCGTCACCCCCAAGAAGTCCAGGTCACGCGCGAGCCCCAAGCGCTCGACCACCATCGCCGCGACGCTGCGGCTCCGAATGATGCGGTATTGCGTCTCGAAGTATTCGCGCGTGTTCCACGTGTTGGCCGTTCCGAGCGGCGAGACCTCCTGCCCGCTGCTCGTCGGCAAGTACTGCGGCGCGTTCGGGTCGATCATCAAGTTCGTGACCGCCTCGTAAATCCGCGGCTGACGCTGCGTGAACACCACTGTTGCGGTGACAACGAGCGCTCCGAACGCGAGGACGACCCACTTGTACTTCCAGACGACCGCCAGGTAGTGGCCGATGCCGCTCCACGACTCCGGGCTCTTCTCGCTCTCGCTCATGCTCACGCCCTCCCTGTCGCCACGGCGTCGCGGTACCACGCGACTGTGCGCGCCAGCCCCTCGCGGACGTCGATGCGCGCGCTGAAGCCCAGCCCCGCGCGCGCCTTACTCACATCCGCGCAAGACGCGCGCACGTCACCCGCACGACTCTCCACGTGCTCGCTCGGGATCGACGTCCCCAAGATCTCGTTGATCCACGCGACCAGCTGCACGAGCGACGTGTTCTGACCGCACGCCTCGTTAGAGACCTGCCCGCACGCGCTCGCAGGCGCTGCCAGCGCGGCGAGGTTCGCCGCGACGACGTTCTCCACGAACGTGAAGTCCCGAGACTGGTGCCCATCGCCGTGGACGATGGGCGACTCCCCGCGCAGCATCCGCGTCACGAAGGCAGGCACGACCGCCGCATATTGGCTATTCGGGTCTTGGCGGGGCCCAAAAACGTTGAAATAGCGCAGCGCGATCGTCTCCAAGCCGTACAGCTGGTGGTGGACCGCGCAGTAGTGTTCCCCCGCGAGCTTCTGAACGGCGTACGGCGAGAGAGGCCGCGGCGTCAGGGTCTCCACCTTGTACTCGGCGGGCTGGTCGCCATACGCCGAAGACGACGCCGCATAGACCACGCGCCCGACATTCAGCCGACGGCACGCGTCGAGCAGCGCCAGCGTCCCCTCGACGTTCGCGCGGTGCGTCTCAAGCGGAAACTGGACGGACTTCGGCACGCTCGGCAGCGCGGCCTCGTGCAGCACGGCCTCTACACCCCGAAGGGCGCGCGCGAGGGCGTCGGGATCAAGCAAAGACCCCTCGACGAGCTCAAACTGCCCAGCGACCTGCTCGAGGTTGACCCGACGTCCGGTCGCGAAGTTGTCGAGGACGACCACGTCGTCTCCGCGACCCAGAAGCGCTCGGACGAGGTGCGAGCCGATGAACCCGGCGCCGCCGGTGACCAGAATCCTTGCCATGTCGCGCTCCGGTCCAGACGGACCTTGTCCCGCATCTGACCCCGCGCCGCGCCGCGCTGTCTCAGCCGAGTGCGAGGTTGCCCTCTCGCTGAACGCGCGCCACGATGGGGGCGTGGATGACTTCGATACTCTCGTCGCGCTGCTGCGGGCTTGGCTGCGTGGCCAGCCACTGCCGCGGCTCCCCGCGTCAGCGCTGACGGTCGCCGAAGCCCACCGCGTCGCGGGCCTCGTCTACCATATTCGCCCTCCGATGGACCAGCCGACCGAGGCGCGCGCGCGCCAAATCTGGACCACGCAGGCGGGCCACGCGCTGCGTTTGACCCGCACCTTTGCCGCGCAGTGGCCGAAGACCGCCCCCCCACCGCTCGTCTTCAAGGGGTTCGACATCGCTGAGAACGTGCTGCGCGATCCCGGTGCGCGACGTGTCTCCGATCTCGACCTGTTACTGCCCGACCCCGCGTGGGCGCACGTCCACGCGGTGTGGTCGCGCAGTGCGACACGCGTTCAAGCGCCGCGCGCAGAGCGCTATCAGGGAGAGCCGGCCTACGAGGCGGGCTTCGCGTGGGACGACGCGCTCCTCGAGCTCCACCGGCACCCTCAGCCCCAACACCGGGGCGGTCCATCGGGCTTCTTCGTCTACGCGCGAGCAAGACCCGGCGTGCTGTCTGGCCTAGACGTCCTCTACCCCAGCGCGCCGGACCGCGTCGTGCTCTGGCTCGTGAATCAGTGCAAAGGCTCTCTCTCGACAGACCTGGCTGACCTCGTCGACCTCGCGCTCGCCCTGCGCGCCCTTGAGGCCGAGACGGACGGTTCGCTCGACGCTCTCAGCGCCTCAGTCAAGCGGTTTGACCTCGAAGCGGCCTGGCACGTTTGCCTACGGCGCCTCGCCTCGACCGACCTCGTCGACGCGCCTCGCTGTCCCACGCCCACGCGGCTTGAGCGTGCGCTCAACGCACTCTCCCCCGAGCTCGGGCCAGTCCCCCGAACGCCCTCACCTGCGCGGTTTCAGGCCATCAAGCTCGCCCTCACACCCGCACGCCTGCGCGCCGGCGTGGTCGCCCGTGGCCTTAGAGCCAAGTCTCCGGGACGAAGATGATGTCGCCGGGTTGGAGCGCAAGGTTCGGCTCTCTCCCGAGCCCAATGGCTTCGACGGGCACGACGAATCGCTTCTCTACGCCATCGACGACGCGGGTCAGCACCGTCTTGTCCTGTGCCGCCAGGTCCTTGAAGCCGCCGGCCATCGTGAGCGCCTGAATCACCGTCATGCCCTCTTGAAACGGAAAAGTCCCGGGCCGCGCGACCTGCCCAAAGACGATTACCCGCTTCGAGTTCAGCTCCTTCAGGAGGACTGTCACCTGCGGGTTCCGAATGAAGCCGGTCTTCAACTGCGCAGTCAGATGCTCAGCGAACTGCCCTGGCGTCATACCGGCTGCCTTGACCGTGCCGACCATGGGAAACTGGACGGTCCCGTCGGGGTCTAGCCGAAAGACCCCGCTCAGGCGGGGCTCTTCGTAGACACGAATCTCGATGACATCCGAAGGCCCGAGCGTCGCGCTCTGCAACAGAATCTCAGCGTCCGGCTGAGGCGGCGTGACCGGCGAACCTTCGGACCGGGTCCCCCGACCGCCGCCGCAACCGGCAACGCTCAGCAGCGCCACGAAGCCGACTAGACCCAAGAGGTCTCGAAGCCTCACGTCAGTACTTCGCCTCAATCGACGCCAGCGCCACGGTGCGGTGGTACGCGCTCGGGCTGCCCTCGGAGATGAAGAAGTCCGTGCGGTTATTCTCGCCCTCGAAGGACAAGCGCGCCGAGAGCCAGTCATTGGGGCTGTAACCCCCGTGGACGCGGTACGTCAGGACAGGGTCTTCGCGCGGGAGCACGGTCGCCTCGCCGGCGGTTGCCGAGAAGTCATAGCTGTCAAAGCCGAAGCGCCCACCGATGTTCCACCGCCCAAAGAAGTAGAGCTCCGCGGTCGAATACGCTTGGTTCAGAACATAGAAGTTCGAGTAGCTGCTGTCGCGCGCGTCGCGGTTGTAGCCTGCGGTCAGCTTGAGTGAGGGCTCCAGCGCGTACTGGACCTCCGTCGTCGCAATCACGCCGCTGAAGGACTCGCCGAGGTCGTTAAAGGTGTTCTTGTAGCCGACACGGAGCGTCGTTGAAATCCGCCGTGTGACAAGACCCTTCAGGGCGAGCGCCGCCTCAACCGGCATGCCGTCGCGGTTCTGAGCGCCCGTTTGACCTTCCACCGCGACGGGCGCGCCGCCATTGCGGTCGAAGTCCACGAGCGTCCAGCGCGCGTCGAGAGACAGCGCCGTCTTCGGGAAGAATTTCCAAGACGTCAGGAAACGGAGCTGGTGCGCTGTCTTGTCCGCGGCGCAGATGCCGAGCGCCGTGCAGTCCAGCAGCCGCACGACCTGCGCGCGGTAGCCCAAGCGAAGCTCAAGCGGGCGTGAGTCGGGGTTCTCGCCCGGCCGAAAACGCAGGTCGAAGCCTGGACGGACCTCAACGCGCTGGTAGCCTTCGGTCGTGTCCTCGAAGGCCGGCCGGTCCTTGTAGTTGCCCTCGAGCTTGAGCTCGAGCGTGAAGGGGTTGCGTGGCAGGAGGCCGACGGTCGCGTCCACCTTGGCGACGTCGAAGCCGTTGCGCGCCTCGACCGATCGCACAGTCTGAGCGTCCCCGTCAGCGAACAGGAAACGGAACATCGCGTCCGTCCCAAGCTCAAGCGCGACCTTGTTCGGGTGGCGATTATCCACGCCGACCCCGAGGCCGACGCGCGTCACGGTCGCGTTGACCGGCGTCTCGCTCGCGTCCTCGTAGAAGACGTTGCTGTCGAGCCCGACTGCGCCGGTCGCTTGCGGGTGCACGACGATGTCGCCATTGCGGATCCCTGGCCCCTCGGCGCGCGCGGACACGCACACGCTCATCACGACTGCAGCGAGCAGCGTGGGGAGCCCCTGAGATTGCGCGCGAAACATCGTCCTCACTACTGGGGCATACTGGGCGTCATATCATACGGCCGCTCGCTCTCGAGCGGATCGCCCGCCAGGATCTCGCCCTCGGTCGGGTCGTCCTCGCGAATGTCGGAGTCAATCGTCGCCTCGGTGACCGACTCGCCCGTGTACATGCTCATCTCGCCGACGCAGTTGTCGACCTCACCGCGGAACGTGCGGATTCGGGCGCGCGCGAGCGAGATCTTGGTCTGGTTGTGCTTGACCAGCTTCGCGTCCCCCTGCTTGAAGGCCTCTTCGAGGGACAGCCGCGCCAGGTCCGCGATCTGCAGCAGGCCCTTCATCGCCTTGATCTTCTCGGCGACGCAGTTGACCTGCATGAAGTCCTTGACCCCAATCGCCGACGCCTCTTTCCGCTGGGAGTCGTTGAGCGCGGCCTCCATCTCGCCGACCGCGCTGCGCGCCGCCTCAAGCGCCTCGTCCTTGTCGGGGAGCGAGTCCGCTGCGGCGGGCTGGGCACGCGCGTCTTCGGGCTGGCCTGCGGTCGCGGCCATACCGGCGGCAGCGCTGCACAGCGCCAGCGCTGCGACGAGCAGTCCGGTTCTGACCTTTCGCATCACCATCGCCTCCCGGGTCGCTTCTAACGAATAGACCCCGCAGGGTCAATCAAAGACTCACCCGACGTGTGATCAGTTGGAAGGCGAGAAGATGAACGGGTAGCCCACCGTGATGGAGCCGCCCTCCGGGCTGTCAAAGCGCCAACGAGAAATGGCCGCCTTGATGCACTCGCCGACCGCCGGATCGCCCATCGTGTCCTGCTTGACGACCACGTCGCCGACGCGGCCGCTCTCCTCGATTGTGAACTGCATGGCGATCTTGCCCTGAAGCTGAGGGTTTCGCTTGAGCTCTTTCTCGTAGCAGCTCTTCACCGCGCCCATGCGCCGCTTCACGGTCTCGCTGATCTTGTTCTGGTCGAGCGTGCCCGTGCCGAACGTCTCGCTCGGCTCGCTCGCCTTGACGACGGCCTTGACCTGCACCTCGGCGCCCTTTGAGCCGGTGTCGACGGCGCCGCCCGCCTTGGTCGCGATGTCGCTCTCCTTGAGGCCTGCCACGTTGCCCGCGCCCCCGTTCGCCGAGATGCGGCGACGGTCGCGCTCTTGCGTCGCTGCGTCGGCGACCTGGACGCCGTTCGCGCCCTCGAAGGCGGTCGCGATGTTCACGTCCGGGCTGCCACCCGCGAGCTTGTCGACGATTGACTCTGCGCCGCCCTCGCCGGTCGTGCCCAGGAACTTCAGGATCGTCTTGTTGGCGACCTGCGCCTTAACCTCTTCCTTGCGGGCGTTCGGGTCGACGGGCGCCGCCGGCGTGTTGTCCGGCTTACGGGCCTGCTGGTTCTCGGGCTCTTTGACGGCCGGGCGACGCTCGTTCTTGGGCGCCTCGACCTTCTCGGCGACCTCGTCCTTCTTGCCCTCGTCCTTCGCTTCGTCCTTCTTCGCGACCTTTTCCTTCTTCTTGGGCTGGGTCAGCAGCTCAACGACGTGGTCCGGAATGACCTCGATGCCGCGCGGCTTCGCGGGCGGGTCGTACAGCCACGCCATGGCGACCAGTGTCCCCTGAACGAGCATCGCCCCGAGGAGCGCGCTCGTCAGGTTCCAGTCCACGCTCGAGATGAGGCCGCGGCGCACGTTGGCCGGCAACTGCAACTTCGACGGCGGCGGCGGTGGGACGACGAACTGAAAGAGCAACGTCACGTCGCCAATGACGACCTTGCCGCGGCTCTTCTCCGACAGGGTCAGGGAGAACTGGTCGCCCTTCTGGTCCGCGAGCTTTCGCTGAACGACGGCCTTGAGGTCGAGGACCGCGTCCTCGACCGAGACGCGCCCGTCCATGTCGCCCTTGAAGTTCAGTGCGTACGAGCCGCCCTTGACGTCAAAGAGCGTGAAGCTTCGCTGAAACGGTGACGACGGCAGGACGAACGTGTTCTTGGGCGACTGCCCGATCGAGACCGTGCCGCGCTTCCGCAGCAACCGCTCCTCGATGATCTTGCCGTTCTGAACGATGCCGATCCGGAGGATCTTCTGGCCCGTGGGCTGCGCCATGCCAACTTACTCCTGGTTCCGCTCGATGCCGCGCGCGGCCGTGCTGAGACGTCCGCTCGTGGTTTGGACCGCAGCCGGCGTCCGCCGGTTCTCCATCCTGCGCATCAGAACGGTTCCTTTTCCACGCTTTCGATGATCTCGGGCAAGAACGACTTCTTGGGGTCGAGCCCTTTGAAGTTCACCTCACCCTTCTGAAGAATGTAAAACGCCTCGGGCTTCTGAATCTGGCCCTCGACCTTGAGCGCCTCGATCTGGATGACGCGGGCCCGACCCTTATCACGCTTCTTGTCCTGCGCGTGAGCCGTTCCGGCGAGGCTGATGACGAGCGCGAGAGCGACGAAGATTTGACGGCTCATGGCTGACCTCCAGATGGCTCGGTCGGCGCCGCAGGTGCAGCGTCCTTGGCGGTCTTTCTTGCCGAGTCTGCCCGCTTGCGCTCGACCTCGATGCGCTTGCGGGCCTCAGCCAGGTACTGTTCGACAGGGTCGGGCGTGGCAGAGGCGCCGCGGTTGGCGGCCTGCTTGTAGCGCTCAAACCAGCTCACGGCCTGCTCCAAACGGGCGAGCGGCTCCATACCCGGGAGCTGACCATCGAGGTACAGGATGCCCAGGTTGAACTGGGTGTCCGCATTGGCCGGGTCGAGCTCGAGGGCGCGCTTCATCGCGGTCTCAGCTTCGGCATACTTCTGCTGACCCTTGAGCGCGCTCCCGAGATTCAAGTGCGCGGACACCATCTCCGGCCAGCGTGAGAGCGCCTTGCGGAACATCTCCTCGGCGCCCGCGAAGTCGCCGGCTTCGTGATAGACGAGGCCCAAGTCGTTGTAGGCCTCGGCGCTACCGCCGCCCGGAACCTGCGCGGCCGCCTCTAGCGCGGCGCGCGCCTG
>CANLBD010000100.1 GCA_947488215.1 Myxococcales bacterium | reverse complement strand
TGTCCGGCCTCGGCGTCGCCGAGCGGAGCGTGCAGGCGGCCGCCGTGTGGCTCGACACGAACTACACGGACGACACGCCTCTCGTTACGCAGGCGAACGAGCCGCTGGGCTCCTACTATGCCTACTTGTGGTCGGGCGCGAAGCTGCTTGAGGCCCTCGTCGACAACGGGCAGCCGGGCACGTTCGAGGACGACATCGGTGGGCGCCGCAACCCGGCCACCGATGGCTATCCTGAGGAGCCTCGCGGCTGGTACTACGACTTCGCGTACCAGCTCGTGACCACGCAAGAGCAAGTCGGCACGTGGCCGTGCGCCGCGCCCCGGAGCTGTTTCAACGCGTCCGTCGACGCTGCGTTCGCGATGCTGGTGCTCGAGCGCTCTTTGGGCGGCATCTGCGGAGATGATCTGGGCGACCGCGACGGCGTCTGTCAGGGCGACGACAACTGCCCTGCCCTGCCCAACCCAGACCAGTTCGACCGCGATGCAGACGGCATCGGCGATGCCTGCGACAACTGCCCCAACGCAGCGAATCCGACGCAGGTCGACGACGACGCAGACGGGCTGGGAGACGCCTGCGACCCGTATCGTTGCCGTGTCGCGGGCCCCGAGCAATGCAACCAGCGCGACGACGACTGCGACCAGCGCTTCGACGAGGGCAACCCGAACGGCGGCGCGTTCTGCAGCACCGGGCAGGACGGCATCTGCGACAACGGCGAGCGGTCGTGCATCGGCGGTCAGCTTCTGTGCGTGCGCCGTGTGAGCCCTGCGCTCGAAGCGTGTGACGGGCTCGACAACAACTGTGACGGCGCCGTCGACGAGAACAACCCCGACGGTTTCCGCCCCTGCGACACGCTGCAGCGGGGCGTATGCGCGGACGGATACACCCTCTGCGTGGGCGGGGCGGTGTCCTGCCAACGACGCAACAACCCGTCGGGTGAGCGCTGCGATGGCCTCGATAACAACTGCGACGGCCTCGTTGACGAGGGCAACCCCGAAGGCGGCCTGCCGTGCAACACGGGCGAGCCGGGTCAATGTGGCGCAGGCACGGCCCGCTGCGTCGCCGGCGCGCTCCGCTGCGTGCGCAACGACGCGCCGGGCGTGGAGCTCTGCAATCGACTCGACGATGACTGTGACGGCCAAATCGACGAGGACAATTCTGGCGGCGGCGCGAACTGCGTTGTCCCGGGCGTTGGCGCTTGCGGCACGGGGACGCAGACCTGCATCGAAGGCAATCTGGTGTGCTTGGGCGGCGTGCAAGCGCGCCCAGAGTCGTGCAACCTGGTCGACGACGACTGCGATGGGCGGACCGATGAGGCCGTCCCCCAGGTCGGCCAGGCGTGCGACACCGGCAACGCAGGGCAGTGCGGGCAGGGTCGATTCGCGTGTGAGCTGGGTCGACTCAACTGCCGCGGCGAGCTGCTCGGACGCCCCGAGAGCTGCAATGGCGTGGACGACGACTGCGACGGCATGGTCGACGACAACCTGGCGGGCTTCGGCGCGGCCTGTCAGACAGGCATCCCCGGTATCTGCGCGGACGGCGAGACCGCGTGCGATGGGGGTGATCGCCTGTGTATCGCGTTCCGCGCGCCCGAGCTGGAGACCTGCAACGGCGAGGATGACGACTGTGACGCCGAGATCGACGAGGGTGACCCCGAGGCGGGCGAACCGTGCCTGACCGAAGCGCTCGGTGCTTGCGCGGAGGGGCGGACCTTCTGCCGTAACGCGTCGGTGCAGTGCCGCTCGATCGCCAGCCCCGTCGCCGAGGTGTGCAACGGCGTCGACGACGACTGTGACGGCCAGACGGACGAGTCGGATGTTCGTGAGGGCGCAGAGTGCGATACCGGCGCGCTCGGACGCTGCGCCGCCGGCAACTTTGACTGCATCGACGGCGCGCTGACCTGCGTTGCGCTCAATCAGCTCGCGCCGGATATCTGCAACGGCGAAGACGACGACTGCGACGGGACCGTCGATGACGGCGACCCGGGCGGTGGTGAGCCCTGCGATACTCGGCGTCCAGGCATTTGCGGCGGCGGGCGCACCCGCTGTGAGGAGGGCGTGCTCGCGTGCGACGCCCTCTCGAGCCCGGGCGAGGACCTGTGTGACGCGCTTGACAACGACTGCGACGGCATCGTGGACGAGGGGGACGCGCGCATCGGCCAGCAGTGCGCGACCGGCTTGCGCGGCGCGTGCGCGATGGGTCGATACGAGTGCGCGCTCGGCGCGCTCGGCTGCCGCCCTGAGGGCGCGCGCGAAGATGAGGCCTGCAACGGCGAGGACGACGACTGTGACGGGGTGCTCGACGAGGCGATCCCGGAGGCGGGCTTGCCCTGCCAGATCCCCGACCAGCGCGGCGTCTGCGCCGTCGGCAGCGCAGTCTGCGCGCTCGGTGAGCTGACGTGTGAGGGCGGCGGAGCGCCGGGGGACGAGGGCTGCGATGGTCTCGACAACGACTGTGACGGTAACTCCGACGAGGCTGTGCCCGGCGAAGGAGAGACCTGTGACACGGGCCTTGTGGGCGTCTGCGGTGAGGGCGTTCGCCTGTGCGCCGAAGGGGCGACCGTGTGCGCTCAGCAAGCGCTCGCAACAGACGAGGTCTGTGACGGACTCGACAACGACTGCGACGGGAGCGCGGACGAAGGGGGCGGTGGTCGCTCAATCGAGTGCGCGAGCGGATTGCCCGGGCGTTGCGCGCTCGGCCACACGACCTGCGAGGACGGCGGCGCCGCCTGCGAGGCGGACGCTCAGGCCACGGACGAGACGTGTAACGGTGAGGACGACGACTGCGACGGCACCCTCGATGAGGGCACGCGGAACGCATGCGGGCGTTGCGGCCCGGTCCCCGCGGAGCGGTGCGACTTTGTGGACAACGACTGCGACGGGACCGTCGATGAGGGCGACCTGTGCGACGACGGCTTGGTGTGCGCGGGCGGCGTTTGTTCGGCGCCGTGCCAAGGCAACGAGTGCACCACAGAGGGTCTCGTGTGCAGCGGCGGCGGGTGCCTGACCCCTTGTGAGGCGCGACGCTGCGACGACGGCACGCGCTGTGTGGACGGCCTCTGTGTCGATCTCTGCGAGGGCGTGACCTGCCCCGCCGGCGAGGCCTGTTCGCGCGGCCTGTGTGTCGTGAACACCTGCTACGAAACCGGCTGTCCCGCTGGACAGCGCTGCGTGGAGGGCGCCTGCGCCGATGATGCCTGCGCCGACCTCACGTGCGAGGCGGGGCTCGCCTGCCGTGACGGCGCCTGCGTCGCGTCGTGCGGCCCCGTGGCATGCCCTCTCGACGCCCTCTGCGCCGATGGCGCGTGTGTGCCGAACCCTTGCTTCGGCGTGCAGTGTCGGGCGGATGAGCAATGCTTCGTCCGCGACAGCCTGGCCGTCTGCGGAGCCAATCGCTGCGTAGACGTCGTCTGCCCGACCGGCCGCACCTGCGTGGACGGCACTTGCGCCGATAGCCCTTGCAGTGCGGTCCGCTGCCCTGTGGGCGAGCGGTGTGCAGTGACGGATACGCGCGGTGAGTGTGTGCCTGATTGGGTCGCGTCGATGGGTGAGCCCCCGGCCGACGCCGGCCTGACGGACGCAGCGACGAGCAGCGACGCCGCGCCGATGGACGGCGGCCTCGACGCAAACATGGACGCTTCGGCCGAGGAGGACGCCCGCGTCCTGCCCGACTTCGAGCCGCCGCCGGACGTTTCAACGACTGATGGCCTGCCGCCCACGCGGTTCGACGCTGGCCCCGAGGGGGGAGGCGGCGGAGCGGCCGGTTGCGGTTGCCACTCGACAAACAGCCGCGGGTCGGTCAGCGTGGGCTTGATGACGCTGCTCTTCGCGTTGGCACGACGTCGCCGTAGGCGCTGACGCCCCGCAGGAGCGGCCTAACCATGTCGGGGGTGGACGTGGTCACGCACGCTGTCTCAAGGGTTTCGCTTCGTTGGCTCTCACTGGCGCTTGCCCTCTGCGTGCTCGCGCCTCGCGTCAGCCACGCTTTTCGCACGCCATTCGGTGACCGCGTCTCGCAGACGATCGACCGTGGCCTGCAGTACTTCCGCAACACGCAAGCCGGCGGTGGCGCATGGTCCGACGCCTACGGCAACCAAGGCACGGGCTTAGCCGCGCTCTGCTTCCTTGAGAAGCGCGCGAGCGCCGACTGGAACGCGCCCGCGGTCGGCTATCGCAACGCGAGCCCCGCAGACCAAGCGCTCTTGCGCCGCGCGATGGCCGCCATGATCGCGAACGACGGCGCCCTCCGAAATACGAGCGGGTCGTACAGCTACGGTACGGGGAGCAGCCTGATGGCGCTCTCGCTGTTCCGACAGACCGGCGGACCCAATGACGTGGGCGCAGCGGTCACGATCGACCAAGCCGTGACCTTTGGCGCGCAGCGGCTTCAGGCGGCACAGGGCGGCGGCGGGTGCAACACGGGCGGATGGAACTACAACGGGCCCGCGGGTGACGGTGACCTCTCGACCGCACAGTTCGCCATGGCCGGCCTCTCAGCCGCCTCGGCCGTGTGGCCGCCCGCCGACGATGTGCTCGGGCGCAGCGTGACGTTCCTTCAGAACACGCAGCGGCCCGACGGCGGCCACACCTACCGTGGCTGCGGCGGTGGCAGCGTGCACTCGATGACGGCGTCGGGGCTTTGGGGCTATCGCTTGGCAGGGCTCGCCGCAAGCGAAGGTCGCACCCAGAACAGCCTCGGGTGGGTCCGACGCAACTGGCAGTACGAGTCGAACATCTCGTGGGCCTACTACTACTACATGTGGGCGGTCTCGAAGGGCCTTGAGGTCTCGACGGATGACGGTCGCGGCGGCGTCTTTGAGGACGACATCGGCGGTGTCCGAAACATGGCCGCGCTCGGTTACCCGCAGGAGCCCAATAACTGGTACAGCGACCTCGCCTACACGCTCGTCACGCAGCAAGGCGGCAACGGCGCTTGGCACCGAGATTGGTCCATCGTGGCCGACACCGCGTTCTCGGTCCTGGTCCTCCAGCGCTCCCTCGGCGGTGTGTGCGGTGACGCCTTTGCGGACCGCGACAACATCTGTCAGGGAGACGATAACTGCCCCGCTGTCCCGAACCCCGACCAGGCGGACCGCGACGGTGACAACGTGGGCGACGCCTGCGACAACTGCGCCAACGCAGCGAACAACGACCAAGCGGACGACGATGGGGACGGGCTCGGCAATGCGTGCGACCCCTACAACTGCGTACCCTCCGGCGCCGAGGTCTGCGATGGCCGCGACAACGATTGCGACGGCAGCGTCGATGAGGGCGACCCGGGCGGTGGTGGTCAGTGCGACAGCGGCCAGCCGGGTGTTTGCGGCCCGGGCGTGCGCCACTGCGTGAATGGCGCGCTGGTCTGCGTCCGCAACGCGAACCCGAGCGCCGAGGTCTGCGACGGCGCCGACAACAACTGCGACGGACGCGTCGACGACGGCAATCCCGGCGGCCTGCAAGCTTGCGATACGGGTCGTCTCGGCGTGTGCGAGGACGGCATCACGCAATGCCGAGCAGGCCGCGTGGTCTGCGACCAGCGGGTGGCCGAGGGGAACGAGGCCTGCGACGGCTTGGACAACAATTGCAACGGCCTGCCCGATGAGGGCAACCCCGGCGGCGCGGTCGACTGCGTGATTCCGGGCGCGCAGGGCCTCTGTGCTCGAGGCACAACGCGATGCGCGCAGGGGGCGCTGCGATGCCAGCGCCTCTTCGACCCGGGCATTGAGCTCTGTGACGGCCAAGACAATGACTGTGACGGCCGCGCGGACGAGGGCGGGCCGGGCGCAGGCGCCGAGTGTCCCCTGCCCGCCGGCATCGGGGCGTGCGGCACCGGGCGCACGGCCTGCCTGAACGGCGCGCTCCAGTGCCAGGCGGTCAACCAAGCGGGCGCCGAGGTCTGCGACGGTGCAGACAACGACTGCGACGGTCGGACAGACGAGGCCGTGCCCGATGTGGGCGGTGACTGCGACACGGGCAACGCCGGTATCTGCGGTCGCGGTGTCTTCGTGTGCCAGCTCGGCCAGCTCGTCTGCCGTGGCAACCAAGTCGGGGGGGTCGCCGAGCGATGCGACGGCGTCGACAACGACTGCGACGGCCAGGTGGACGACGACCTCGCCGGCTTCGGTCTCGCCTGCCAGACAGGGCGTGACGGCCGCTGCGCCGAAGGTCAGACCGCGTGCGTCGGCGGGCGACAGGCCTGCGTGGCCGCGAACACCCCCATCGACGAGCTCTGCAACGGCCAAGACGACGACTGCGATGGCGAGCTCGACGAGGGCAACCCCGAGGGCGCACTCGCCTGCGACACGGGCGCGCTCGGGCCTTGTGGGGCGGGTACGACCGCGTGCCGCAACGGCCTGGTCGTCTGCGTCGCCGAGGCCGCACCGGGTGTTGAGGTCTGTAACGGCCGCGATGACGACTGTGACGGGCAAGTGGACCAGGCCAACCCCGGCGGGGGCGTCGCGTGCGCGCCGGGCGGGCTCGGGCAGTGCGGCGTCGGCGTCGTCGCGTGCCGTGAGGGCGCGCTCGTGTGCGACCCGCAGTTCATCGCTCAGGCCGAGGTCTGCGACGGCTTCGACAACGACTGCGACGGCGAGACAGACCAAGGCAACCCCGGCGGCGGCGATGTCTGCGATACGGGCCTCGAGGGCGCATGCGGCCTCGGTGCGGTGACGTGTGTCGAAGGGCGGTTGCGGTGCGTGGCGCAGGCAGCCCCCGCCGCGGAGCGCTGCGATGGCTTCGACGAGGACTGCGATGGCCGCGTCGACGAGACCGCGCAAGGCGAGGGCGAGCTCTGCGAGACCGGCCTCGCCGGTAACTGCGCGACGGGCATGTTCGAGTGCCGCGCAGGTCGCTTGGAGTGCGTCACGGCGGCCGTCGCCGTCAACGAGGCGTGCAACGGACTCGACGACGACTGCGACGGCCAGACCGATGAAGGCAACCCAGGCGGCGAGCTGGAGTGCGCGCTCCCCGGCCTGCTCGGTGAGTGCGGCCGTGGCACCTCGTCCTGCGTGAACGGGCGCGTCACGTGTGGTGGCGGGTCGGTGCCGGGCGCCGAGCTGTGCGATGGCCTCGACAACAACTGCAACGGTGACGCGGACGAGGGCAACCCCGAAGCGGGCAGCGACTGTGACACCGGCTTCTTTGGCGTATGCGCTGACGGGCGTCGCGTTTGCGCCGGCGGCGGTCTCGGCTGCGTGCCCCTCGTCGAGCGGACCGACGAGGTCTGTGACGGCCTCGATAATGACTGCGACGGCGCTGCCGATGAGGGTGACCCCAGCTCGGCGGGGCTCTGCGTGACGGGCCAGCCGGGCGCCTGCGCCGCGGGTGAGCAGAGCTGCCTCGCGGGCGCCGAAGGCTGCCTGCCGGCGGCTCAACCGGCCGAAGAGACCTGCGATGGCTCCGACGAGGACTGCGACGGTCGAATCGACGAACGCCTGCGGAATGCTTGCGGCCGCTGCGGTGCGCTGCCCGTTGAGCGCTGCGATGGCGTGGATAACGACTGCAACGGTCAGGTCGATGACGGCACGCTCTGCCCCAACGGGCAGAGCTGTCAGCGCGGCGCCTGCGTGGCGCCCTGCGAAGGGAACGAGTGTCCCGGTAACGGCCAGGTCTGCCGTGACGGCGCCTGCTTCGCGCCCTGTCAGGTTGCTGACTGCCCGGCGGGTTGGGGCTGCGAGCCTGCGACCGGCGACTGCGTCGACCCGTGTGCGGGGGTGCAATGCGCCGGAGGCGAGCGATGCGCCGCGGGCCGCTGCGTGGCCGACACCTGCTATGAGCTCGGCTGTCCCGAGGGCCAGCTGTGCTTGGCGTCGGCGTGCATCGCGGACGCCTGCGCGGGCGTCACCTGCGGCGCCGGCCAAGCCTGCAGCCGCGGCGTCTGCGTCGACAGTTGCGCGGCGGTCTCCTGCGCGCTCGACGCAGTCTGCGTCGACGGCGTCTGTCGACCCGATCCATGCTTCGGCGTGAACTGCGCCGGGGGCGAGACCTGCGTGGTGCAGAGCGGGAACGCGCTCTGTCGCCCCGCAAACTGCGCCGGCATTGTGTGCGGCACCGGACGCATCTGTGCCGACGGACGCTGCATCGACTCGCCCTGCACGGGCGTGCGCTGCGCCCCGGGTGAGCGGTGCGAGGTCGAGGTCGACGTGGCGGTCTGCGTGGCCGACTGGCTTGAGCCCGACGCGGGCCCTGAGCCACCGAGCGCGGATGCGGGCGTAGATGCGGGCGTGGACAGCGGTGCACCGCTCGACGCGAGCGCGTCGAATGAAGCGGGGCCCACCGGCGGCAACGCGTTCGGCGCAGGCGATGTGGGCGTCGCGCCGCCGACGAATGGCGCTGCCGCGGACGCCGGCGCCGAGCCGCAGGCCAGCGAAGTGGCAGAGGGGTGCGCGTGCAACGTCGGCGCGAGTCGCTCCGGCAGCGGATTCTTTGCTCTCCTGCTCATCGTGGGCGCGGCCACGCGGCGTCGACGCGGTGCTCGCAAGTCGGTAGATTTGCCGGGGCCGACGGTGTAAAGCCCCGGCCTTGAACGCACGGAGGCATGCATGGCTCGCAGTCTGGAGAAAACCTTCGCCGCGCGCTGGGCGCTGACGGCGGTTGCCTGCATCGCCCCTTGCACGGCGGGCGCGGTGGTCACGCCCTTTGGTCGGCGTGTCAACGACACGATTGACCGCGCGCTGCAGCAGTTTCGCAACGTCGAGAACGCGGGCAACATCGCGGGTGAGGCAAACGGCCTCGCGGCGCTGTGTTTTCTTGAGAAGCGCCAAAGCCCGGACTGGGGTGCGCCGGCGGTCGGTTACCAGGGCATGCCGGCAGCGGACCAAGCGCTGATTCGACGCGCCGTCGCGTACATGGTGAACAACGACGAGGGCTTGCAGCCCGGCAGCATCCCTGCGACCTACCAGACCGGCGCGTCGCTCATGGCCGCGAGCCTCTATCTGGCGACGGGCGGGCCGGACAACGTGGGCGCCGTGCGCAACGTCAGCGCGGCGGTCACGAACGGCGTGCAAAATCTGACCGCGAACCAGAATCGGCGCGGCGGGTGGAACTACGGCACGCCTGAGCTCGACAACGACCTGTCCACCACGCAGTTCGCGCTGGCGGGGCTGTCCGCAGCCAGTGCCGTCGTGAACGTGAACCGCGCTGTGCTCCAGTCAGCCGCGAATCCGCTGCCGGACCACGCACGCGGCGCGGGGTGTTACAGCTACCGCATCGACCAGGGCTGGGCGGGCTGCAGCAGCTCGATGACGGCGAGCGCGCTTTGGGTCTCGCGCTTGGCCGAGCGACCCGCGAATGATCGCACGGTACAGGCCGCGATGGGGTGGCTGCGCAACAACTGGCGGTACGACAGCCACATCGCCGCGCCCCAAGCTGCGTGGGGCAACAGCAGCTACTACTACTACCTTTGGGCGGTCTCAAAGGGCCTCGAGGTCACGGACGGCGACGACCCGAACCTCGTGCTCGCCTCGGACATCGGTGGCGTGCGTAACCCTGCGAACGACGGCTTCCCCGAAGAGGCCGCCTCTTGGTACTACGACGTCGCGAAGACGCTCGTAGACCTTCAGGCTGCGGATGGCACTTGGCCGGCGGCGGGAAATCGCGGCTGCTGGGGTGGCGCGGGCTCGGACGGCTTCAAGGCATGCTCGGCGTACTCCGTCTTGGTGCTCGAGCGCTCGTTGGGTGGCGTCTGCATCGACGCGGACGGCGACGGCGTCGAGCGGATGGGGCGAGACCGCTGCGCCGAGGACAACTGCCCGGACGTCGCAAACCCCGACCAGGCCGACCGAGACGCCGACGGCGTGGGTGACGCCTGCGACCCCTGCGTGCCCTCGGGCCCCGAGGTGTGCGACGGCATCGACAACGACTGCAACGGGAGCGCCGACGACGGCAATCCTGGCGGCGGCGCGGCGTGCGAGACCGGCCTGCTCGGGCAGTGCGGCGCGGGCGCGCTCGCGTGCATCGGCGGCGGCCTGGTCTGCGACCCGGTCAATGACCCCCGCGCCGAACTGTGCAACGGCGCGGACGACAACTGCGACGGCGTCGTGGACGAGCGCGTGGAGGGCGCAGGCCGACCCTGCGACGGTGGCGAGGGCGTGTGCGCCAACGCCTTCTTGGAGTGCGTCAATGGTGCGTTCGTCTGCGCGCCGGTCGTTCAAGCCGGCGCCGAGCTGTGCAACGGCGTGGACGACGACTGCGACGGCAGCGTCGACGAGGGGAACCCTGGCGGTGACCAGCGCTGCGACACGGGCGCGCGCGGCCTCTGCGCCGATGGCCGGAGCGCCTGCCTGAACGGGGGCCTCGTCTGCGAACCGCTGGCGTCGCCGGGTGAGGAGCTGTGCGACGGCCTCGACAACGACTGCGATGGAGAGGTGGACGACGGCCTGCCGATGGCTGGGCCCTGCGAAACGGGCCTCCCGGGCGTCTGCGCGGCCGGCCACAACGCCTGCAACGAAGCGTTTGAGTGCGTGCCCAGCGCGGTCGCGTCG